>JBMSNZ010000029.1:0-19791 GCA_049421965.1 Erythrobacter sp.
ATTCCCGCCCGCTTTCCATTGCGGCTAGGCCCGATGCACCGCGCCCGGCAACCGTCCGGCCCGGCTCCGCGCAACAGCACCACTGATCTCTCGAAGCCAAACGATCGGCATGCCTGCCTCCTGCAGCGCTGTGAATGGGAAAATGCGACCGTTATCGGCCAATCATGCCGCAGAGCGCGAATTTGTCAAAGAAAAGCGGTGTTTGCCGGTATGCGGAAATGCGCGACCGTCACATCCGCCGCATGTCATGCGCTTCGGCAGGCACCGAAACCGAGAGGCCGTCGAGTTCCGGCGTCAGCACGATCTGGCAGCTGAGGCGGCTGGTGCGGCGCACCCCGGCAGCGAAGTCGAGCATGTCTTCCTCTTCCTCGCATGCGGGTGGCAGCCTGTCGAACCAATCTCCAAGCACGATGACATGACAGGTAGAGCAGGCCATCTGGCCTTCGCAGGTGCCTTCGAGCGGCAGGCCGAGCGCCTGCCCCAGTTCGAGCAGAGTCTGTCCGGGCTCGCCCTTGCCTTCGGTCACATCGCCGCGTGAATCGGTGAATTGCACCCTGATCGTCAAACGCCCTGCTCCTGTGCGGCCGCATTGATCGCCTGCGCCGCGCGCTCGATCTCGTCAAGCACCGTATAGCGCCCGAAGCCGAGCCGGATCGAGTTTTTCGCCTGGCTATCGCTCAGCCCGATCGCCTTGAGGACATGGCTGGGCCGGCCCGATCCGCTGGCGCAGGCGCTGCCCGCGCTGAACATCACCGTGCGGCAATCTGACATCAAGCGGGCCACGTCGAGGCCGTCCTTGCGGATGTTGAGATTGCCCGGCCAGCGCGCCTGCTCACTGCCGTTGATCACCCAGCCGGAGAAGAGCTCGCGCGCACGGTGCCAAAGCATTTCGACGTGCGCGGCGTCTTCCTCCATCCGCGCCTGCGCCAGCGCCGCTGCCGCGCCGAAGCCTGCCACCAGCGCCGGGCTGAGCGTTCCCGAGCGCAGCCCGCCCTCCTGCCCGCCGCCGGTCTGCTGTTCGGCCAGTTGCAGCCCGTCGCGAAGCCACAGCGCACCCACGCCCTTGGGCCCGTAGATCTTGTGCGCGCTGATCGCGATCATGTCGGCGCTTGCCAGCGGCAGCTTGCCATAGGCCTGCACCGCGTCGCACAGGAACAGCGCCCCTGCGCTGCTGGCGCGCGCCGCCCACTCCGCGACCGGCTGCACCGTGCCGATCTCGTTGTTGACCTGCATCACGCAGACCAGCTGCGTGGCTTCGGGCAGGCCCTGTGCCGGATCGCATATACCGGCGCCATCGACACCCAGCACATGCCCCTCGCCCAGCGCCGCCGCGGTATCGAGCACCGCGGCATGTTCCACCGCGCTCACGGCGATCGCACCGCCCGCGCCTGCGCCCGACCCCCGGATCGCGAGGTTGATCGCTTCGGTCGCCCCGCTGGCGAAGATCACGCGGCCCCCGGGCGGAAACAGCGCGGCGACCTGTTCGCGCGCCTGCTCGACCGCTGCCGCCGCCATCCGCCCCATGCGATGCGGCGAATGCGGATTGCCGAAACTGTCGCTGCCCGCCCCGCCCAGCCAGCGCAGCATCGCTTCGCGCGCTTCGGGCGCAAGCGGGGTAGTGGCCTGATAGTCAAGATAGATCATGCCCTCGCCAACTCCATCCATGTCTCGCAGAACCGTTCGACCTCGTGGCTTGTGGTGTTCCAGCCTGGCGAGACGCGGATCACCCGCGCGGACAGTTCGTCTGCCATGCCCATCGCGGCCAGCACATGGCTGGTCTTCATGGTGCCACTGGAACAGGCGCTGCCCTGCGACACCGCGAAGCCGGCCATGTCGAACCGCATCACCTGCGCCGTGCCGCTCATGCCGGGCATGGCGATCGCCCGGATGTAGGGTGTGGGATCGGACAGGCAGTCTGCCAGCCAGGTACCGCCGCAGGCACGCACTTCGTCCGCCAGCTGGTCGAGCGGGGCCATCAGATCTGCCGCAAGATAGGTATCGCCCGCTGCCGCTAGCGCCGCGGCCATGCCCAGCGCGCCGGGCAAATTCTCGGTCCCGCGCCGATAGCCGCGCTCGTGCCCGCCGGTTGGTCGCAGCAGGGCATAATCGCGCACCAGCAAGGCGCCGATCCCGATCGGCCCGCCAAACTTGTGCGCAGAGATTACCGCCATGTCGCAATCGGGCAACGCAAGCTTGCCCGCGCCCTGCGCACAGTCGGCCAGCAGCATCCCGCCCGCTCCACGTACCAGCGCCGCGATGCGCGCCAGATCCTGCCGGTTGCCGGTTTCCGAATTGACCTGCTGCACAGCCACCAGCGGGCGCTCGCGCTGCAGCGCCTCTGCCAGCGCATCAAGGTCGATCGCACCGTCGCCAGTTACCGGCAGTCGTTCGGCATCCGGCGCCGCTTGCAGCACCGCGTCATGCTCGACCGCACTCACCAGCCGCGCCCCGGCCTGCGCGCGATCGAGCGCGATCGCCACAGCCTCGCTCGCTCCGCTGGTGAAGATCAGCTCGCCCTGCCAGCCAAGTGCGGCCTTGATCCGCTCGCGCGCGTCTTCCAGCGCAGCTCGCGCCTTGCGCCCTTCGGCATGCGGTGAAGAGGGGTTGGCCCACAGGCGGAAGCCCTCGTCCATCGCCGCCTTCGCCTCGGGCCGCAGCGGGCTGGTCGCCGCATGGTCAAGATAGATCCGTTCGGGAATGGGACTGGCCTTCAAAGAAATTGCGATTTTTGCGCCAATCCCTATATAGCCCGCGTCTTCGCGTGCGCCACCCGGTCAGCACGCCCACCATTTTCCGGCAGGATATCCGATGCCCTCAGTCATCTTTCCCGGCCCCGAAGGCCGCCTTGAAGGTCGTTTCTCCCCGCCCCCGCGCCCGCGTGCGCCGGTGGCGATGATCCTGCACCCGCACCCTGAAGGCGGCGGCACGATGAATGACCGGATCGTGCAGCGCCTGTACAAGACCTTTGCCGACCGCGGCTTTGCCACGCTGCGCTTCAACTTCCGCGGCGTCGGCCGCAGCCAGGGCAGCTTCGACAACGGCATCGGCGAGCTGTCCGATGCCGCTGCCGCGCTCGACTGGGTCCAGTCGATCCACCCCGAAGCGCAGAACACCTGGGTCGCGGGTTACAGCTTCGGCGCGCTGATCGGGATGCAGCTGCTGATGCGGCGGCCCGAAGTGCGCGGCTTCATCTCGGTGGCGCCGCCCGCCAATATGTACGATTTCAGCTTCCTTGCACCCTGCCCCGCCTCGGGCATCTTCATCCAGGGCGCTGCCGACACCGTGGTGCAGCCGATTGCCGTGCAGAAGCTGGTCGACAAGTTGCGCACGCAGAAGCACATCACGATCCACCATGAGGAAATCCCCCGTGCCAACCATTTCTTCGAGAACGAGCTCGAAGATCTGATGGCCTCGGTCGACAATTACCTCGATTTCCGCCTGCATCCGGATTGCCCGATCAAGTAGGATTGGGGCGTTAGCCCTCCCGCCTGCAACAAAGGTCCTGATCCGCAACGCGAAACCGCTTGTCGAAATTACGATATGTTGTAACATCATGTTTGCGGAGTCGCCTCCGTTACAGAGCATGAGCCATCCGGCGGCCCCGCAAGAAGAGAGGAGCCGCCTATGGCATTCACAGACCAGACCAGCTTGAAGCATCGCGGGGCAGGCCTTGCCGGTGCAACGATCATTCCCGCCGCGCTGGGCGCATTGCTGATCACCGGGCTCGCGGTGACGCAGATCGCGAACCGGACCCAGCCCAAGCCCCTGACCGGGGTCAACGTGCCGCTTCCCCCGCCACCGCCGCCCAAGCCAGACGAGGCGACGCCCGAACGCGCCGCCAAAAATACGCAGGTCTACACTCCGCCACGGCGGATCGAGGCGGCACGACCTGAATTCACGATCGGCTCGACCGATGCCCTGCCCCCGCAGCAGGATGAAATCGACAAGATCGTGCTGCCGCCCGTCGATGGGTTCAGCGGAACTGGCGGTGATTTGTTAAAGCCGGTCGGCGCCAGCCCGCGCAACGATCCGGGCGGCTGGGTCACCACAGATGACTATCGCAGCAGCTGGATCGCCCGCGGAATGACCGGCACCGCGCGCTTCGAACTGGCCATCGCACCCAATGGCCGTGTCACATCCTGCCGCATCACCCGATCGACCGGCCACGCGGTGCTGGACGAAGCAACCTGCCGCCTCATCACCCAGCGTGCGCGCTTCGATCCTGCAAGCGACGCGTCCGGCAATGTTGCGGCCGGTAGCTATTCCAGCTCGATCCGCTGGTTCCTGCCCGACTAGTCGGGCGTCTGCACCCGGGCGAGCGGCGCTTCGCCGCTCGCATCGGGCAGCGTCCAGATCAGGACATTGGCAATGGCGATTGCCGCCAGCAGCAGCATCAGCAGCGGCTGCTTGGGCGGAGCGCCGCGGCGCCACAGCACAACAGCGCCCACGATCAGCGCGCCGGCAGCCAGCATCACGATCGAAAAAACAGCATTCATTGCGGGCACCCCTCTCGCTTGCGCGGCGCGGATAGCCCGAAATTGCCGCGCGCGAAACCGCATTTGCGCAGCGGGCCGACGCCGGTCGACTGGCGATTGACAGCCGCCGCGCGCCCGATAACACCCGCGCAATGAACCAGCCTCAACTTGCCCTCACCCGCCGCGATGCTCTCAAGGGATTCGGTGGCGCTTCGCTCCTTGCCCTGCTGCCAGCCTGTCAGAGTCTGCCCAGAACCGGCCTGTCGCCCGACGCGATGCTCGACAAGGTCGCCTACAACCTCCTGGCGCACGAGCCGGAGCGAGCGACGGGGCTGGGCGTCGACGTGGGCGAACATGCGGCGCTGCGCGCACGGGTCAGCGACAAGTCACCGGGCGGACTGGCACGCTACGCAGCCTCGCTCCAGGCCGATCTGGCAGCGGTGCGCGCCTATCCGCGCGACACGCTCACGCCTGACCAGCTGACCGGCTTCGATGTGGTCGAAAGTGCATACGCCACCGCACTCGAAGGCTTTGCCCTGCCCTATGGCGATGTGGCGGTCGGCAGCTGGCGCAACACGCCCTATGTCGTGATCCAGAACGTCGGCGCCTATCTCGACATGCCGCGCTTCATGGATTCGAGCCAGCCGCTGCGCGAGGCAAGCGATCTCGATGCCTATGTCGCCCGCATGGACGGCTTTTCCGCGCAGCTCGACGGCGAGCTTGAGCGGATGCGCCAGGCGCGCAGCATCGGTGTCGTGCCGCCCGACTTCCTGCTCGACAAGGCGATTGCGCAGATGGAACACTCCATCGCCGATGCCGAAGCCACCTACATCGCGCCGCTGGCCCGTGCCGAAGGCCTCGCGACCGCTGCGGCCAGCTCCGCTCTCAGCACGATCGTTCGCGACAAGGCCGTCCCCGCGCTCCAGCGCCAGCTGGCCGAGCTGAAGAGCCTGCGCGGCATGGCCCGCAGCAATGCCGGGATCTGGGCGCAGCCGCGCGGCGACGAGTGGTATGCCTGGGTGCTGAAGGCTGCCACCACCACGTCGATGTCGCCTGACGAGATCCACCAGCAGGGCCTCGCCGAACTTGACGAGCTGCACGGGCGGATGGACCCGATCCTCAAGGAAATCGGCTATGCCAAGGGCTCGGTCGGCGAGCGGATGCAGGCCTTGAGCGAAGACCCGCGCTACAAGTTTGCCGAAGGCGATCCGGGGCGCAAGGAGATCTTCGCCTTCATCGACGAGCGGCTGCAATGGATCAAGGCGCAGATGCCGCGCGCTTTCAACACGCTGGTCAATCCCAATATGGAAGTGCGCCGCCTGCCACTGGCTGAAGAGCCGGGCGCACCGGGCGCCTATGGCGGCGCGGGCAGCAAGGACGGTTCGATTCCCGGGCGGTTCTGGATCAACCTGCGCACCACCGATCTGCACCGCAAGTATGATCTGGCCGACCTGACCTTCCACGAAGCCATTCCCGGCCACGTGTGGGAAGGCGAGTTCTCAAACCGACTGCCGCTGATCCGTTCGATCCTGGCGTTCGGCGCCTTCAGCGAAGGCTGGGCGCTCTATGGCGAGCAGTTGGCCGACGAGCTGGGCGCCTATGACGAATTCAAGGTCGGCCGGCTCGGTTATCTGCAATCGCTCGCATTCCGTGCCTGCCGACTGGTGGTCGACACCGGGCTCCACCACAAGCGCTGGACCCGCGAACAGGCGCGGCGCTTCTTTGTCGAGCGCAACGGTTCGAAGGAAGAAGAGGTGGCAAGCGAGGTTGACCGGTACTGCAGCTGGGCTGGCCAGGCCTGCAGCTACAAGATCGGCCATAGCGAAATCGTGCGCCAGCGCGCCCGGGCACAGGCCGCGCTGGGCCCGGCCTATGATCTGAAGGCCTTCAACGACGCCGTGGTGCTGGGCGGCAATTCACCGCTCGACGTGATGGCAAAGAACGTCGACCGTTACATTGCAGGTGCCAAAGCCTGACCGGAAATTTAGGGCTGGCCGTCCGAAGCGAGCGACTCGAAATAGTCGCCATGTTCCCGTAACTTCCTGCTGGCAAAAACTATTCGGTCATTTATGATCGCGCCGAATGGTGATTTACTTGTCTGGCGGGGACAAAGACGATGTGGCTGATGGTTGCCGGGGCTATCGCGCTGATTTCATCTCTGCTTGTGGCAACGCCAGCCCATGCCGACTGGTACGAGGCCTCCAGCGAGAATTTCGTAATCTATGCCGATGACAGTGTGAAGGACATCCGCAAGTTCGCGGAAAACCTCGAGCGGTTCCACCAGGCGATGGAAATTGCCACAGGCCGCAAGCTGGAAAAGCCCAGTCCTTCGAACCGGGTGACAATCTATGTGGTAGGCGATGATCGCGATATCGACCGGCTGGTAGGCGTGAAGAACAGCGCCATTGCCGGCTTCTATGTCCCACGCGCGGGCGGCTCGGTCGCGTTCGTCCAGGATATCCGCTTCGAGAGCGGCTATCCCAGCTTTTCGACCGTGGTGCTGCTGCACGAATATGCGCACCATTTCCTGATTTCTTCATCGCGCTACGCCATGCCACGCTGGATGAGCGAAGGCGCGGCCGAGTTTTTCGCCGCTGCCGGCTTCGACAGCGACGGCACGGTGCGCACTGGCCGGCCAGCGCAGCACCGCGCGGGGGACCTCTATTATGCGAGCGACGTTTCCGTGGCGGAACTGCTCGACCACGAGCTCTATGCGAAACGCAAGAGCACTACCTACGATGCCTTTTACGGGCGCAGCTGGCTGCTGTTCCATTACCTCACTTTTTCGGAGACCCGCAAAGGTCAGCTTTCGCAATACTGGCTCGAACTGGCGCGAGGCGCGCCTGCCGTCGAAGCGGCGAAGAAGGTCTTCGGGGATTTCGCCGCGCTCGAGAAGGAACTCGACAAATACCTCAAGCAGCGGCGCATGTATGAATTCAAGATTCCGCCGGGTGCGATCCAGCTCGGTCCGATCAGCTTGCGGGCTCTCACGCAAGGCGAAGCCAAGGCCATGCCGCTGGTGATCCGTTCGAAGCGCGGGGTCGACAAGGAGGAGGCGGCAGAAGTGGTCGCAGATATGCGCAAGGTCGCAGCGGCCTTTCCCGATGATGCCGGCGTCCTGAGCGCTCTGGCAGAAGCTGAATTCGATTCAGGCAATCACGACGCCGCGATCGCCGCTGCCGACCGTGCGATCGCGATCGATCCTGCAGCCAGGAATGCCTATGTCCAGAAAGGCTATGCGCTGTTTGCCAAGGCCGGAGAGGCAGAAGATGTGGACGCAGCCTACGCCACGGCGATGAAGCCGTTCAACCGGTTGAACGCGATTGAAAACGATCACCCACTGCCGCTGATCTACTATTATCGCAGCTATAACGAGCGCGGCAGGGAACCCAGCGAGAACGCAAAACACGCGCTCGAACGCGCCTACCAGCTCGCTCAGTTCGATCATTCGCTGGCGACCAATGTGGCGATGATGCAGGCGGGCGAAGGCAAGATCCTCCTGGCTGCCGAAACCCTGGCACCGGTGGCGGCAGACCCGCATGGCGGTGGCCTCGCCAAATATGCGCAAGACATGATCACATCGCTGCGCCAGTCGACCGAAGGAGAGCCGTTCGACTTTGCCGCATTCGAACTGCTACGCAGCGCATCGGCCGCAAGCGAGGGCCCGGCCGCCGGCAACGGCGAGGAGCCCAACGCGGAAGAATAGCGGTCCGCCCGAGCTATTCCTTGCCGAAGAGCCCCTTGGCCATACCGGCAAGATCATCCAGCGGATTACCGTCGCCATCGCGGTCGAGCATCTTGAAGATGCTGGCCGCCTGCGGGTTATCGCGGATCATGTTGCTGAATTCCATCAGCGAGCCTTCGCCGCCGATCTGGTTGACGATCTGGCCCAAGGTGCCTGTGTCGAGCCCGGTATTGGCCGCCGCCAGCTCCACCGTGTCACCCTTCATCTGATGGGCATGGCCCAGCGCAGCGATAGCCTTTTCAGCCATTTCGGGGGCGATGCCCACTTTCTCGGCCAGATGTTTCACATCATCCGGCGCACCTGCGATCTTCTGCAGAACTCCGTCGAACAGACTCATGGCGCTTGTCCTCCTGTGATTGCGAAGGCCCTGAACTTCGCATGAGGATGTGACAGAAAAAAGGCCCCGTTTCCTTGCCGGAAACGAGGCCCCCTCTCCACTCGCCGATGCCGGGCGTCAGGCGGCCACCGCTCCTTGCGGCGCGGCTTCCCGCACGCCCTGATCGACGTGATCGGCAAATTGGGCGAAATTCTCGATGAACAGGCGCACCAGCTTTTCCGCCGTGCGATCGTATTCGGCCTTGTCCGCCCAGGTCGAACGCGGATCGAGGATCGCGCTGTCGACTCCCGGCACGGCCACCGGCACTTCAAAGCCGAAGTTGGGGTCCTTGCGGAAGGTGGCGTGGTTGAGGCTGCCGTCGAGCGCCGCGTTAAGCAGCGCGCGTGTCGCCTTGATCGGCATGCGGCGACCGACCCCGTATTTGCCGCCGGTCCAGCCGGTGTTCACCAGCCAGCAGGTGACATTGCCCTTGGCGATCCGCTCTTTCAGCAGATTGCCATAGACGCTGGGATGGCGCGGCATGAACGGCGCACCGAAACAGGTGCTGAACGTCGCCTCAGGCTCGGTCACGCCGATCTCGGTGCCCGCAACCTTCGCCGTATATCCCGACAGGAAGTGATACATCGCCTGGTCGGGCGTGAGCCGCGCGATCGGCGGCAGCACACCAAAGGCATCGGCGGTGAGCATGATCACGTTGCTCGGCACCGGGCCCAGGTTTTCGGCCGAGGTATTGGGGATGAAGTCGATCGGATAGGCGCCGCGGGTGTTTTCAGCCAGCGCGTTGTCGTCAAGGTCAAGCTCGCGGGTGGCAGGATCCATCACGACGTTTTCGAGCACAGTGCCGAACCGGCGGGTGGTGGCGTAAATCTCTGGCTCTGCCTCTTGCGACAGGCGGATCATCTTGGCGTAGCAACCGCCCTCGAAATTGAACACGGCAGTGTCGGACCAGCCATGCTCGTCATCGCCGATCAGCGTGCGGCTGGCATCGGCCGAAAGCGTGGTCTTGCCCGTGCCCGACAGGCCGAAGAAGACCGCGGTCTTGCCATCGGCGCCAATGTTGGCGGAGCAATGCATCGGCATCACGCCCTTGGCCGGCAGCAGGTAATTGAGGATGCCGAACACACTCTTCTTCATCTCGCCGGCATATTTGGTGCCGCCGATCAGAATCAGCTTCTCGCTGAGGCTGACCGCGATCACGGTTTCGCTGCGGCAGCCGTGGCGCTGCGGATCGGCGCGGAAGCTGGGCAGATCGATGATGGTGTATTCGGGCGCGAAATCACCGAGCTGGTCTGCCGTGGGGCGCACCAACAGCGTGCGGATGAACAGATTGTGCCACGCCAGCTCGTTGATCACGCGCACGTTGACGCGATGTTCGGGCTGCGATCCGCCGAACAGGTCGGCCACATAGAGCTGCCCCTTGTCCTTCAGCGCGGCAAGGAAATCGGCCTTCAGCGCGGCAAAATGGGCCGGTTCCATCGCGGCGTTGACCTTGCCCCACCACACCGTGTTTTCGGTTTCGGCATCGCGGACGATGAACTTGTCCTTGGCGCTGCGCCCGGTGTGCGCGCCGGTTTCAACCACCAGCGGGCCGTGCTTCGCCAGCAGGCCTTCGCCGTTCGCCAGCGCATGTTCGACCAGTTGCGGCGTGCCCAGATTGGCATGGATCGTGGCGGAGGTTTCAATACCCTGGCTGGAAAGAGGAAGGGCAAGCGACATGGTCTCGCGATTCTCCTGGTCTGTTTCGAATTGGCATCGGCACAAGGCCGGGCCGGACACGCCCATGCACTTCGTCAAAGCAAGCTATGCATACGAATGCGCGCGGATCGATTCTCCCTCTAGTCGCCCGTTCCTTGGGCGTCAAACGATGTTCGGGCGATTGCCCCCAGCGCTGCGACAAGCGCCGGATGCAGCTTGTTTCGCCGCGCGCTTGGGGGCTAGCCAGCCGGCCCATTCTCGTCATAAGAAAACCCGATGGACAGGCTGAGCCACGACGCGGGAGAGAAGAGCAGCGAGACTGTGATCGCGCTGGTCGACGATGATCGCAACATCCTCACCTCCGTGTCGATCGCGCTGCAGGCCGAAGGCTTCGTGACGCGCGTCTATTCCGACGGCGAAACCGCGCTCAAGGCGCTGCTCGACAACCCGCCTGATCTGGCCGTGTTCGACATCAAGATGCCCAAGATGGACGGCATGGAACTGTTGCGCAGGGTCCGCGCGCAATCCGCCATTCCGGTGATCTTCCTTACCAGCAAGGATGACGAGGCCGATGAAGAGGCCGGGCTGGAGCTGGGCGCGGATGACTACATCGCCAAGCCGTTCAGCCTGAGGCTGCTGGTCGCCCGCATCCGCGCGATCCTGCGCCGGGCCGATGCCGGGGCGGCCGGGGGGGAAGGCAGCGCCGGAGCGCAGGCTGTCGCCAGCCAGTCGATCCAGCGAGGCCAACTCTACATGGATCCCTCGCGCCACCAGGTAACCTGGGCCGGCCAGCCGGTTTCCCTCACCGTGACCGAATTCCTGATCCTCGAGGCGCTGGCCGCGCGGCCTGGGGTAATCAAGAGCCGCAACCAGCTGATGGATGCAGCCTATCCCGATGATGTCTTCGTCGATGACCGCACGGTCGACAGCCACATCAAGCGGATGCGCCGCAAGTTCCGCCAGGTCGATCCCGGCTTTTCCGCGATCGATACGCTCTACGGCGCGGGCTACAGCTTCACCGATGGCTGACAGTGCCGAACGGGGCAGGGCCGACCGGATCACGGCCGACTCCGCAATCGGGCGGCTGGGGTGGAGCGCGCGGATTTCGCTCACCTGGCGCATCCTGGTGGTCAACATGCTGCCCCTGGCGCTGCTGGGCGGGGGTATCTTCTATCTCGATTCCTATCGTACCCAGCTGCTCAACGAGCGCTACAAGCTGGCCCGGATCGAGGCGCAGATTACCGCCGAAGCGCTCGCCGGCGCTTCGCGTGCGCGGCAGGAAGCGCTGATGGTGCAGATCGGCAAGGAACAGCGCATGCGGCTGCGCATGTTCGATGCCGAAGGACGGCTGTGGGCCGACAGCTTCCAGCTCGACGAACCGGCCTTTGTGCTCGACGTTCCGGGCGACGAGGATTTTGCGGAAGATGTCGCCCGCGCGCTTGACCGCGGGGTCGATACGATCGTGGGCGCGGACCCGATCCCTGACTATTTCGAACCCGAGGAATCCTCTGCCGATGCCTGGCCCGAACTGCGCCGCGCACGCGAACAGGGCATTTCGCAAATCCAGCTGCGCGACGCGCCCGATGGCTCGCCGGTGATCAACGCCGCCGCGCCGGTGGGGCTTAATGGCGCAACCCTGCTTACCACGCGCAATGCGGTCGATATCACCATGGCCGTGCGCGAGGCCCGCTCGACCCTGGGGATGTGGGTGTTCCTGGCGCTGACCGCGTCGATCCTGCTCTCGCTGTTCCTGGCACGCACCATCATCGCGCCGCTGCGGCTGTTGGCCAATGCCGCTGCCAAAGTGCGGCAGGGGCGCGACCGCGATGTCGAAGTGCCGCGCCTGCCCGAACGGCGCGACGAGATTGGTCGGCTGGCGCGGGCCATTTCCGACATGACGGGCGCATTGCGCCAGCGGATCGACGCGGTCGACAGCTTTGCCGCAGATGTCTCGCATGAGATCAAGAACCCGCTCGCTTCGCTGCGCAGCGCGATCGAATCGCTGCCCCGGGTCGAGGACCCGGCGCTGCGCGCCAAGCTGATCGAGATCGCCACGCACGACGTGCGCCGGATCGACCGGCTGGTGACCGAAATTTCCGATGCCAGCCGGATCGACGCCGAGATGTCGCGCGCGATCCGCGAGCGGGTTGACCTCGCCAAGCTGGTCGCCGCGATCATTGGCTCGCGCGAGGACCGGGCCGAGAACGCGGACCATCGCATCGTCCTGCACAAGCATGGGCGCGCCGCCGTGGTCAGCGGCGTGGTGCCGCGGCTGGAACGCGTGATCGAGAACCTGCTGGACAATGCCGTGTCTTTCTCGCCGCCCGATGCGCCGATCGAAGTAAGCGTTGGCGGGGACGGACTCCGCGTGGTGCTGACCGTATGCGATGCAGGCCCGGGCATCCCCGAAGACCAGCGAGAAAAAGTGTTCGAGCGCTTCCATTCCGTCCGGCCCGAGGCCGAGGATTTCGGCAACCATTCGGGCCTGGGGCTCGCGATCGCCCGCGCCATCGCCGAGGCGCATGACGGCACGCTGGCCGCCGACGCGCGGCCCGATGGCAAGCCGGGTGCCTGTCTGCGGCTCGAACTGCCTGCAGTATGACAGCGCTTCCGGAACGGCTGATCCAGGCAAGCGCTGTCGCGATCGACGGGCGCGCGCTGCTGATCGAAGGCGCGCCGGGGAGCGGCAAGTCGAGCCTGGCGCTGGCACTGATCGATCGTGGTGCGCAGCTGATCGGCGACGACGGGGTGCGCCTGCAGCGCAGCGGGGAGCAAGTGGTGGCCTCCCCTCCTCCCAATATCGCCGGCAAGCTGGAGATACGCGGCGTGGGCATCATCGATCTGCCGGTGACCAGCGCACCGGTAGCGCTGATCCTTGCACTGGGTGAGGAAGCCCCGCGCTTCCCGGAACCTGTTGCCACACAGGAACTGCTAGGCCGTGCGATCCCGCGCCTGCCTTTCCGGGCTGGCGATGCCAATCAGGCGATCCGAGCCGAATGGGCGCTGCGATTGCACGGACTGTCCCTTGGCTGAGCACTCCGAAAAAGGGGCTTTCCAAGCTGTCCGCTCGGCGCGAGAAGGCCGCGCATGAGCAGCGCTCCGGACATGTCATCTGCACCACAGGAGTTCGGGTCGACCAGGCGTGTGCTGCTGGTCACCGGCATGCTCGGCGCGGGCAAGTCGACCGCGCTCAACATCCTTGAAGACCTTGGCTGGGAAACGATCGACAATCTGCCGCCACGGCTGATCGAGACGCTTGTGTCCGCACCCGAGCCGCAGCCCGCGCCGCTGGCGATCGGCTTCGATGCCCGCACCCGCGGCCTCGTGCCGCAGCATATCATCGCCCAGGCGTCGGAAATCGCCCAGCTGCCCGGCGTGGCGCTGTCGACGCTGTTCATCGACTGCGCGACCGAGGAGCTTGAGCGGCGTTACAACGAGACGCGCCGGCGCCACCCCCTCGCGCAAGGCCGCCCGCTGTCCGAAGGGATCCGCGCCGAGCGCGACCTGCTGGCACCGCTGCGGCGCTGGGCCGACCGGGTGATCGATACCACGGCATTCGGCGTCAATGAACTGCAGCAGCTGATCCGCGAACTGTTCGCCGAAGCGCCGGGCGGTCCGATGACCGTGACCGTCTCGAGCTTCGGTTTCGCCCGCGGCACGCCTCCGCTGGCCGATCTGATGTTCGACATGCGCTTCCTCGACAATCCGCACTGGGTCGATGAGTTGCGGCCACTGACCGGGCTCGACGCCGATGTGGCGGCACATATCCGCAAGGATCCGGGGTTCGACGCCAGCTTCGAGCGGATCCTCGGGCTGCTGATCACCTTGCTCCCGCGCTACCGTGCGCAGGGGAAAGGCTATGTCCATATCGCGTTCGGCTGCACCGGGGGCAAGCACCGCTCGGTCTATACCGCCGAAGCCATCGCGCAAGGCTTGCGCGACGCGGGATTTTCGCCCACTGTCCGCCACCGCAATCTGGGTTCGCGCACGACCGACGAGATCGAAGGGAAGAGGCGGTGAGCAGTCAGGTCAGCGCACCAACGATAACACCACGGCGTCGCGCCGCAGGAACGAACGGACACCGCATTTTCCCATGATCGGTATGATTCTGGTCACCCATGGCCATCTGGCCGAACACTTCGTCGATGCGATGGAGCATGTGGTTGGCCCCCAGCAGGCCATCGCCACCATCTGCATCGGCCCCAATGACGATATGGAGCGGCGCCGCAAGAATATCGCGGATGCGATCCGCCAGGTCGATCAGGGCCAGGGCGTGATCGTGCTTACCGACCTGTTCGGCGGCACGCCTTCGAACCTTGCGATCTCCCTGCTCGATCGCGGCCGCGTGGAGGTGATCGCCGGGATCAACCTGCCAATGCTGATCCGCCTGGCGGGCGCGCGCAAGTCGATGGGCGTGGTCGAGGCGGTGGCAGCCGCCAAGCAGGCCGGCCGCAACTATATCACTGTTGCCAGCGAGTTCCTGGGCGAGAACGCCGCCCCTGAAGAGGCCAAAGCGTGAGCGAACTGCGGCGCGCACTCACTATCGTCAACAAGCGCGGGCTGCACGCGCGCGCCAGCGCCAAATTCGTCGGTGCAGTGGCTGCCTTGCCCGGCGGCACGCAGGTCCGCGTGGCGAAAGACGGGCATGAGGCGGCCGGCGGCTCGATCCTGGGCCTGATGATGCTGGGCGCGGCCAAGGGCGACGAGGTCGAGCTGATCGTCTCAGGCGAAAACGCCGAGACCGTGTTCGCCGAGCTGTGCGCCATGATCGAAGACGGATTCGGCGAAGAGTGAACGCGCGTCCCGAACGCCGCCAGATCACCGGCTTTTCCAACCCCACCGTCAAGTTCCTGCGCGGGCTGCGCGAAAAGAAGCACCGCAAGGCAGCAGGCCGCTTCCTCGCCGAAGGGCTGCGGCTCCTGACCGACGCGCGCGCCAGCGGCCACTTGCCCGAACTGCTGGTGGTGAGCGACGCCCGCGACCCGCATCCCTTGCTCGACGCGCTTGAGCGCGATGTTGTGGCGAGTGGCGGCGAAGTGATCGAGACCACGCCCGACATCCTTTCCAAGATCACCGGCAAGGCCAATCCGCAGGCGGTGGCCGGCGTATTCGCCGAATTCGACACCTCGCTCGCCAGCCTTGATCGTGCCCGCGCCCCGATCTGGCTGGTGGCCCAGGCACTGCGCGATCCTGGAAATCTGGGCACGATGCTGCGCACCGGCGATGCGGTGGGCGCCGGGGGGCTGATCCTGATCGACGACTGCGCTGATCCCTTCAGTGTCGAGGCGGTACGCGCCAGCATGGGCGCGGTGTTCACCCAGCAGGTCGCGCAGGCGCGCTGGAGCGACTTCCTTGCCTGGCTGCGCGGCGGGCCGGGCCAGTTGGTCGCGGCTTCGCTGCGCGATGCAGTGCCCTATCGCGGGGCGCCCTATGCCGCGCCGTGCTTCATTCTGGTCGGCAACGAATCGCAAGGGCTGCCCGAAGGGTACGAGGCCGCCTGCGATCTCAGGGTGACCATGCCGATGAGAGGCCGCGCCGACAGCCTCAACGCGGCGGTCGCGGGTGCTGTGCTGGCCTATGAGGTGCTGGCTTCGCTCGAGGGCTAGAGTGATTTCGAGCCAGATGGAAACATCTGGCGACCCGGAAATC
Organism: Erythrobacter sp.; assembly: GCA_049421965.1. GTDB lineage: Bacteria > Pseudomonadota > Alphaproteobacteria > Sphingomonadales > Sphingomonadaceae > Erythrobacter. The sequence goes on from JBMSNZ010000029.1 coordinate 15,902, forward strand.
ACGGTAAAACAGGAATTTAGAGTGCCCGTTTTGATGCGGTCAAAAACGGAAGCACTCTAGCCAGCTATTCCGCAGCTTCCTTGCTGCCGTCGCCTAGAAGATCGCCGGAAGTGTAACGCGGCGCGGCCTCGACCAAGGGCACTTCCTCGATCTCGCGCTTGCCGATCTCGATGCCCTTTTCCGCCAGACGCTTGCCAGACGAAAGCACGTTCCGTTCAAATGAGCCGACGAACTTGTTGTAATTGTTGACTGCGGTTTCGAGCCCGCCGCCCACGCGCTTGAGATGCTCGGCAGCTGTGGCCAGCCGCTCATACAGCTCCGCGCCCATCCGGCCGATTTCCTGCGCCTCTCGCGCCAGCCCATCCTGCCGCCATACCTGCGCCACGGTGCGCGCGATTGCGACCAGATTGGTCGGCGTTGCCAGCAGCACGCGCTTGTCGAACGCAAAGTTCCACAGATCGGGATCGTGTTCGAGCGCGGCGGCCACGAAATGCTCGCCCGGCACAAACATCACGACATAATCGGGCGCGTCCTCGAACTGGCTCTGGTAGCTTTTGGCGCCCAGCGTCTGCACATGGTTGCGCATCGAACGCACATGTTCGGCCAGCGCGGCATCGCGCGCCGTGTCGTTATCGGCCTCGAACGCGGCCTGATAGGCGTTGAGCGAAACCTTGGAGTCGATCACCAGCACCTTGCCGCCGGGGATGCGGACGATTGCATCGGGGCGCAGCCGCCCTTCCTCGGTGTCGATCGAGTGTTCCATCATGAAGTCGGTGTGCTCGGCCAGCCCGCATTGCTCGAGCAGGTTCTGCAGCGCCCGTTCGCCCCAGCGCCCCCGCGCCTTTGGAGCATTGGTCAGCGAATTGCCCAGCCGCTGCGCCTCGCGCCGTACCTGCTCCTGCCCCTCGCGCATCGACTGGATCAGGCCGGTCAGCTGGCCGAAAGCGTCAACCCGCTGCTTTTCCAGCGTTTCGACCTGCTGCTCATATTGCCGCAGGCGTTCACCCACCGGATTGAGCAGCGCCTTGATCTTCGCTTCGCCCGCTTCTTCGGACTGGCGGAAGCGTTCCTCGGCGCGCTTGAGGAATTCCTCCTGGCTGCGCGACAGCACTTCGCCGCCGACCGCCTTGAACTGCGCCAGCATTTCCTCGCGCGCTTCCCTCATCTGGGCCAGCTGCCGGTCGAAATTGGCGGCGTTGGCGCGCAGCGTGGCGAGTTCGATCTGCGCCTCGCCCAGTTCGGCAATGGCGGCCTTGAATTCGCCTTCGCGTTCGTCAGCCCGCGCCCTGAGCTCGGCCAGCGGGCGCGAAGCAAGAAACCAGCCTATGCCCACACCGACGACCAGGCCGAATGCGAGCGCGATCAGAGCAAGAATTGTCGGGTCCATGGTGTCAGTCTAGGCAGAACGGAGCAAGAACGCCAGAGGTATGCGCGAAAGTCCACCGAAACGTCACCCCGGCCTTGTTTCAGGGTTCATGGTCCGATCCGATGGGATCGAACCACTCGGCAGGATGGATGCTGAACCAGGTCCAGCACGACGTGATTACGCCGCGCGCAGCTTCTGCAGCTTCTTCAGCGCCATCTGGCGCTTGAGGCGCGAGAGGTGGTCGATGAAGAGAATGCCCTCGAGATGGTCCATCTCGTGCTGGATGCAGGTGGCCATCAGCCCCACCATCTGTTCTTCGTGATGGTTGCCGTCGAGATCCTGGTAGCGCACCGTGCAGGTGGCAGGGCGATCGACATCGGCATAGATTTCCGGGACCGAGAGGCAGCCTTCCTGATAGGTCGAAAGTTCTTCCGCGGGATCGAGGATCACCGGGTTCACGAACACCCGCGGCTCCTTCTTCGTCGCCGGATGGCTATGCTTGTGGCCGCCGTGGTCGCATTCGACCGGTGGGGCATCGGGATCTTCGGGCTGGAGGTCGATCACCAGCACGCGCAGCGGCACGCCCACCTGGATCGCGGCGAGGCCGATGCCCGGGGCATCGTACATCGTCTCGAACATGTCCTCGACGAGAGTCTTGAGTTCGCTGTCGAACACCGTGACGGGTTCGGACACGGTTTTCAGCCGGGAGTCCGGCACTTCCAGGATTTCACGAATGGCCATCGGCACCAGATAGAGCCGAGCGCACCGAGATTCAATCCGCGAACTCAGGTCAGGAAGCGGCTGGCCTGCGCGCGAACAGTTTCCTCGCCACTGGCCCCCAGTTCAACCACATTTCAGTGACCAGAATCGGCAGGACCAGGGTGAGCCATTCCTTGGTCGTTTCCTGTGTGTCCTCGATCGGGATGAAACCCAAAAGGTCGCCTTGCGACCGGTTGATGAGCCGCACCCACACGAAAGCCCCGCCCAGCGCGAATGCCCGGATCGCGAACCGCCGGTGGCTGATGAAATCGCGGCGGCGCGCAGCCTGCCATGCAATCGCAGCGAACAGGAACCACAACGAGCCAAGGATGGTGAGCGGGATGCGCGACCCGGGATACTGGATGGTGCTGCCCAGATAGACCCCGAGCAATGCCGCGAGCATGCAACTGCCGAGGAAAAGCCGCCCGAGCCAGCGATGCACCGAGGGCCTCGATTGCCGCAGCCCCGGCATGAACTGGAGCGGTGCGATCAGCAGGATCGGGCAGGCAATTACGGCATGCCCGACATACCACACGCCCCGGTTCCACAGCGTTGATCCCGGTTGCAGGTCGGGTTCGGCGAGGCTGAGAATCGAATCTGACAGGAAATAGAGGCTCGCCATCACGAACAGCAGCCAGAACAGATACCACGCCGGATGCACCGGCACTGGCTGATGCGCGTTCCCTGCCAAATCCCGACCTCCGCCTGCGGAGCGACCCGACCGGGTTGTTAACCCACCGGCCGCCTTGCCCGCAAGGCCTGCGCCAGCGTGCCTTCGTCGAGGTAGTCGAGCTCGCCGCCAACCGGCAGGCCATGCGCCAGCTGGGTGATCCGCAGCGGGAACCGCTCGAGCCGTTCGGCGAGGTAATGCGCGGTGGTCTGCCCTTCGAGCGTAGCGTTCATGGCCAGCACCACCTCTTCCACGCCGCCCTGTTCGACCCGCGCGAGCAGCGGGGCGATGTTGAGATCCTCGGGCCGGACGCCGTCGAGTGCGGAAAGCCGCCCGCCGAGCACATGGTAGCGCCCGGTGAAAAGCCGCGCGCGATCAAGCGCCCACAGGTCGGCCACGTCTTCCACCACGCACAGCGCCTTGGCATCGCGGCGCGGATCGGTGCAGATGCCGCAGGGCTCGCGCGTGTCGACATTACCGCAAATGCTGCATTCGACCAGCCGGTCCTGCACCGCGCCCAACGCGGCCAGCAGTGCGGGCAATGCCTGTTGGCGATTTTTCACCAGCCACAGCACCGCACGGCGCGCACTGCGCGGCCCCAAGCCGGGAAGGCGCGCCAGTGCGCTCGCCAGTGCCTCGATCTCTTGCGATGCCATTCCCTCCAACTAACCGCTCGGGCCAGGCTTGTCGAAGCCCCCCACTTTCTTTTTCCCTAGCTCAAAGTAAGGACAGCCCTTCGACAGGCTCAGGGCGAACGGATCTGATCAAGTGCGCATAATCTTCATGGGAACGCCGGATTTCGCGGTGCCCGCGCTGGAAGCGCTGCATGCGGCCGGGCACGAGATCGTGTGCGTATACACCCAGCCGCCGCGCCCTGCGGGCCGAGGCAAGAAGCTTCAGCCTTCGCCGGTTCAGCTGGCGGCTGCGCGATTGGGCCTGCCGGTGCGCAGCCCTGCCTCGCTCAGGAATGCCGAGGCGCAGGCCGAGTACGCCGCTTTGAGCGCCGATGTTGGCATAGTCGCCGCATATGGCCTGATTCTGCCGCAAGCCGTGCTCGACGCGATCCCGCCGTCGAGATGGAAGCAACTCGATGTG
>JBMSNZ010000030.1:0-19695 GCA_049421965.1 Erythrobacter sp.
CGCGCGATCCGCATGGCGCTGGAGATGAACGGGCATCCCAATGTTCAGATCATGAGCTACGCCGCCAAATACGCCAGCGCCTTTTATGGCCCGTTCCGTGACGCGGTGGGTTCGCGCGGGCTGCTCAAGGGCGACAAGAAGACCTATCAGATGGACCCCGCCAATGGCGAGGAGGCGCTGCGCGAAGTCGCGTTCGACATCGCCGAAGGGGCTGACAGCGTGATGGTGAAGCCGGGCCTGGCCTATCTCGACATCGTGCGCCGGGTGAAGGACCGGTTCGAAGTGCCTGTGTTCGCCTATCAGGTGAGCGGCGAATACGCGATGATTGAGGCCGCTGCCGCGGCAGGTGCGGGCGACCGTGACGCGCTGGTGCTGGAAACCTTGCTGGCGTTCAAGCGCGCTGGCTGTTCGGGCGTGCTCACCTATCACGCGCCGTTGGCTGCCCGCCTGCTCGGAAGCTGACCGGTTATGGCTGGGTTCCGGCACGAAACCGAGCGGCTGGTGCTGCGCGAGTGGCGCGAAGAGGATTGGCCGGAATTCTTCCGGGTGACCAATACGCCTGCCGTCATGCGCTGGCTGGGCGGGCTGCTCGACGAAACCGGGCAGCGCCAAACTATTGAGCGGGTCACGGGGTGTGACGCGCGCAACGGTTTCTGTTTCTGGGCGGTGGAACGCAGGGCCGATGGCGAATTGCTGGGGTTCTGCGGGCTGAAGCGCGCCGATGCGCCCGGCTCGACGGTCACCGGCGAGATCGAAGTGGGCTGGCGGCTGCGCGAGGATGCGTGGGGCCAGGGCTATGCCAGGGAAGCGGCGACCGCCTCGCTTGACCTCGCGTTCGACCGGTTCGGTGCGGAACAGGTGGTTGCGCTGACGGTAGAGGGCAACACGGCCAGCTGGGGGCTGATGCACCGGCTGGGGATGCGCCGCCGCGCCGAACTCGATTATCCCGATCCGCGCTACGAACCGCCCTGGCGGGATACGATCGTATATTCGATCGACCGGGCGGCCTGGGAGGCTGGGCGTGGCTGATATCGTGCTCGAAACCGAACGGCTGCTGTTGCGCCGGATCGACGACGGCGATGCCCAGCTGCAGTATCGCCTCCTCAACACGCCCACGGTGATGGAGCATCTGGGCGGAGTGAAGGAGCTGCACGAGATCGAAGCGAAGCACGCCAAGTCGATGGCGTGGTTTGCGCAGCGCGGATTCGGCTTCATGATGATGATCGAGAAGGCGCATGGCGGCTTTCCCGGCGGCGAACTTGTCGGTCATTGCGGGATGAAGCTGGTCGACAATCCGCTTGCACCCAACCAGGGCGATTACGAGATCGGCTGGCTGGTGCGCGAGGATCGCTGGCGCCGCGGCTATGCCCATGAAGCGATGCGCGCGGTGATCGACTGGGCCTTCACCACGATTGGCGCGCCGCATCTGGTGGCGCTGACCTGCGAGCGCAATGTGCCCAGCTGGCGCTTCATGGAGAAGCTTGGCATGGAGCGGCGCCGCGAACTCGATTTCATCGATCCGGGCTACGATCCGCGCGACAACCCCACGATTCAGTACATGCTCACGAAAGCACAATGGGAGAGCCAGCGATGACTCCACGGCCGGGCGTCAACATCATTCCAATCCATGGCAAGGCGCCACAGATCCACGACAGCGCCTTCATCGCGCCGGGCTGCACCATAATCGGCGATGTCACGATCGGGGCTGACAGTTCGGTGTGGTACAATTGCGTGCTGCGCGCCGATGTCAGCCGGATCGTGATCGGCCAGCGCACCAATATCCAGGACGGCAGCGTGCTCCACTGCGATCCGCCGCGCCCCGGCGATCCCGATGGCAGCCCACTGGTGATCGGCGACGATGTGCTGGTCGGGCACATGGTGATGCTCCACGGTTGCACCATCCATGATCGTGGCTTCGTGGGCCTTGGCGCGATCGCGATGAACAAGGCGGTCATCGGCTCCGATGCGATGCTGGCGGCCGGCGCGATGCTCACCGAAGGCAAGGTGATGGAGCCGCGCATGCTTTGGGCCGGGCGCAGCCCCTGCGCGAGCTGTCCGATGCCGCCATTGCCGGGATGCGGATGGGCGTGGCGCATTATGTCGAGAATGCGAGGCATCATGCCGAGGCTGTGGCCGCCGCGCTCGACTAATCCCTGATAAGCGCAAACAGGCTCTCGATCCGGTCCGCTTCGCGCGCGGGTTTGTCCCAGCGGATGCGGTGGATGCGCGGAAAGCGCATGGCGAGGCCCGATTTGTGGCGCTTCGAGCGGTGGACGCTGTCGAACGCCACTTCGAACACCAGGCTGCGATTGGTTTCGCGCACCGGGCCGAAGCGGTTGACCGTGTTTTGCCGTACATGGCGGTCGAGCAGCTTCAGCTCTTCATCGGAAAAGCCCGAATAGGCTTTGCCTACCGGGAGAAGCTCGGCGCCGCCAAGGCCATCGGCATCGGGGGCACCGGTCCAGCAGCCGAAGGTGTAATCCGAATAGAAGCTCGATCGCTTGCCGCTGCCGCGCTGCGCATACATCAGCACGCAATCCACCAGCAGCGGATCGCGCTTCCACTTGTACCACAGCCCGGCCCGGCGCCCCGCGACATAGGGGCTGTCGCGCCGCTTCAGCATCAACCCTTCGATCGCTTCGTCGCGAGCGCTTGCGCGGATTTCCGCGAGATGGCCAAAATCGCGCGCCTCGACCAGCTGCGAGAGGTCGAAATGCGTCTCCGGCAGGCGCGGCAGCAGACCCTCCAGTCTCTGCCGCCGGTGGCGCCAGGGATGTTCGCGCAGGTCTTCGTCCTCGAGGATCAATGCGTCATAGAGCCGGACAAAGGCGGGATAATCAGCCAGCATCCGCTTCGACACCGCCTTGCGGCCCAGCCGCTGCTGCAGCGCGTTGAAACTGGCAGCACCCCCGGCTGCGCCACCCTGATGCGCGCCGCGCACCAACAATTCGCCGTCGAGCACCGCAGGAATCTGCAGCGCACCGGTGAGCTCGGGAAAACTGTGGCTCATATCCTCGCCCCCGCGCGAGAACAGCCGGGTTTCGCCCCCGGCATGGACAATCTGTACGCGGATCCCGTCCCATTTCCATTCCGCCGCGTAATCGGCGAGGTCGACGGCGCCGTCCTCCAGCGGATGTGCCAGCATGAACGGGCGGAACAATGCGCGCCCCGCCAGATCGGGCGGCGGGCCGCCGTGGGCCGCCCAGGCGAACAGTTCGGCATAGGGCGGTTCAATCCCGTGCCAGTATTCCTCCACCTGCTCGACTTCGACCCCGAAGGCCTGCGCAAATGCGGTCTTGGCGAGGCGCGCCGACACCCCGATCCGCATGCCGCCGGTCGCCAGCTTGATCAATGCGAAGCGCCCGGTCGGGTCGAGCCGGTCAAGCAGCGGCGGCAGCTGCGTCGCTACGTTCGCCCGGGTCATCAGGCCAAGCAAATCAACCACTTCGCTTAACCTTAGCGGTGGCGTGACGTCAGCGGAGCGCAGCGCAACGGGCTCTGGCCAGAGCAGGCTGGTGGTCTCTGCCGTATCGCCCACAAAATCGCGGCTCAAGGTCCACAACACCGGATCGACCCGTTCTTCCATCAGCCGCCGGATGGTCGAACTCTTCACCGCCGGGAAATCGAGCGCGCCGGTGAGCGCGGCCAGCGCCCAGCCACGATCAGGATCAGGCGTAGCGCACAGGTATTCGGCGATCAGCTGCAGCTTGCGGTTGCGGCTGGTGGTGAAGACCAGCGTATCGAGCAGGGCGGCAAACTCAATCATCCTCGTCCTCGCGCCCAACCAGCGCCAGGGCGCGGGCCCGCCTCTGTCCCAGCTGGCACCAGCGCAACAGCGCTTCCTCGCGCCCATGGGTGATCCAGGTCTCGGTTGCGTTTACGCTGGCGATCGTATCGGTCAGCTCGTTCCAGTCGGCATGATCGGATATCACCAGCGGCAGTTCGACATTGCGCTGGCGGGCGCGCTGGCGGATGCGCATCCAGCCACTGGCCATGGCCGTGACCGGATCGGGCAGGCGTCGGCTCCAGCGGTCATTGAGCGCCGCGGGCGGCGCCAGCACGATCGCCCCGCGCATCTCCTCTTTCGTGTGGCCGGCCACTGGCCGCAAATCGCCCAGTTCCACACCCTGCTCGCGGTAGAGGCGGCACATCGGCTCCATCGCGCCGTGGAGATAGATTGGTGCGTCGTGGCCCGCGGCACGCAACTCGGCAATCACCCGCTGCGCCTTGCCCAATGCATAGGCGCCCACCAGCACGCAGCGCGCCGGATCTTGCTCCAGGGTTTTCAGTAGCCTGGCGATCTCCTGTGCAATCGGCGGATGGGTGAATACAGGCAGGCCGAAGGTCGCCTCGGTGATGAACAGGTCGCATTCGGTTACCGCGAAGGCCGGGCAGGTGGGATCGGCGCGGCGCTTGTAGTCGCCGGTCACGATCACACGCTCGCCTGCATGTTCGAGCAGGATCTGCGCACTGCCCAAAACATGGCCGGCCGGCAGGAAAGTTGCCTTGACCCCGCCGCCCAGCCGCAAAGTCTCGCCATAGCTGACCGGGATCGCGCCGGCGCGGGTCGCGTAGCGTTGCTCCATGATCGCCAGCGTTGCCGGGGTGGCATAGGTCCGCCCATGGCCGCCGCGCGCATGATCGGCATGGCCATGGGTGACCAGCGCGCGCTCGACCGCCCGGCCCGGGTCGATCCAGGCATCGGCTGGCGCCACATGGATGCCCCAGGGTTCGGGCCGGATCCAGGAGAAGGGCGCGCTCACGATGCCTTCAAGCCCGCCCGGCCTGATTCGGTTCCCTTCAGTCGCGCTTTTCGCCCTTTCGGTACTTATCAAACCATTCGATCACCGCATTGGTTCGTGCGGCCTGTTGACTGGGCGTCTGAGTGAGATTGTTGTGGCTCGAATCCGGCGTGATCACCAGCATGGTATCGACCCCGGCAAGTTTGAGCGCGCCGTAATACTGCTCGGCCTCGCTGCGCGGCGTGCGATAATCATCCGCACCAACCAGCACCAGCGTCGGGGTCTTCACATTGCCCACAAGGCTCAAGGGCGAGCGCGCCCAGTAACCCTGGGGATCCTCCCATGGCATCGCGCCTAGCCAGTAGCGCCCGAAGAACGGGGTTCCGTCGGCCATCAGCGCATGGCTCGTCCAGTTGATCACCGGCTTGTGCGTGGCAGCGGCCTTGAACCGGTTGGTCTTGCCCACCAGCCAGCTGGTCAACACGCCGCCGCCCGAACCGCCGGTAACATAAAGATTGTCGGGATCGGCATAACCGGCCGCAATGGCTGCATCCACCACCGCCATCAGCTCATCGAAATTGCTGATCGGGTAATTGTCCTCGATCCGGTCGGCAAAGGCCTCGCCGTATCCGGTCGAACCACCGGGATTGCTGAACACCACGGCATAGCCCGCCGCGCCATACATCTGGTAATCGCTCGAGAACTCGGCGCCATAGGACGCATAGGGCCCGCCATGAATCTCGAGAATCATCGGCACCTTGTTGCCCGCCTTGTAGCCGGGCGGCAGCATGATCCAGGCGGGTATAGTAGCGCCATCGGGCGCAGTTACCGCCAACGCACGGGTCTCGCCCAGCTGCTTGCCCGAAAGCTTGAGGGCATTGAGCGAGGTAAGCTGGCGCGTGCCACCCCTGGTCGTGACGCCGACGTCCGGGGGACTTGTGGTGCTGGCCGTGGTGAAGGCTATCGTCCCGGCCGGGCTGACTGACCATTCGCCGCCAGTGTAGGGCAGCGCGTAATAGGTGCTGCCCAGTCGCGGCGCCAGCGGGGTGACCTGGCCAGATAGCGCAACCTGCGCCACACGATGCCCGCCATCGCTCTCGAAGCTGGCGTAGAGGCCCGCTGCGGTCCATTCAAGCGCGTCGAAACTACGGTCAAAATCCGCCGCAATCCGCCGCGCGCCCGAACCGTCCGCGTTCATCACGTAAAGCCCGGTCTGGTCGAAGGCGTTGCCGACATCGTCGAACCCGAGATAGGCGATCTGCCGCCCGTCGGGGGAGTACTGTGGGCTGCTGTCCGGCCCCTTGCGCGCGGTTAGCGGGCGAATCGCACCGGAAGAAACATCGAGCGCATAGATCTCAGTGCCGAAGGGCTCGCGCTCCCAGTCCGGATTGCGGTTGGCGCTGAACAGCAAGGTCTTTCCGTCGGGGCTCCATTCGACTGTGCCGCCATTGTCGTACTCACCGTGGGTCAGCTGACGCGGCGCACCGCCCGTTGCATCGACGAGGAACAGCTGCGAAGTGCCAGGCTGAACATAGCCACCCCCGTCATTGCGATAGGTAATCTTGTCGATCACCTGCAGCGGTTTGCCCCATTCGGCGCCCTCGGGCTTGGCTGGCGCCTTGCCGATGCTTGGTGGATCGGCGGGAACACGCGCGGTGTAGGCGATCCGTGTGCCATCGGGCGACCAGGCGATCGCGCCCGGCGCTTCCGGCAAGGCGGTGATGTTGGCGCGCGCACCGGTAGCCAGCCACACCACGTGCAGTTCGGGTCCGCCGCCGCTCTCGGTCGAAACATAGGCGATCCGCGTGCCATCGGGCGACCAGCGCGGCGAACCGTGCGACCCTTGGCCTGTGACCAATGGGGTCTGTGCGCCGCCGGCGGTATCGACCAGCCAGATCGAGCTCACGGCTTTGTCGGTCATGATGTCGTTGGTGCGACGGACATAGGCCACGCGCCGCCCGTCAGGGCTGATCTGCGGGTCCGAGGCGACCGTGAGGCCGAACAAATCGTCGCCGGTGAAATGCGGGCTGGGCACGGCGGCGCCCGGCGATTCCTTGCTTTCGCCTGCCAACGCGGGCGCGGCGGACAGAGCCGGCGCAGCGAGGACGAGCGCCAAGGCGGTCATGCGAAATGCGGTCATGGAAGGCCCCCTTCGATCGATGGTTCGCCGATCAATCACATTGCGGCACCGATTGCTAGGGGAAGGCACGATTCGGCCGCCTCCACCGGGCTGGCTCCTCGACAAAGGGCCAACCCGGTCCGACCAGCGCGGGTCAGGCCCGCATCAGGCTTCGGGCTTGGGGTCCGCCTTCTTGGCCGCGGGCTTCTTGCGATCGGCCGCCTTGCCCTTTGCTCCAGCCTTCTTCTTCTGCGCCTTGGGCGGCGCAGGAGTTATCTCGAAGCTGGGTTTGCCGTCCTTGATGCCGACATGCACTTCGCCGCCATCGGCCAGCTTGCCGAACAGCAATTCCTCGGCCAGCGGCTGCTTGACCTTCTCCTGGATCAGCCGCGCCATCGGACGCGCGCCGTAGAGCTTGTCATAACCCTTGTCGGCCAGCCAGTCGCGCGCATCCTTGTCAAACTGGATGTGCACGTTTTGCTCTGCCAGCTGCAGTTCGAGCTGCAGGATGAACTTGTCCACCACGCGGCCCACCGTGCTCTTTCCGAGGTAGGAGAACGGAACGATCGCATCGAGCCGGTTGCGGAACTCGGGGGTGAACATCTTCTTCACAGCTTCGTCGCCCGCGTCCTCCTTCGACACATCGCCGAAGCCGATACCCTGGCGGGCCATGTCGGCAGCCCCGGCATTGGTGGTCATGATCAGCACGACATTGCGGAAATCGACCGTCTTGCCGTGGTGGTCAGTGAGGCGCCCATTGTCCATCACCTGCAGCAGGATGTTGAACAGATCGGGGTGGGCCTTCTCGATCTCGTCGAGCAGCAGGACACAGTGCGGGTTCTGGTCGACCGCATCGGTCAGCAGGCCGCCCTGGTCATAACCGACGTAGCCCGGAGGCGCGCCGATCAGCCGCGAAACGCTGTGCCGCTCCATATATTCGGACATGTCGAACCGCTTGAGTTCGATCCCCATGATACTGGCGAGCTGGCGCGCCACCTCGGTCTTGCCGACCCCGGTGGGGCCGCTGAACAGGAAGCTGCCGATCGGCTTGTCGGGATCGCGCAGGCCCGCACGCGACAGCTTCATCGCCGTGGCGAGCCGCTGGATCGCCTCGTCCTGCCCGAACACGACATGCTTGAGGTCGCGCTCGAGATTCTCCAGCGCCTTCTTGTCATCGCTGCTCACCGATTTGGGCGGGATCCGCGCCATGGTCGCGATCACTGCCTCGATTTCCTTCGAGGTGATCTTCTTCTTGCGGCGGCTGGGCGGCACCAGCATCTGCATCGCGCCCACTTCGTCGATCACGTCGATCGCCTTGTCGGGCAGTTTGCGATCATTGATGTAGCGCGCCGACAGTTCGACCGCGGTCTTGATCGCGTCGGGCGTATAGGTGACCTTGTGGTGGTCTTCGAAGGCGCTGCGCAGCCCTTTCAGGATCTTGATCGTGTCCTCGATCGTCGGTTCGTTGACGTCGATCTTCTGGAACCGGCGCAACAGCGCGCGATCCTTCTCGAAATGGTTGCGGAATTCCTTGTAGGTGGTCGAGCCGATGCAGCGGATCGCGCCAGAGGACAATGCGGGCTTCAGCAGGTTCGAGGCATCCATCGCCCCGCCGCTGGTGGCGCCTGCGCCGATCACGGTGTGGATCTCGTCGATGAACAGGATCGCCTCGGGCATCTGCTCGAGTTCGTTGACGACCTGCTTGAGCCGTTCCTCGAAATCGCCGCGATACCGCGTCCCGGCGAGTAGCGCGCCCATGTCGAGCGAATAGATCACCGCATCGCGCAGCACTTCGGGGACGTCGCCTTCGACGATCTTGCGCGCAAGGCCTTCGGCGATCGCGGTCTTGCCGACACCCGGATCGCCAACATAGAGCGGGTTGTTCTTGCTGCGGCGGCACAGGATCTGGATCGTGCGATCCACTTCCGGGCCGCGCCCGATCAGCGGATCGACCTTGCCGGCCTGCGCCTTGAGATTGAGGTTGACGGTGAACTGGTCGAGCGCGGTTTCCTTCTTGTTGCCACTTTCCTTGGCCTGCTCGCTGCCTTCCGCCTGGCTGTTCTCCGAGCCCTGCGGGGTCTTGGATTCGAGCTGGCGCCCGCCTTTGCCGATGCCGTGGCTGATATAGCTGACAGCATCGAGCCGGCTCATGTCCTGCTGCTGCAGGAAATAGACAGCATAGCTGTCGCGTTCGCTGAACAGCGCCACCAGCACATTGGCGCCCGTCACGGTGTCCTTGCCCGAGGACTGAACGTGCAGGATGGCGCGCTGGATTACCCGCTGGAAGCCGGCGGTCGGCTGCGGATCGGCGCCATCCTCGGTCTTCAGCGACTGGTATTCCTGGTCGAGATACTGCTTCACCACCTCGCCCAGTTCGGCGAGGTCCACGCCGCATGCGGCCATCACCTGCGCCGCATCCTCGTCATCGATCAGCGCCAGCAGCAGATGCTCGAGCGTGGCATATTCGTGCCGCCGTTCGGACGCATTGCCGAGCGCATTATGCAGGGTTCTCTCGAGGTTCTGGGCGAAACTTGGCATGGGCTTACTCTACAGCGGGGGGCGGAAGCTCTCCCTTGCGGGAGAAAGTGAAGGCGTTTGGTTAAGTACAGTCCGGAGCCGGACATCCCTGATATGGTGCCTGGTTGCGCAATTGCGAATCCTCAACGCACCAGCCGCGCTCATGGGTCCCGCTTCTTGAACAGCGCATCGGCCGCCGAGATGTGCGCCGCTGCCTTGAGCCGGTGGCTCTCGACCCGGGCGATCTCCGCTTCGAGCAGAGCGATGCGCTGCTCCAGCTCTTCCAGCGAATAGGGTGCAAGGTCCTCGCCCGCGAGCTTGCTTGCGGCATCGCCTTTGGGGCGCGGGAGATCGTCCTCGATCATCGAGCCACCAACATCGCAACAGCGGCGGCTTGCTGTCAATGGATAGCGCCGCTACTTGCCACCTCAATCGGCATGGTGGGGGAGAAACTGTCGCCCACCGGCCACATGTTTGATGCGAAAGGGGCGCAATTCGCATGGTTGGATCGCAACCACAGCATTTACCGGTCAGCATGCGGGCAGTGGGATTCGATGCGCCTGGCGGCCCCGAAGTGCTGACGATGCGCGATATGGCACTTCCCGAGCTCAAGCCCGCCGACGTCCTGATCCGAGTCGCTTATGCCGGAGTGAACCGGCCGGACTGCATCCAGCGGGCCGGCCATTACCCCGCCCCGCCGGGCGCCTCGCCATTGCCGGGCCTCGAGGTCGCGGGCGAAGTGGTGGCCATCGGCGGCGAGGTGCCGCGCGAGATGCTGGGCCAGTCGGTTGCCGCACTGACGCCGGGTGGCGGCTATGCCGAATATTGCGCCACACCCTGGCGGCATTGCCTGCCTGTGCCTGAAGCCATGCCCATCGCCGAGGCGGCGGCTCTGCCCGAAACCCTGTTCACCGTGTGGCACAATGTGTTCGAACGCGGGATGGCTGCGGATGGCGACCGGCTGCTGGTGCATGGCGGCACCTCGGGCATTGGCACCATGGCGATCATGCTGGGCAAGGCGTTCGGGCTTGAGGTGATCGCGACCTGCGGAGATGATGCGAAGTGCGCTGCCGCCCGCGAGTTCGGCGCCGACCTGGCGATCAATTACCGGACCGAGGATTTCGTCGAGGCCGTTAAGGGTTTCACCGAGGGCAAGGGCGTCAACGTCGTGCTTGACATGGTTTCGGGTGATTATGTGCCGCGCAATCTCAAGTGCCTCGCCGAAGATGGGCGCCACGTCACCATCGCGGTGCTTGGCGGCATGGATACGAAAATCAACATGGCGCTGGTGATGAGCCGACGGCTGACGTTGACCGGGTCAACTTTGCGGCCGCGCTCCGATGCCTTCAAATCCGCATTGGCAGACGAGATCGCGCATCATGCCTGGCCGCTGTTCACCTCGCGGGAGCTGAAACCGGTGATTGACCGGATCTACCCGCTGGCCGATGCGGCTGCAGCGCACCAGCGCATGGAAGCGGGCGACCATATCGGCAAGATCGTGCTGGAGATTGGCCATGGCTGAGAAACTTGTTCTCCACGAGGATCCGCGCAGCGGCAATTGTTACAAGATCAAGCTTACCGCGGCGCTGCTCGGCCTGCCGCTCGAAACGCGGCAGTATGACATCATGGATGGCGAGACGCGCACGCCCGAGTTTCTGTCGCGGATCAACGCCAATGGCCGCATCCCGGTGCTTCAGATCGGAGAGGGAGATGCCGCGAGCTTCCTTCCCGAAAGCAATGCCGCCTGCTGGTATATCGCCAGCGGAAGCCACCTGATCCCTTCCGAGCGCTTTGCACAGGCCGATATGCTGCGCTGGATGTTCTTCGAGCAGTACAGCCACGAGCCCAATGTCGCGACGCTGCGTTTCTGGCTGCACTATGTCGGCGAGTCCAACCTCTCGGATGCGCAGCGCGCGCAGATCGCCGGCAAGCGTGAGGCCGGCAATGCCGCCTTGCAACTGATGGACCAGCACCTGTCTGCACATGGCTGGCTGGCGGGCGAAGCCGCCTCGCTCGCGGATATTGCGCTGTTTGCCTATACCCATGTTGCTCAGCACGGCGGCTTCAGCCTGGCCGACTATCCGCATGTCTGTCGCTGGCTGGAGCAGGTGCCGGCGCTGCCGGGCTATGTCGCGATGGACTGAAACACGGATTTAACACTTTCCGTGAAGCGTCACCGAACTGCGGGCACGCTGTAACAAACGCCTGCCAAGGAACACCTGCGTCCACAGACGGATGCAGGAGAATATGTCATGGTCGAGTTGCCCTCGCCCGTTGCGAAGTTCCCGCTGCGGCCACCGAGCCGCCCCGAGCCGCAAGACCTGCGCCGTCGCCGCTTCCGGACAATCTGGATCAGCGACATTCACCTGGGCACCAAGGGCTGCAACGCTGACCTGCTGATCGATTTCCTCGACCATACCGATAGCGACACGCTGTACCTAGTTGGCGACATCATCGACGGCTGGCGGCTCAAGAAGCGCTTCTATTGGCCGGCCGCGCATAACGACATCGTATGGCGCGTGCTGAAACGCGCCAAGCGCGGCACCCGCATTGTCTACATACCGGGCAATCACGACGAGATGTTCCGGCAGTTCACCGGGCTCAACTTCGGCGGCGTCGAGATCCGTCGCGCCGCCTTCCATGACACCGCCGACGGGCGCAGGCTCATGGTGCTGCACGGCGACGAATTCGACGCGGTGATGCTGGCGCACCGCTGGCTCGCCTTCGTGGGGGACGCGCTCTACCACTTCATGATGGCGCTCAATGTCTGGGTGAACGCGGCGCGCCGCCGGCTCGGGCTGCCCTATTGGTCGCTTTCGAAGATGGCCAAGCACAAGGTCAAGAATGCAGTCGAGTTCATCGGCCGCTATGAGGAGGTTGTCGCCCGGGCGGCCGCCGAGCGTGGGGTCGATGGAGTGGTCTGCGGCCATATCCATACCGCCGAATTCCGCACCTTCGCGCATGGCGGCAGGTCGATCGAATACTGGAACGATGGCGACTGGGTCGAAGGCTGCAATGCGCTGGTCGAACATTTCGACGGGCGCATGGAGATCCTGCACTGGCCTGATGAAGTGGCCCGGCGCGAAGCAATCACCCCGTCAGAGGCGGCGCCGCGCTCGCCACGAAGGAAGGCTGCATGAACCTGATGCGGTCGCTTGATGCGGATCTGCGCGGTGACATAGCCCCCTGCCCGCGCACCTTCCCTGCCTTGATCGCGATCGTCACCGACGCCTGGCACCCCCAGACCAATGGAGTTGTCCGCACGCTCGCCACGACCTGCGATATCCTGCGGCAGCGGGGGCACCGGGTTGAAGTCATCTCGCCCGACAACTATCGCTCGCTGCCCTGCCCGACCTATCCCGAGATCCGGCTCGCGCTGGCATGGCCGGGCGCTGTCGGGCGGCGCCTCGCCGAGCTTCGCCCCGACGCGGTGCACATTGCGACGGAGGGTCCACTGGGCCTGGCCGCACGCAATCATTGCCGGCGGCACGGCGTGCCGTTCTCGACCGCCTACCACACCCAGTTCCCCGAATATCTAGCGCGCCGCACACACCTCTCGCCAGATGTGTTCTGGCCCTATATCCGCTGGTTCCATCGACCGGCCCGGCGCGTAATGGTGGCAACGGACAGCATCAGCCGCGAGCTGGCCGACCATGGCGTGGAGCGGCTGCACCGCTGGGGCCGCGGGGTTGATCTCGCATGCTTCTCGCCCGACGCGCCGCCCCCGCCAGAGCTGACGGGCCTGCCCGGCCCGATCCTGCTCTATGTCGGGCGGGTCGCGGTCGAAAAGAACATCGAGGCCTTTCTCGCCTGCAACTATCCCGGCACCAAGGTGGTGGTGGGTGACGGGCCGGCCCGCGCCGAACTCCAGGCCCGCTTTCCCGATGCCGTTTTCCTGGGCAAGCGCGGCGGGCGCGAGTTGGCCGGCTGCTATGCCGGGGCCGACGTGTTCGTCTTTCCCAGTCGTACCGACACTTTCGGGCTGGTGATCATCGAAGCGCTGGCCTGTGGCACGCCTGTTGCGGCCTTCCCGGTGCCGGGGCCGCGCGACATTGTGACCGACCGGGTTGGCGCATTGTCGGACGAGCTCTACCGCGCGATCGATGCCGCGCGCTACTGCAGCCGCCAGGAATGCGCCGCCTATGGGGCCGGGTTCAGTTGGGAACTGGCCACCGCGCAGTTCCTTGATGGGCTGGCGGCGCGCGACGAACCGGCCGGGCGCGCATTGTAGCACTTGGCCGGGTGGTTCTGCGTGTCGGGGCCATTCCGCTTGCCGAATCCGCCGCGCTCCCCTATCTACCCAGGCAAGACGGCCGCTCCGCGAGGGGCGGCCCTTCTATTTTTACGCCCGATATCCGCAAGGGAGCACTACCATGGCCCAAGGGTCAACTCAGCCCACTCCGCTGATGCCGCACGCCACCGCCACCTGGCTGGTCGACAATACCGCACTGAGCTTCGAGCAGATTGCCGACTTCTGCGGCATCCACATTCTCGAGGTCCAGGCCATGGCAGACGACCTTGCCGGCAGCAAATACACCGGGCGCGATCCGGTGCATTCGGGCGAGCTCACCCAGGCCGAGATCGAACGCGGCCAGGCTGACCCCGAATACCGCCTCAAGATGCAGCAGGCGCCGGTCGAAGTGACCCGCACCAAGGGGCCGCGCTACACCCCGGTCTCGAAGCGCCAGGACAAGCCCGATGGCATCGCCTGGATCCTGCGCAATCACCCCGAAGTCTCGGATGCGCAGATTTCCCGCCTGATCGGCACCACCCGCAACACCATCACCGCGATCCGTGAGCGCACCCACTGGAACATCCAGAACATCCAGCCCAAGGATCCCGTGACGCTGGGCCTGTGTTCGCAGCGCGAGCTTGACGCGCTGGTCGCCAAGGCTGCCAAGCGCGCCGGGATCGAGGCCAGCGCGGCAGCGGATGGAGACAATCGCAGCGACAAGGAAAAGCTGATCGAGGAACTGCGCGCCGAACGGCTGGCAGCCGAGCAGGCCGCAACCGAAGCTGCGCAGGAAGCCGAAGCCGAAGCATGGCTTGCCGTGAAGCGGGCTGCCGAGGCTGACGCGAGCGAGTAAGTCCCGGCACAGGCAGGCTTTTCCGGCGAAGGTTTCGCTTGTGCACCACAAGGCGTTGCGCCATCTTTGCTGACATGGATGTCAGCAAGGCGCAGTATCACCACCCCGTCCCGTGGGACACAAGGTTCGAGCCGCTCACGCTGCCCGAGATGTTCGGGCGCATGGTCGCCACGCGCGGCGATGCGCCGTTCCTGCACTTCCTTGGCCGCACCTACAGCTATCGCGCGATCCACGCCCAAGCGCAGCGCTTTGCCGCGGGCCTGATTGCGCGCGGAATCGCGCCGGGTGACCGGGTCGGCCTGTTCTTGCCCAATGTGCCGATCTATGCCGCCGCCTATTACGGCGCGATGATGGCCGGCGCGGTGGTCGTGAATTTCTCGCCACTCTACACGGTTGACGAACTCAGCCATCAGGTGGCGGATTCGGGTACGCGGCTGCTGGTGACGCTCGATGTGCCCGAGCTCTACACCAATGCCCGTGCGGTCCTCGATGCTTCCGACCTCGAAACGCTGGCGGTCGGGTCACTGGCGGACATGCTGCCCTGGCCCAAGGGACTCGCGTTGCGGCTGCTGGGCCGCAGCAAAATTGCGCGGATCGGTTACGGCGACACCGTGCTGCGCTGGCGCGACCTGTGCCTTGGTGCCACCGCGCGACTCCCAGCCGTGGCGCTTGCTCCAACCGATCTGGCGCTTCTGCAATATACCGGTGGCACCACCGGGCGGCCCAAGGGCGCGATGCTCACCCACGCCAACCTTTCGATCAATGCGCGGCAGGTTGCGGCGATCAATCCCTTCCCTAACCCCGAAACCGAAGTGTTCATGGGTGCGCTGCCCTTCTTTCATGTCTTCGCCAATACTGCGCTGCTGAATCACGCGGTTGCCAGCGGCGCCGCGATCGCGATGGTCCCGCGCTTCGATGCCGGACAGGTTCTGGCGACAATCGCAGGCAAGCGGACCACCGGCTTTCCCGGCGTGCCGACGATGTTCCAGGCGCTGCTGGACCACAAGGATTTCGGACGCACCGATTTCTCCTCGCTCAAAGCCTGCATTTCGGGCGGCGCTCCGATGCCCGCGCCGGTCCATTCGCGGTTCGAGGAACTGACCGGCGTCAGGCTGGTCGAAGGCTATGGGCTTACCGAAAGTTCGGGCGTGGTCTCGGTCAATCCCTACGAGGGGGTGCGCAAGCGCGGCACGATTGGCCAGGTGGTTCCGGGCACCGAGGTACTTCTCCTCGACAAGGAAGATCCGATGCGGCTCGCGCCCGAGGGCGAGCCGGGCGAGCTGGCCGTGTCCGGGCCGCAGGTGATGCGCGGCTACTGGAACCGGCCCGAAGCTTCGGCCGAAGTGCTGTTCGAACGCGATGGCAAGGTCTGGCTGCGTACCGGCGATGTCGCGGTGGTGGACGAGGACGGCTTCCTAAAGATCGTCGATCGCATCAAGGACATGATCGCGGTAGGTGGGTTCAAGGTGTTCCCAAGCCAGGTCGAAGACGTGATGCTGCAGCATCCTTCGGTCAAGGAAGTGCTGGTGATCGGCGTGCCTGACGAATACCTCGGCGAAGTGCCGCGCGCCTTCGTGCGCCTTGACGACGGCGCTGGTGAGAGCGCGGAAGAACTGCGCACATGGCTCAATGCAAGGGTCGGCAAGCACGAGCGGGTTGACCAAGTCGTGCTGCGCGAGGCGCTGCCGCGCACGATCATCGGGAAGCTCGATCGCAAGGCATTGCGGGCCGAAGTTCTATAGCCACCGGGCTCGCGGCAACCCCTCAAACGCAAGAGGGCGCCCTTGCGGGGCGCCCTCCGTTTGCGACCCTCAAGGGGAAATCAGCTCACCAGGCCCAGCTTGGGCTCGTCGCTGTCGCTGCCGGGCTTGATTGCAACGGCATCGGTCACGCGCCCGCGTGCGCCATGGGCAAAACGCCCGTCAACCTGGGCGCCCTGCTCGATCGTCAGGGCTTCGTAATGCACGTCGCCGTCAATCCGGGCGCTGCGCAGGATCACGAGCTCGCGCGCGCGGATCGAACCGGTGACCTTGCCAGCCAGCCGCGCCGTCTCTGCGGTGATGGCCCCGGTGATCGCGCTGGTCTCGCCTTGCACCAGTGATGCGCAGGCGATGTCGCCTTCGATCGCGCCGTCGATGTGAAGATCGGCCGAGGCGCTGATGTCACCCTTGATGGAAACATCGCGGCCGATAACGGAAAAGGTCGAGGAATTGGCCATGGGTCTAGCTGGTCCGGTCGGCCGCGTCTCGTCCGCGGGCTTTCTTGAGAACATGTTGCGCTTTCTCCAGGAATGGGCGCGGATTGACCGCGCGGTCATTGATGCGCACTTCGAAATGAAGGTGGGGGCCGGTCGAACGGCCGGTATTGCCTAGCGCGGCGATCACATCGCCGGCGCCCACGGGCTGGCCGACCTTCGCGGCAAAGCGCGAGAGGTGGGCATAACGGGTCATCACGCCATTGCCGTGATCGATCTCCACGACATTGCCATAGCCCTGCTTGCGCCCGACGAACCGGATCCGGCCCTCGGCGGCTGCGAAGATCGGCGCGCCGACGGGGCCCTTGAAGTCGAGGCCCGAATGCATCGCAGCCCGGCCGGTGAAGGGGTCGCGGCGGTAACCGAAGCCCGAGGAAAGCTGCGTTTGCAGCCGGCTTGCCGGGCTGACCTGGGGAATGCCGTCGAGGCTTTGCTCGAGCGCGGCCATCCGCGCCAGGCTGAGCCCGAGGCGCTCGAAGCGCGGATCGATGTCGCCATTGGCAGAGGTTGCGAGAATCTCGAGCGGACCACCCATCGCTTGGCGGTCGGCCCGCCGCAGCATCACCCTGGGGTCGAGGCCCAATGTGCGGATTGCCAGCTCGGCGCGCTTGGCGCGGCGGTCGGCATAGCGGGTCAGCCGTTCGGCAAAAGCAAGCTGCCGCGCCTCGATCTCGGCGAGGCCGCGCGCCTGCGGCAGCAGCGCGCTCACTTTCTCGATTGTCTTGGCAGCTTCATCCGAGGAATTGGAAACGGTTTCATCGGCCCGCACATCGTCGGGCAGCATCGGCACCATCGCTTCGAGGAATTCCTGGCGCTTGACCAGATCGTCCTTCACGCCTTCGAGGTCGCTGCCGTAGGCATCGAGCCGTTCTTCGGACTTGGCCACACGCGCTTCGCGCTCCAGCAGCGTCGCCCGATCGGCCTGCGCGCGATACTGCGACCACGCCATGGCGCCCATGGAGACGCCCCAGCCGACCAGCAAGGCAAGCGCAATCGCCGCGGCAGCCATCTGCACGCGCGAGGAAATCCGGATAAAGCGGACTTGCCCCTGGGACCGCATGAAGAACTCTCGGTCCGGGAACCAACGCCGCAAGCGATCGCCCCAACCGCTGGCGGGAATGAAGTTGAACAAGGCGACCCCTTTGTGGCTTTCGCTTGGCTGACCCGATTCGGCCGCTAGCAAAGCGCACCCGCGAGGTCGAATCGAGTCCACTGGCCAAGGGCCGAGTCGAAACCAAAGCGGGATGAATCGTTTACGTTGGCCTCAGGCATGTCCTCGAATCGAAATGGCGGCGTGAAACGGGGCCGGGCGGAAGGGGAATTTCCGCCATCGCGCGGCATCCTGACAGGCGGCAAGAGCGGTGCTAAGGGACAGACCATGGCAACGCTTGCAGACACCCGCACCGAAGACACCGCCGCTCTGGTAGAGCGCCTGGCGCGCAAGGCGCGCGCCGCGCAGCGCATGCTGGCCTCGCTGCCACGCGCAGCCAAGGCGGCCGCGCTGATGAAGGCGGCAGCCGCGCTGCGCGAAGATGCCGCCGTCATACTCGAGGCCAATGCGCGCGACCTCGCTGCCGGCGAGGCCAATGGCCTGTCACCGGCCATGCTTGACCGGCTGCGGCTTGACGAGGCGCGGCTGGAAGGGGTGGCTGCCGGGGTCGAGGCGGTTGCAAACCTGCCCGATCCGGTTGGGCAGGTAATCGACACGGTCGAGCGGCCCAACGGCTTGCGGCTCAGCCGCGTGCGCGTGCCGATCGGGACGATCGGGATCATCTACGAAAGCAGGCCCAATGTGACGGCAGATGCTGCGGCCTTGTGTGTGATGGCCGGCAATGCGGCCTTGCTGCGCGGCGGCAGCGAAGCGGTGAATTCGAACCGCGCGATCCATGCCGCGCTGGTGCGCGGGCTGGGTGCGGGCGGGGTCTCGCCCGAAGCCGTGCAACTGATCCCGACGCAGGACCGCGCGGCGGTGGGCGAAATGCTCAAGGCTGCCGGGCTGATCGACATGATCGTTCCGCGCGGTGGCAAGGGGCTGGTCGCGCGGGTCCAGGCCGATGCGCGCGTGCCCGTGCTCGCGCATCTTGACGGGATCTGCCACACCTATGTCCATGTGGCGGCCGATCCGGCGATGGCGCGCGATGTGGTCATCAATGCCAAGCTGCGCCGGACAGGGATCTGCGGCTCGCTCGAAACGCTGCTGATCGACAGCGGGTTTTCCGAGGCGAAGGAACTGGTCGGCGCGCTGATCGATGCGGGCTGCGAGGTGCGTGGCGACGCCAGGATTGCGGCGCTGGATCCGCGCGTGGTCAAGGCCAGCGACAATGACTGGGATACCGAATATCTCGCCGCAGTGGCTTCGGTCGCCATGGTGGACGGGCTGGAAGAGGCGCTGGCGCATATCGCGCGCCATTCCTCGGCCCACACCGATGCGATCATCACCGCCGATGCTGCAGCGGCCGAGCGTTTTCTGGCCGAAGTCGACAGCGCCATCGTGATGCACAATGCCTCCTCGCAATTCGCCGATGGCGGCGAGTTCGGCCTTGGCGCGGAGATCGGCATTGCCACAGGGCGCCTCCATGCGCGCGGGCCGGTCGCGCTTGAAGGGCTGACGACCTACAAATGGCAGGTGCGCGGCAGCGGCCAGACCCGCCCCTGATGGCCAACCGGCAAGGCGCCTGATCTTGCGCGGCATGGCCCCCGTGCGCACCGGGCTGCTGGGCGGCAGCTTCAATCCGGCCCACGGCGGGCATCGTGCCATTTCGCGTTTCGCGATCGAGGCGCTCGGGCTCGACGAGGTCTGGTGGCTGGTTTCGCCGGGCAATCCGCTCAAGCCACGGCAGGGCATGGCGCCGCTGGCCGCGCGGCTCCATTCGGCCCGCGCGAGAGCGCGGCGGGCACCGATCGTGCCCTCGGCGATCGAGCGTGAATTGGGCACCCGCTTCCCCGTGGACACTTTGCGCGCGCTCCGGCGTCGCT
>JBMSNZ010000031.1:0-19681 GCA_049421965.1 Erythrobacter sp.
CCTTCCTGCCGCAAATAGAGCAACACGCCCCAGCCCCCCTTTGCCGCTTCCTGCGCCATCGCCGCCAGCGCGGCATCGAGCTGCGGCCCGCAATCGCATTTGAGGCTGCCGAGGATGTCGCCGGTCAGGCATTCGGAATGGAGCCGCACCAGCGGCACCACATCGCCGCTCTGCACGCCTATCACCAGCGCGACATGTTCGCGCGTGTCGTCAGCACTTCGGAAGGCGACGATCTCCGCACTTTCGCTGGCGGCAACCGGCAGGCGGGCGCGGGTTGCGATGGCGAGCTGCGCGCGGTCAGCCCAATGCCCAAGGTCGCTGGCGGCCACCGGCACGGTTTCGCCAGCCCCAGCCGGATCGACCAGGAACGCCGGCAGTATGCCTGCAATCCGGGCGAGTTCGAGCGCGGCTTCGGCAATTCCTGCCCAGCCGAGCGGCTCGGCCCTGTAGGGGCCCTTGAACGGGTTCGAGAGATCGAGCGCCGGATCCGCCACTGCGCGGGCTTCGGCGAGGGTGAAGGCTTCACCGCCGCGGATCAGCACCGGCGCATGCGGCACCGCCGCGTCGCGCTGGTTGGCAAGCTTGAGAGTCACTGCGCGCGCGGCAGAAATCAGCATCAGCGGCGCGCTGGCTCCGGCGGCGATCGCGGTTTCCGCCGGCAGCAGCACTGGCCCGCCGTCGAAAGCCAGCGGCCAGCCATGGCGCAGCGCGTCAATCGCTTGCGCGACCCGGCGGGCGGGCGAAGGCGCGGTCAGAGACGGAACTCCGTGATCAGCGGAACGTGGTCGCTCGGCTTGTCCCAGTCGCGCGCATCCTCACGCAGCCGGTGGCCGATCGCCTGGCTTGCCAGCTGCGGGCTGGCCCACATGTGGTCGAGCCGGCGCCCGCGATCATTCGCTTTCCAGTCGGCCGAGCGATAGCTCCACCAGCTGTAATAGCGCTGGGGATCCGGTAGGAATTCTCGCCCGATATCGGTCCAGCCATGCGCGTCCTTGAAGCGTTGCAGCGTCTCGACCTCGACCGGCGTATGGCTGACGACCTTGAGCAATTGCTTGTGGTTCCACACATCGCATTCGAGCGGAGCAATGTTGAAATCGCCCACGATCAGTGTGGGGCGATCAACCCGCTCGGCCCAGCGGGTCATCCGCTCGAGGAAATCGAGCTTCTGGCCGAACTTCGGGTTGATAGTGCGATCGGGCTCGTCGCCTCCGGCCGGGACATAGACGTTCTCGACCACGATCCCCTGCCCTGCGCCCAGCAATTCGACGCCGACATGGCGCGCCTCGCCATTGTCCTGCCAGTCGTGCCGCGTGAGCTCTTTCAGCGGGATGCGGCTGACCGTCGCCACGCCGTGATAGCCCTTCTGGCCATGCACCGCCTGGTGGACATAGCCGAGCGCCGCCAGTTCCTCGGCCGGGAACTGGTGCTCCTGGCACTTGATCTCCTGCAGGCACAGCACATCGGGCGCTTCCTCGTTCAGAAAGCGTTCGACGATCGGCAGCCGCAGCCGCACCGAATTGATGTTCCAGGTTGCGATAGAGACCATGGCCGAGCACTTAGGCGGCGGCCGCGCGATGGTCTAGCCCCGCAGGTTTCGCTTCCCTGTCA
Organism: Erythrobacter sp.; assembly: GCA_049421965.1. Lineage (GTDB taxonomy): Bacteria > Pseudomonadota > Alphaproteobacteria > Sphingomonadales > Sphingomonadaceae > Erythrobacter. The sequence continues at coordinate 1,609 of JBMSNZ010000031.1, forward strand.
TCTTCGCACGCGATAGCGAAGGCAGCGGAGGAGAACGCCCGATGAATCTCACGCGCAAGATGTCGCTGCTCGCCGCACTGACGGCACTGCCCCTGTCCGCCTGCGGGGCGGCGGGCAATTCGCAAGGATCGGTGGCCAGCGCCTCGGCCGCTGCCCCGGCAGAACCAGGCGCGAAGAACGTGATCCTGTTCATCGGCGACGGGATGGGCATTTCGACCATCACGGCGATGCGCATCTATGCCGGGCAGAAGCAGGGGCAGAGCGGCGAGGAATTTGTTCTCCCGTTCGAGCGGTTCGGCAATGTCGCGCTGGTCAAGACCTACAACACCAATGCCCAGGTGCCCGACAGCGCGGGCACCGCCACCGCGATCCATTCGGGCCAGAAGACCCGGATCGGCATGCTGGGGGTCGGGCCGGAAACACCGCATGGCGATTGCGCCACTTCGCTGAAGCAACCATTGCCGCTGCTGGGCGAGGAAGCGACCAGGCGCGGCCTCGCGCTGGGCGTGGTCTCGACCGCGCGGATCACCCATGCAACGCCCGCCAGCGTCTATGCCCGCAGCCCCGATCGCGACTGGGAAGCGGATTCCACCATGCCGGCGCAGGCGAGGGCACAGGGCTGCACCGATATTGCAACCCAACTGGTCTCGAAGCCGTTCGACATTGCGCTGGGCGGCGGCAAGGCGGGCTTCTTCGGAGCGGACAAGGGCGGGCGGCGGCTTGAACCGGGCGCCGACCTGCCGGGCGAATGGGCCGCGCGCACCGGCGGAACCTATGTCGAAACCGCAGCGCAGCTCGCGGCCGCGCCGCAGGGCAAGCCGGTGCTGGGGCTGTTCTCGCCCAGCCACATGACCTACACGGTCGACCGGACGGCGGCTTCGACCGAGCCGACCCTTACCGAAATGACCGCGCAGGCGATCACGCGGCTCAAGGGCGATCCCGAAGGCTATTACCTGATGGTCGAATCCGGCCGGATCGACCATGGCCATCATGCCGGGCAAGCGGGCTATGCATTGGAGGAAGGGGTCGAATTCGCGCGCGCGATCCAGTATGCAATCGACCACACGGATCCCGCTGAAACGCTGATCCTGGTCACCGCCGACCACAGCCACGTCTTCACCATTTCGGGCTATCCCAAGCGCGGCAACGACATTCTGGGCCTGGTCCATTCACCGATCGGCGGCGAAGGCGCGGGCGGGGACGATAGCGGGCCGGCGCTGGCCGAGGACGGGAAGCCCTATACCACGCTTGGCTATGGCAACGGGCCGGGGGCGATCGCGGGCAAGCCCGAACGGCCGATGCCTGAGACCGGGGTCAAGGCGCGCCAGCAATCGACCATCCCGCTCGGCAGCGAAACCCATGGCGGGGAGGATGTGGCGCTCTATGGCCAGGGGCCGGGTGCACAGCGGGTGCGCGGCGTGATCGAGCAGAACGTGATCTACCAGATCATCACCAGGGCGCTGGGCTGGTAGGCAGCCTAGCGGGCAGGCAAAGGAAAACCCTCGTGCCGGGGGCATTGGCACGAGGGTTCCTTTGAGCGTTCGTCACGCTTGGACAAGGCGGCCTTCGTGAAGGTTGGGGCAACAGGGGGGAAACCCGCCTTCGCTCGCCTTGCCCGAGCAATCTACCCGCAATCGGCTTTCACGTAAATGAATGGCGCCAGGTATTTTGTCGCATTCCTACAACTGCCGAGGGTTGAAGCGTTCACCCCGGGCGACGAGACGTCGTGCGCGGATCCTTGAAGCTGAAGGCACTGTCCGCCACCGCTACGCCATAGCGGTGATTGCGCAGCCGTACGGTGGTGCGCTGATTCTGTGCATCGAGCGCTACCCAGCTGTTGAGCTCGAGCCCGCCCGGTGCGCCGGCATCGCGCACGAAGATCATGGTGATCATGCCGAACTCGGGCCGCTTGGGATCGCGCACCTCGATGCTGACCACATCGGGATTGCCGGTGGGCACCAGCTTGCCGAAGCGGCTGACATCGCGATTGGGATCGAGCAATGCGCCCAGCGGCGAATTGCGGATCGGCCAACGCTGCACCTGCCGCACCTCGTAATCGACCAGATAGAGCGAGCGTCCGTTCGACACGACGAGCAGCGGAATGCCCTTCTCGTATTCGAAGCGGATCTTGCCGCCCTGCTTCAAGGTCATCACGCCGCGCGCCACCTGCCCCAGCCGGTCGGTTTGCGAGAAATCGGCCTTGAGCGTCGCAATGCCGCGCAAGGCGGCAACCGCGCGGTCGAGGTCACCTTCGGCGGCCACGACACTCTGGATTGGCGCCAGCAGCGCGGTTGCCGCGGGCACCGCACCAAGCAAAACGGCCGCCAGCGCAGCGCGAAGCGGCCGTCCAATCGGGAAAAGATGCGTATCAGTCATGCCGCGCTTTTTGGAACGCCGGGCCTTGACCGTCAATGAACCCCGCCAGGAACACCGGGCCAGCCCGGTGCCCGCGCCTGATCACTTGATCTTGGCTTCCTTGAACTCGACGTGCTTGCGCGCGACCGGATCATACTTGCGGAAGCTCATCTTCTCGGTGGTGTTGCGCGGGTTCTTCTTCGTGACGTAGAAGAAACCGGTGTCAGCGGTCGAGACCAGCCGGATCTTGACGGTTGCGGGCTTCGCCATGGCGTGTTCCTAAAATCGAATGCGGCCGTTGAAGGCCAAAAAACAACAGGCGGCGCGCGCAGCGCCGCCCTCTACGCGGCGCGCATTTGCCGATTCACCGGAAAAAGTCAAGCTGGCAGCGCGCTCACCAGTCGCCGCGGGTCACCTTGCCGCGATTGGCCTTCACGGTGCCGCGTGCCTTCTTGGATTTGAGCCGTTCGAACTTGCCTACCCGGTTGACCCTGCTTTTGGCGCGCTTTCGCGGCTTTCGCTGCGCCTGTTGCAGAAGATCCGCCAGCTTGGCCCGCGCCTCGGCGCGATTCGCTTCCTGCGTGCGATGCGCCTTGGAATTGACCAGCAGGTCGCCCGCCGAGGTCAGTCTGCTGCCTGCCAGCTGCTTGAGCCGTGCGAACACCTCGGGCGTGAGGCCCAGCCGGAACACGTTGACGCGCAGCTGCACCTCGGTTGCAACCTTGTTCGCGTTCTGCCCGCCAGGCCCGCTTCCAGCAAGGAAGCTTTCCTCGACCAGCGCCAGTGCGCGCTCGATCAGGCTGGCGCTGTCCATTGGTCCATCGCCTGCACGCCGAAGGCCGCGAAATCAGCTGGCAAGGGGCTCGTCGCCACGATCGGTGTCTTCTCGCCGCGCCGCACAACCAGGCTCGATGCGTGCAGCATGGTGCGCCTGCAGCGTGGATCGGGCCGACCATAGACCGGATCGCCCACCAGCGCGAAGCCGAGGCCGGAGGCTGCGTGCACGCGGATCTGGTGGGTGCGACCGGTCACCGGGCGGAACTCTACCAGAGAGGTGCCGTCACCCACCCACAAGCGCTGCCACTCGGTGATCGAAGGCTTGCCTTTCTTCGCCGGGATCATGCGCCAGCCCTTTTCGGCCGAGCTGATCTTCGACAGCGCCAGTTCGATCCGGCCTTCGGTTTCAGCCAGTTCGCCCGCCACCAGGCCGAGATAGGTCTTGGAGACCGCGCGTTCCTCGAAAGCCCGCGAGAACCGCGCCAGCGCCTTGGGATTGCGCGCCAGCAGCAGGCAGCCGCTGGTGTCGGTATCGAGCCTATGGACCGGCACCGGCGGGCGCTGGAAGCCGAGCCGCAAGCGGTCGAGGTGATCCTCCAGCGAAGCGCCGCCCTTGCGTGGGCGCTCGATCGGCAGGCCGCCTGGCTTGTCGATCACCAGGGCTTCGCCGTCTTCGTAAAGGATCTCGATCATGGCAGCAGCCGCGCTTTGACGAGGCCGCGCACCGCGTTGCCCAGCCAGAAACCATCGGCAAGGTCATCCAGCGCGAGTTCCGCTTCGCGCGCCCTGCCTGTCTCGATCAGCGAGCGGCGCAGCACGCCGGGCAGCAGGCCCAGCGCGAGCGGCGGAGTGAGTAAAACACCGTCGCGTTCGACGAACACGCTGGTGTAGCTGCCTTCGGTCACCCTTCCGTGCGGATCGACCAGCAGCGCCTCGTCGGCGCCTTCGCCGCGTGCGGCGGCCAGCGCCTCCGCGTAGAAGCCGCGATCGCTGGTCTTGTGGCGCAGACGCCAGTCGCCCGGGTCCACCGGCAGCGGCAGTGCGATACAGGCGAGCGGTGCCTCTGGTGCGGTCGGGGCTGGCTCCGCCTCAAGCGCCAGCGCACCGCGGCGCGAGGCCAGCAGCCGTACCTTGCTGCGCGCGCCCAGCGTGAAGCACAGCGCCTGGATCTGGTTGCGCGCGGCGTGGCGGTCGAACGAGAAACCCAGTTCGGCGGCCGAGGCCTTGATCCGCTCGAGATGCAGTTCGAGCAGGTCGATGCCGCTGTCGGGGTCGAACAGCATGGTCTCGATCAGGTCGCAATCGGCAGCGCGGTGATCGGGCGCGGCGCGGCGCAGGAAGCCGGCCTTCACTTCGGATTCGCGGCGTTCGGCCATGGCTTCGCTGTCGGCGACGATGGCCGAGCCGACCCCCATCACCGCGCGCCCGCGATTGTTCTCTTCGGGGGTCAGCCGCAGGGTGCGGATCGCAACGTTGAAAGCCGCATCGCCATTGGCATCGATCCGCCCGATCGCCCCGCAATAGGGCCCGCGAGCATCGCGTTCGGCGGCATCGATCAGCTCCATCGCGCGGATCTTGGGCGCGCCGGTGATCGAACCGCAGGGGAAGATCGCGCGCACCAGGTCGAGCGCACTCCGGCCGGGCTGCAATCGTGCGCGCACGGTCGAAACCATCTGGTGCACCGTGGGATAGCTTTCGACCGTGAAGGGTGCGTCAACCCGCACGCTGCCAGCTTCGGCCACGCGCGACAGATCGTTACGCATGAGGTCGACGATCATCAGGTTTTCGGCCTTGTCCTTTTCCGATCCGGCCAGCTCGGCGCGCAACGCATCGTCCGTATCCCGATCGGCTGCGCGCGGGCGGGTGCCTTTCATCGGCTTGACCTTGGCCTCGGTGCCCTTGAGCGAGGCGAACAGCTCCGGCGAGAGGCTCAGCAGCCAGTGCGAACCGTCGAACACCAGCCCGCCATAGCCGGCCTGGGCCACCGGGCGCAGCGCGGCATAGAGCGCCACTGGATCGCCGCGATAGGATCCGGCCAGCTGATAGGTGAGATTGACCTGGTAGATGTCACCGGCGCGGATGGCTTCCTGCAAGGCATCGAACGCCGCGGTATAGCCGCCGGTCGACAGCTGGGGCTCCATCGGGCCGATCGAGCCCTCTCCCCCGGCGCCCTCAGCGCGCGCAGCGAGCCAGGCGGGCACTTCTGTGGCCGGGATTTCCTCGACCTGGTCAAACAGGCCCAGCCATACGAGCGGGCCCATGGCCCCGCTGCGTGCATCGGCCAGCGGCGCCAGCTTCGGCTCGAGCGCGAGGCCTGCTTCATAGGCGATATAGCCCGCCAGCGATCCGCCACTGGCGCGCCGCGCTGCGTCGGCCTCGGCCAGCACGGCAGCCACCTCTTCGGCGCGCTGTGCGACAAACACCCGGCGAGGGTTCTCGTAGAGGTGCGCGGGCGCAGCGCCATCGGCGCGCGCATCGTCGAGCAGGATGAAGGGAGCGACTTGGCCCATGGCGCCTGCCTTACCGCTTTCGCGCGACAAGTCGAGTACTTGACCGCTCCGCCCCGGCTGCGCACAACGGCATCGGCAGTAGGCGGGACAAGGGACGCAAGGCAGACACCATGGGCAGCATCTTCATCGGGCTCGCCGCCAATGGCGAGAAGCAGTATCTCGACCTGTCGCGCGCCAACCGGCACGGACTGATCGCGGGGGCGACCGGCACCGGCAAGACCGTGACGCTGCAGGGCCTCGCGGAAAGCTTTTCGGCCGAAGGCGTGCCGGTGTTCGTGGCCGATGTGAAGGGCGACCTGGCCGGGATCGCCATGCCGGGCTCGCCCACTTTCAAGCATGCCGACAAGCTGGAAGCGCGCGCCAAGGAACTGGGCATGGATGACTATGCCTATGCCGACAATCCGGTGGTGTTCTGGGATCTCTATGGCGAGCAGGGCCATCCGATCCGCACCACTGTGTCGGAAATGGGCCCGCTGCTGCTGAGCCGGCTACTCGATCTCAACGAGACGCAGGAAGGGGTCCTGCAGATCGTGTTCCGCCATGCTGACGAGAACGGACTGCTGCTGCTCGATTTCGGCGATCTGCAGGCGGTGCTGGCCTGGGCGGCCGAGAATGCGGCGGAGCTTTCAGGAACCTATGGCAATGTCGCCAAGCCGACCGTGGGCACGATCCAGCGCCAGCTGCTGAGCTTCGAGGCGCAGGGGGCCGACCGGTTCTTCGGCGAACCCGCGCTCGAGATCGACGATTTCCTGAAAGTGGACGAGCAGGGGCGCGGCTATGTCAATGTGCTGGCCGCCGACCAGCTGATGCGCAGCCCCAAGCTCTACGCCACTTTCCTCCTGTGGCTGCTTGCCGAGCTGTTCGAGACGTTGCCCGAAGTGGGCGATCCGGAAAAGCCGAAGCTGGTGTTCTTCTTCGACGAGGCGCACCTGCTGTTCGACGATGCGCCCAGGGCGCTGCAGGAGAAGATCGAGCAGGTCGTGCGGTTGATCCGCTCGAAGGGCGTAGGCGTCTATTTCGTCACCCAGAACCCGATCGACATCCCCGAGGAAGTGGCAGGCCAGCTCGGCAACCGGGTGCAGCACGCGCTGCGCGCTTTCACCCCGCGCGACCAGCGCGCGATCAAGGCGGCTGCGGAAACCTTCCGGATCAATCCCGAACTCGACGTTGCCGAAGCGATCACCGAGCTGAAAGTGGGCGAGGCGCTGGTCTCGACGCTTGACGGCGATGGTGCGCCCAGAGTGGTGCAGCGCACGCTGGTCAAGCCGCCGCGCAGCCGCCTGGGGCCGCTGACTCCCAAGGAGCGTGCGATCATCCAGTCGGTCAGCCCGCTCGACGGCAAATACGACCAGGCGGTCGACCGCGCCAGCGCCGAGGAAGCGCTGGCACAGAAAGCGGCCGATGCTGCGGCTACCGCGCAGGAAGTGGCCGAGCAGGGCGAAGCGGAAGTACGCAAACAGGCGCGCAAAACGCCGTCGGTGTGGGAGAAGGCCGGCAAGGGCGCGGCCAAGGCCGCAGCGGGGTCGATCGCGTCGATCGCGGTCGCCGCGGTGCTGGGCAAGAAGTCGGGCGCCGATCCGTTGCGCACCGGCGCCACGGCTTTCGTCCGCAACATCCTGGGCAGTCTGATGCGGTGAGAATTCGCTAAAGCGGCAGCCTTATCTCCGCGCGCAGGCCACCCTCGGGCCGGTTGGCCAGCACCAGCTTGCCACCATGTTGCAGCACGATCGCACGTGCCAGCGTGAGGCCCAGGCCCGCGCCGCCGGTGGCGCGATTGCGGCTGGCCTCGCCTCGCGCGAAGGGTTCGAGCATCGCGGCGATCTGGCCGGCGGGAATGCCCGGCCCCTCGTCGCAAATGGAGATCGCGGCCTGGCCATCGCCGGTGGTGATGGTAACTGCGGCGCGCTCGCCATAGCGCAGCGCATTGTCGATCAGATTGCGCAGGGCGCGGCGCATCAGGATCGGGCGCATGGACAGCGCGATCCTCGGCGCCTCGCCCAGTTCGACCGGCTTGCCCATGTCCTCGTATTCGCCCACCACCGCGCCGACCAGCGCGGCCAGGTCGGTGCGTTCGGTCGCCTCGCCCGATTTGCCCACGCGGGCAAGTTCAAGAATATCGTCGAGCGTGTGGGTGATGTCCTCGATCACCTGCGCCATCCGTTGCCGCTGGCTCTCGTCAGGAACACTTTCGATCCGTACCCGCAGCGCAGCGAGCGGCGTCTTGAGATCGTGCCCGATTGCACCCAACATGACGTCTTTCTCGCCCAGCAGCGCCGCGATGCGCGTTTCCATGGCGTTGTAGGCGGCAATCAGCGCGCGCATATCTTGCGGGCCGCGCTCTTCCAGCAGCGGCGCTTCGCCGGGCCTGTGGCCATCGTCGCCGAGGCGCGCGGTCAGCTCCGCCAGCGGCCGCGTCATCCGCCGCAAGACGAACGCCAGCAGCGCGAACAGCACCGCGAAGATCACCAGCGTCTGGAAAATGATCGTGCCGATCACGCGCTGCGCGCGGGGCGGCAGCGGCTGGCGCACCACCATCCAGCCCGACCCATCGCTGCGTTCGATCCCGGCCACGGCGATACGGCGATCGCGCCAGCCTGCAGGATCGATCCGCTGTTGCAGGCGCGGGCGGGCCAGCACCACCGGATCCTCTCCGGCCAGCCTGGTGGTGATGACAATCTGGCGCGGTTCGATCCCCTGTTCGGCCAGCACTTCGCGCAGCGCCGCTTCATAGCGGGGCGCACGCCGCTCACCGGGCAGCAGGGGCGATCGCGCCGCGGTTTCGATCCGCTGGCCCCGGCGGATCAGGGCAGGCCGCGGCGATTGGCCGCGTTCGGCCCAGCGGGCCTCGCGCAAGGCCTGGCGCATGGCGCCGCGCTCGTCGGCGGTTACGATCCGCAGCGCCAGCTGGTTGACCACCGCTGTATCGCGCCGCTGTTCGGCTGCGCGCAGCAGCAGCACGCCCGAGATCGCCTGGCCAACCAGCAGGCCCAGTGCGAGCACAAGCATGACCTGACCCGTCAGGCTGCGGGGAAGGAAACGGCGCATCAGTCGGTAACTGCCGCGATACGGGTCACATCGGAGGCGAAGCGGTAGCCGCCGCCCCGCACCGTCAGAATCAGTTGCGGTGCGCCCCGTTCAGGCTCGATCTTGCGGCGCAGCCGGCTCACCTGGTTATCGACCGCGCGGTCGAACAGATGCGCTTCGCGGCCCTGCACCATGTCGAGCAGGCGGTCGCGGTCGAGCACTTCGCGCGGGTGGTCGAGGAAGGCCATCAGCATGCGGAATTCGGCGGTGGATAGCGGCACCAGCGTGCCCTGCGGATCGGTCAGCCGGCGCTTGAGCGGGTCAAGCCGCCAGCCTTCGAACAGGTAATGCCAGTCGTCCGCATCATTGGCGGCAGGTTCGCGTGCCGCGCGGCGCAGAACCGAGCGGATCCGTGCGACCAGCTCGCGCGGCTCGAACGGTTTGACGACATAATCGTCGGCGCCCATTTCCAGCCCGAGAATGCGGTCCATCGCTTCGCTGCGTGCAGTAAGCAGGATCACCGGGATCCGCCGCGTTTCGACCAGGTGGCGGGTGAGCGAGAGACCGTCTTCGCCCGGCATCATGATGTCGAGCAGCACCAGATCGGGCATTTCGCGCGCGATCTCGCTGCGTGCCAGCGCAGCACTGGCTGCCTGCCGCACGGCAAACCCCTGGCCGGCGAGATACTCGGCCAGGGGCTCGCGCAGGGTCGGCTCATCGTCGACCAGCAGCAGATTGACTTGCGTTTCGTGGGCCATGCCATACCACCTTGGCGCAGTCGCTGCCGCCGCTCAACCGGAACCGTGCCCGGAACCCTGTAGTGCCTTAGCCGGGCTGCCTGGCGCTGCGGCGTTCCTGCATCTTCGCGCGCATGGCTTCGCGGGCCGCCTTTCGCTCTTCGGCGCTTACACTGCCCGAATTGTCAGTGTCGGCATTGGCGAAGCGCTTGGCCGCAGCCGCCTCGAATTCGGCGCGGCTCACGGCCTTGTCGCCATTGGTGTCCGCCGCGCGCAGCATCATCATGCCGTGCGCGCCCTTCCCGCGCTTGCCGCCCCTGTCACCCATTCCGCCAGGCCCGCCATGCTCGCCACCGCGCTGCGCCATGGCGCCCTTGCGCTCGCGCATCCTGTCTGCGCGCGCAGCTTGCGCTGCCTTCATCTCCTCGCGGCTGATCTGGCCATTGCCGTCGGTGTCGGCCTTGGCAAAGCGTTCGTCCTGCCGTGCCTCGCGGTCGGCCTGGTTGATCACGCCATCGCGGTTGATGTCGATGCGTTCGAACATCCTGGCGACCTGCGTGTCGTGTTCGGCGCGGGTGACAATGCCGTCGCCATTGGCGTCCGGACCATGGCCGCCGCCATGCTGTCCGCCATGATGGTCAGCATAGGCAATGCTGGCACTGCCGAGCGCAAGCGCGGCGGCAGAAAGTGAGAGAGTGAGTTTACGCATCATCTTTGCTCCTGCGGTTTGTCAGGGAGCTGCATCAGGCTGGTCGCTGCCCGCCCGAGGGGGGAGGGAGAGGGCGGCGGGCGGCCAGCCTGTGCAACTCGCCACGCGGTTCTACGCGCGGCGTGTCGCAGGATTATGCCGGATCGGCACGAAATTGTCGCAGTTTGTAACGTGCGGCGCGGGCCGTTCAGCTGTGTGCAAACCGATCAGCTGTCGGCCATGCAGAAGGCGTTGAGCTTGTTCCCGTCCGGATCGCGGAAGTAGCCGGCATAGAACACCTTGCCTTGCGCATCGGGCTCGCCGCGCGGCCCCGGCGCGCCTTCGTCGCTGCCGCCATGCGCCATGGCGATGTCATAGAGGCGGTGGACCTGTGCGCTGTCCTTCGCTTCGATCGCCACCATGGTGCCATTGCCCACGCTGGCTTCCTTCCCGTCGAACGGCTTGGTCGCCGCGATCCCGGCGCCGCCGCCCCAGGTGCCCCAGGCGATGAAACTGTCGAACTCCATCATCCGCCCGACGCCCATTTCAGCGGCGATCGCGTCATAGAAGCTCGCCGCGCGGGCCAAGTCGTTGGTGCCCAGCGTCACATATCCGATCATCAGTGCTCTCCCGTCCGGGTCGCGCCGACCGCGACTCGCAATGTCAGAACATTACGTGAACATAAGCGGCCGCGCAAGCACGTTCACAGCGGGGCGCAGTGGCGCTCCAGCCAGGCCAGGTCCGCACCGTCGAGCTGGGGTGAAAGGATCGCGAAGACCCGCGCGTGGTAATCGTCCGACCAGGCGATCTCGCTTTGGGTCAGCAGCGTCTTTTCCACCAGCGTCCGGTCGATCGGTACGAAAGTCAGCGTCTCGAAACCGAGATACTCGCCCTCGGCACCCTCGATGCTGCGCGGCTCGACCAGCACCAGATTCTCGATCCGGATCCCGAAATGCCCCTGCTTGTAATAGCCCGGCTCGTTCGAGAGGATCATCCCGGCAAACAGTTCCTGATCGGTCCCGGCCTGCCCGCCCGAAGGCTTGGCGATCCGTTGCGGGCCTTCGTGCACCGACAGGAAGCTGCCCACGCCGTGCCCGGTGCCATGCGCGTAATCGACCCCGGCTTCCCACAGATACTGGCGCGCGAAGGAATCGATCTGGCCGCCGCTGGTCCCTTGCGGGAACACCGCGCGGGCAATCTGGATGTGGCCCTTGAGCACGCGGGTGTAGCGGTCCTTCATCTCGGCGCTGGGCGCGCCCGGGCCGACCCACACGGTGCGGGTGATGTCGGTGGTGCCGGCGGGGTACTGCCCACCCGAATCGACCAGGTAGATCGAGCCTGGCGGGATCGGGATATTGCTGTCTTCATCCACCTTGTAATGCGGCAGCGCCGCGTGCGGCCCGGCGGCCGAGATCGTGTCGAACGACAGATCCTTGAGGGTACCCAGCTCCTCGCGGAAGGCGCGTAGCTGCGCAGCGGCTGCCAGTTCGTCAACCTCGCCCGATGGCGCGGTTTCTTCGATCCAGCGCAGGAAGCGCGCCACCGCCGCGCCATCGCGTGCCTGCGCATCGCGCTGGCCTTGCTGTTCGGCCTTGTTCTTGATCGCGCGGGGCAGGATCGTAGGATCACGTACGAAGCTGACCTTGGCCTGCCCGGCCTCGAGCAATTGCGCGATCGCGGCGACGGCGAAATCGGGATCGACCGCGACCCGCTTGCCGGCCATCGTGCCCAGCGCTCCGGCGAAGGCGTCGCGTGGGCGCACCGTCACCGCATTGCCGAGATGCTGCGCGAGTTCCGGCGTCACTTTCTCCGGCGCGATGAACAGCTCCGCCGTGCCATCGGCTTGCGCGATGACATAGCTCAGCGCGACCGGCGTGTGCGCCACATCGGAGCCGCGGATATTGAGCAGCCAGGCGACCGAATCGAGCGCCGAGATCACGGCGGCGTCATGCCCGCTGGCCTTGAGCCAGTCGGCGATCCCGGCGCGCTTGTCGGCCGAGCTGCGCCCCGCCAGCGCATCGTCATGCACGATCGCAGTGGCCGGCGAGGGATCAGGCTGGTCCTGCCACACTGTATCGATCGGGTTGCTTTCCACCGCGACCAGCTGCGCTTCTATCGCTTTCAGCTGCTGTTGTGTCGCGTTGACCCACTTTCTGCTGTGCAGCCACGGATCATAGCCGATCCGCACGCCTTGCCCGGCGTTTTCCGCCAGCCAGGCGCCGAGGCTTTCCTTTGGTACAGAGCGGTATTCGAACAGCTTTTCATCGACTTGCTCGCGCACCTGGACGGTGTAGCGGCCGTCGACGAAGATCGCTGCCTTGGTGGCGAGCACGGTGGCGCTGCCGGCCGAACCGCCGAAGCCGGTAAGCCACTGCAATCGCTGAGCATAGGCGCCGACATATTCGCTCATGTGTTCGTCGGAGATCGGAACGATGAAACCGTCCAGCCCGCGCGCCTTGAGTTCCTGGCGCAGCGCGGCAAGGCGGGCTTCGTGGGTTTGCATCAGCACGGGGTTGATCCTCGATTGGCCACGCTTGCCGCTTGCGGCAGGCGTGTAGTTCACTAAATGAACCCCACATAGACCTCCGCAGCGCGGGTTTCCAGCCGCGCCGGGTTGCAACCAGGATGTCCGCCAAGTGCTGAGCAGAAGTCTTTCGTCGACGGCCATGGCCGCTTGCCTGGCCGTTTCCTTTCTCGCCGCTCAGCCGGCTCTTGCCAACGAGGATAATGACACTGTGACCTCTGCCAAGGATAGCGTGGCCCCTACCGCACCGCCGGTCGCCGAAAAGCGCGCGCACAGCTTCACCCATCATGGCATCACGCTGGAGGATCCCTATCACTGGCTACGCGATCCCTCTTACCCGACAGTCGATGATCCGGCTGTGCTCGACTATCTGAAGGCCGAGAACGCCTGGTTCGAAGCGCGCATGGCGCCGCAACAGGCGCTGACCGACAGCCTGTTCGAAGAAATGAAGGCGCGGATAAAGGAAGACGACAGCACCGTTCCGCAGAAGGACGGTGACTGGATCTACTGGTCCGAATTCGAGCAGGGTGCCCAGTATCGCAAGCATTACCGCAAGCCTGCAGCGGGCGGCGAAGCGCAACTGATCCTTGACGAGAACAAGCTGGCCGAAGGGCTGGAATACTTCCGCCTTGGCGCGGCTTCAGTGAGCAAGAACGGGCGCTATCTCGCCTATTCTACGGACACCTCGGGCGCGGAGCGTTTCACCGCACGGATCAAGGACCTCGCCACCGGCGAACTTCTGCCTGACGAGATACCCGAAACACTGTCCGGCCTGACCTGGCTCGCGGACGACACGATGATTGCCTATGGCAAGGCCAACGAGAACTGGCGGGTCGACAATGTCCGGCTGCACCGGATCGGCACGCCGGTGAGCGAGGATGTCGAGATCTATCGCGAAAGCGATATCTCCTTCGGTGTGGGTTCCGGCCTCAGCGCGCAGGAAGATTGGCTGATCATCGCAACTGGCGACAACGAGACCAGCGAAGTGCGTCTGGTGCGCGCCGACGATCCCACCGGCAAGCAGATCCTGGTGAAGCCGCGACAGAAGGGTGTCGAGTATTCGGTCGATGTGCGCGACGGCGAATTGTGGGTTTGGACCAACGACGATCACATCAACTTCCGGCTCGCCAAGGCGAAACTCGAGACGCCTGGCGATTGGGAAACGGTGATCGCGGGTTCGGACCATTTCTATCTGACCGGTTTCGAACTGTTCAAGGACTTCTTCGTTACCGAAGGGCGGCTCGACGGGCTCGACCAGGTGCAGATCCGCACCTATGCCAAGCCCGCCAGTGCCAAGCCGATCGCATTCCCCGAAGCGAGCTATACCGCCGGGCTCAGCAACAATCCCGAGTATGACGTCAAGAAGCTGCGGCTGGCCTATGAAAGCATGGTCACGCCGGATTCGGTCTATGACTATCATCTCGCCAGCGGAAAGCTCGAACTCCTCAAGCAGCAGGAAATCCCGAGCGGCTACGATGCCTCGCTCTACACCATCGAGCGGGTGATGATCGAAGCGCGCGATGGCACCAAGGTTCCTGTCAGTGTGGTGATGCGCAAGGATCGCGACACAATGAATGGCGGGCCGGGCGGCCCGCTGCACCTCTATGCCTATGGCGCCTATGGCTATGCCGTTCCGCCAGGCTTTTCGACTACCCGTCTCAGCCTGGTCGATCGCGGTTTTGCCTATGCCATCGCCCATATCCGCGGCGGTGACGATCTCGGCCGGCGCTGGTACCTGCAGGGCAAGCTGTTCGAGCGCCGCAACACCTTCAACGACTTCGTCGATGCCGCCAAGGGCCTGATCGGGCAGGGTTACACCACTCAAGGCAAGGTCACTGCTTCGGGCGGTTCTGCCGGGGGCGAACTCATGGGCGCGGTTGTCAACCAGGCGCCCGAGCTGTGGGGCGCGGCGGTGGCGCATGTGCCCTTTGTCGATGTGATCAACACCATGCTCGATGAAAGCCTGCCGCTGACCCCGGGCGAATGGCAGGAATGGGGCAATCCGCTGGTCGACAAGGAAGCCTTTGCTTACATGCTGAGCTATTCGCCCTATGATCAGGTGAAGGCACAGGCCTATCCGCCGCTGCTGGTTACGGCCGGGCTGAACGATCCGCGCGTGACTTATTGGGAGCCGGCCAAATGGGTTGCCCGGCTGCGCGATGTGAAGACTGACAGCAACGAGCTGCTGCTCAAGACCAACATGGGTGCCGGTCACGGCGGCAAGTCGGGTCGCTGGAATTCGCTTTACGAAACCGCCGAGGAATTTGCCTTCATCCTGTGGCAGATGGGGCTAGCGGGTCAGCCGGCCAAGTGAGCAACCGCTTCACCCGCAGCTTTACGGCTCTGCCCGAGCACATCGACGAGCTTGGGCACGTCAACAATACCGTGTGGGTGCAATGGGTGCAGGATATGGCCACGCAGCACTGGCAGGAAGTGGCACGGCCCGAGGATAATGCCCAGTATTTCTGGGTCGTGATCCGCCACGAAATCGATTACCGCGGTAACATCGGCGAGGGCGAGAGCGTGACCGGAGAAACCTGGATCGACGGGCCGGCCCAGGGGGCCAAATCCGACCGGCGGGTCGATTTCCGCAACGCAGACGGCAAGGTCATCGTCTCGGCCCGCACCACCTGGGCGATGCTCGACCGGGTCACGCAGCGGCTGGTACGCGTACGGCCAGAGATTCTGGCGCCGTTCAAGGGAGATGACGGGGATGAGTGAGTCTGTCCTGTTCGAGCCTCTGACCCTGCCCAACGGCAGTGCGCTTCCCAATCGCCTGTGCAAGGCGGCGATGGAAGAGAACCTGGCTGTGCAGCCGGGCCAGTATCCGGGCGATAAGCTGTTCGCGCTCTATCGCCAATGGGCAGCAGGCGGCGTGGGCCTGATCCTGTCGGGCAATGTCATGGTCGATCCTTCCGCGCTTACCGGGCCCGGCGGCGTTGTGCTGCAGAAAGGCACCGATCTTGCGCCGTTCCGCAAATGGGCGGAAATCGGCAAATCGGGCGGCGGGCAGTTCTGGCTGCAGATCAGCCATCCGGGCCGCCAGCTCTACAAGAGCATGGGCGAAACCGCGGTCTCGCCCTCGGGCGTCGCGCTCAACCTTGGCAGGTTCTCCTCGCTCTTTGCACCGGTGCGCGCGCTCGATCCGGGCGAGATCGAAGCCCTGATCGCCCGTTTTGCCGATACTGCGCAGGCAGCCGAGGCCGCCGGGTTCGACGGGGTGCAGATCCATGGCGCGCACGGCTATCTCGTGAGCCAGTTTCTTTCGCCGCTGACGAACCGGCGCGACGACGAATGGGGTGGCAGCCTGGAAAACCGCGCGCGTTTCCTGCTGCGCATCGTCGAGGCGGTGCGGCAGCGGGTGAAGTTGTCATTCGGGGTCGGGCTGAAGCTCAATTCGGCCGATTTCCAGCGCGGCGGTTTTGCCTTCGACGAAGCGCGCCAGGTGGTCGAGTGGCTCAATGGCTATGGTCTCGATTTTGTCGAGCTGTCGGGCGGGAGCTATGAAAGCCCGGCGATGCAGGGCCGTGCCGACGATGCCAGCGGCGGAACTTCCTCGTCGACACTGGCACGCGAAGCCTATTTCATCGATTTCGCGCGCGACATCGCCCGGATCGCGGAAATGCCGATCATGGTGACCGGCGGGATCACCCGGCGCGAAGTGGCCGAAGCCGCATTGGCCGAGGACGCGCATGGGTTCGGCGTCAAATTGCTGGGCATTGGCCGGGCCATGGCTGCCGATCCGGCGCTGCCAGCGCATTGGCGGGAAGGACTGAACGCGGCCGTGACGCTGCCCGATGCGGGCTTTGCGAACCCGACGCTCAAGGGCCTCGCCACCATGGCGCTGACCAAGCAGCAGATCGAGCTGATGGCCCGCGGCAAGCCACCGGGCGATGGCGGATCGGCCGTGATCGCGCTTGCCGCCGATCAGTGGCGTGCCGCGCGCAGGGCGAAGAATTATCGGGGATGGCGTAGGATAACAGCAGGTTAGAGACTGTCTCCAAACTGTCATTTGAGCGACATATTGCGGTCGAAATTCAGCAACAGGAATTTCACAAATGCTTCGACCCATGCTTCTTTCGGCCACAGCTGGCGCGCTCTGCTTCGCGCAGCCCGCGATGGCGCAGGACAATGCCGCGATGGCGCAGGAACTGGCCGAGATGCGCGCCGCCATGGCCGCGATGGCGCAGCGCATCGATGCGCTCGAATCCGAACTCGCCGAAGCCGAGGCCAAGGCTGAAGTAGCCAATACGCAGGCTGCCACCGCCTCGCAGGCAGCTGCAGCGGCAAGCGCTGCAGCCGAAAAGGCCGCGAAATCGCCGACTATCGCGTTCAAGGGCGCACCGGAGATAAAGGCTGATGGCGGCTGGAGCTTCAAGCCGCGCGGCCGCCTGCAGTACGACACCGGCTTCGTCGATGCGCCTGATTCCACTGGTCGCGAAGATGGCTGGAGCACCAATGTGCGCCGGGTGCGCCTGGGAGTGCAGGGCACCATGCCCGGCGGCTTCGGCTACAAGGCCGAAGTCGATTTTGCCAACAACGAAGTCGCGGTAACCGACGCATATCTCTCTTACGAGGCGGGCGATCTGGAGATCAGCGCCGGGCAGTTCAACAACTTCCAGTCGCTCGAGGAGCTGACCAGCAGCCTGCACACCTCCTTCATCGAACGCGCCGCCTTTACCGACGCCTTCGGCTTCATCCGTACGGTTGGCGTGGGCGTCCAGTATGGCAAAGGCGATGTGCTGCTGCAGGGCGGTGTCTTCACCGACAACATGGAGCGTCTCCCGAGCAGGAACTGGAGCCTTGACGGCCGCGCTGTCTACATGCCCAAGCTGGGTGATGCGCAATTGCATCTGGGCGGCTCGTTCCATCGTCGCTGGTATGAGGATGGCAGCACCGTGCGCTATCGTCAGCGCCCGCTGGTGGCGATCACCGACGAACGCTTCATCAACACCGGCAATCTCGCGGCCGACAGCGAAACCGCCTACGGCCTTGAAGCCGCGTTCATCTCGGGTCCGTTCCACGCCGCTGCTGAAGGTCACTGGCAAGAGGTTTCGCGCCCCGGCGCCCTCACCAACCCGACCTTCTTCGGCGGCTATGCCGAAGTCGGCTATTTCTTCACCAAGGGCGATACCCGCGGTTACAAGGAAGGCATGTGGGACCGCACCAAGCCGGCCAATCCGGTGGGCAAGGGCGGTATGGGTTCGCTCCAGCTCAACCTACGCTACGACGTGCTTGACCTGAGCGATGCCGGTATCCTGGGCGGCAAGCAGGACGGCTATTACATCGCGCTGGCCTGGAAGCCGACCGACTACACCATGCTGCTCGCGAACTATGCGAAGTTGGATTACACTGGCGCGGTTTATGCCGCAGCCGGCGGCGATCGCGACTATGCGGTCGATGCCTTCGGTCTGCGCGCCCAGATCGATTTCTGAGCTCCTGGCGGCGCGGCGCCCCC
>JBMSNZ010000032.1:0-18904 GCA_049421965.1 Erythrobacter sp.
CACCCGCGCTGCCGTGACCTGGCCTTCATGGTCGAGATCGGCATGGGCAATTGCCTGGTCAAGGATCGAAAGCCCGTCGCGCACCGAGCCTTCGGCGGCATTGGCGATGATGTGCAACGCTTCGGCTTCGGCCTCTACGCCTTCCTGCGCGCAGACATGCGCGAAATGGGCCTGCAGCAGATCAGCCGGGATTCGCCGCAGGTCAAACCGCTGGGTGCGGCTGAGCACCGTGACCGGCAGTTTCTCTACCTCGGTGGTCGCGAACAGGAACTTCACATGCGGCGGCGGTTCTTCGAGTGTCTTGAGCAAGGCGTTGAAGGCATTGCGGCTGAGCATGTGCACTTCGTCGATGATGTAGATCTTGTAGCGCGCAGAAACGGCGGCATAGCGCACCGCATCGATGATCTCGCGCACATCGTCGACCCCGGTGTGCGAGGCCGCGTCCATCTCGATCACGTCGATATGGCGCCCCTCGGCAATTGCGACACAGGGCTCGCATTTCCCGCAGGGATCGATCGTCGGCCCGCCCTGCCCGTCTGGGCCGATGCAGTTGAGCGCCTTGGCGATGAGCCGCGCGGTCGAGGTCTTGCCTACCCCGCGCACCCCGGTCATCAGGAAGGCATGTGCCAACCGGTCGCGCTCGATGGCATTGGCGAGCGTGCGCACCATGGCATCCTGGCCGATCAGTTCGCTGAAGGTCTGTGGGCGATATTTGCGCGCCAGCACGCGATAGGGCTGATTGGTCGTGGAAGGCGAAGCAGGCCGGGCCGCCGCGGCCGGTGGCGCTTCAACCACAGGTGATGGTGCAGCAGGCGGCACTTCGCCAAACAGCGCAGACTGGCCCGCCGCCTCGAGTTCGGCCGCGCTGGGTGGGGCCGGTTCAGCGGGCTTGCCCTCGCTGCCCGTGTCCCACGTCGGATCGTTTTCGGAATCGCTCATTGCGGCGGTAATGTAAGGGCCGGACCCTGGTTTGTCGAAGGCGATTTGCCCACTGTTTTTATGCCTGCTATCGCGCTGCCGATGCTGTTTGCACTCGCCCTTTGGCAATCCGCGACCTTCACGCCCTTTGTGGTGGTTCCGCCGCCAGCACAGCAAGATGTCGGCGCGGTTACCGCGATCGATGCCGCCATGCTTGAGCAGTTCTGCGGCGTGGATGGCGGGGTTGCAGGCCGGTTCGGCATGGCACCTTACCGGAGCAGCGCAAAAGAAACCGACACAGCCGGCAATCCGTACTGGTGGTTCGAGGCTCCGGCCGGGCCGTTCAACCGTTACTCGGTGTTCATGGACAATAACACGGATCGCGTGCAGGCCTTGCGCTACATCGGTCCAACCACCGCCAGCTTCGACATGCATGTGCTGATCGCGCATCTTGAGCAGGTTGCACCTTCCGCCGGATGGAAGCGCCGGGTGGCGCCGCCGGGGGTCATTTCCAATCTCTGGGAAAAGACCATCAGCACCGGAAATGGCGATGTGACGCTGCGCCTGATCGCCGATGGCGGCATGGAATCGACCTCGCTCTATTGTAAAAGGACGCCAGTCGTCGCGCCCTCGACTCAAGAGGGCAAGGCGGATTGAATCTGGAGGAAAAAGGAGCCGGCCGACCCGCCGCAATCCACCTGGGCTGCTTCCTTCCGGACCTGACCCGGTGAGCGAACGCTAACGTCCGACCGACTCCCGGAGGCGCATATGGCGGCGAAGCGCCGGAAAATCAATCAGCGAAAATTGTCGGCGTAGGCCTGCAGCTTGAGCGCACCGGGCGGCGCCTTGTGCACCCGCGCCGCGATGCCATAGCGAGCAGCATATTGCTGCGCCTCTTCGCAGCTCGCAAAGGTAAGCGAGACCTGCGCCTGCGTGTCGCCACTGCCGGTCCAGCCCATCAGCGGATCGGGGCAGCGCGCTTCGGACTGCTCGAACTCCAGCACCCATTCCTGGATGCGGGCCTTGCCCGATTGCATGGCGTTCTTGGGGCGTTGATAAATGCGTGCGCTCATGTCTGGCCGTCTAATTCACGAATCGTCGCGTGAAAAGGCGTTCTTGGTCTTTAGGCTGGGCTTTTCCGCCCATGGTTGATCGGGCCAGCGGTGCTTGGGATAGCGGCCCTTCATATCCTTCTTCACATCGGCCCAGCTGCCGCGCCAGAAGCCAGGCAGATCGCGGGTCGACTGGATCGGCCGACCGGCCGGGCTGGTCAGTTTGAGCAGCAGGGGCGTTCGCCCGATCATGGGATGAGCGTCGAGCCCGAACAGCGCCTGCACGCGCACTTCCGCGCTGGGGGCGTCGTCGCCCGCGTAATCGATCGCATGGTGCGTGCCTGCCGGCGACACGAACTCGCGCGGCGCTTCGCGATCGAGCCGCTGGCGGCTGTCCCAGTCAAGCAAGCCGAGCAGCGCATCTGCCAGTCGCGCCGGAGCGATAGCGAGATCGCGCCGCCCCTTGAGCAGCGGAGCGAGCCATTCGCTGGCCGAATTGCGCAGGTGACCGAGGTCGAGCGTATCGACACAAGCAAATCGGGCACGCGCCAGCAATTCGCGCGGGAGGATTTCCCCCAGCTTGTCCGCCGCCTTTTCCACGAGCTTATCCACAAGCGCGGCAGGATCCGGATCGGGATCGGGTCCGCTTGCCAGAGTGATCGCACCCAGACGCCGCTCAAGCCGCGCTTCAACCCGATTTTCTGCTTCATTCCAGTTGATTACCGAGCGTTTCTCGATCAGTTCCTGAAGCTCGACTTCCACCAAGCTGGCATCGAGTTCGGCAGCCGCGGTAATCCGCGCGCCCTTCGCCTGGCCTTGCGCATCGGCAATCATCAGCCACTCGGCACGGGCGAGCGGCGAGGCGGTATCGAGCTGGAACCCGCGCCCACCGGCCGAAAGCCATTGTTCGCCGCTGGCATCGCGCCGCCGCGCAATGAAATCGTGCCGCGCCCGCGCAAGACACAAGGCCGGGCTTGCCCCTTTGCGCCCATTACGCTGGACCAGCTTTTCAGCCGCCTTCGCCCAGCGCTGTGCCAAATGGCGCAAGGCTTCGGCCCGGCCGCTGCCATCGCTGTCCCATCGCGCCAGCCGCTGCAGCAGGTCTTCGCCGCGCCCGCCCAGCCCGCGCTCCTGCACCAGCAGCACCAGCTTGGCTGCAGCCAGCGCCTGCCCTGCCTGTGCGCCTTCAAGCACCGCTGCCGCACCGGCAGGATCGAGCGGAAGCGACGCCATGGCTGTGCCGCGCGGCGTGATCCTTCCGCCGGCATCAAGCGCGCCGAGCCTTTCGAGCTGGCGCCGCGCTGCCGCCACGGCGGCTGCGGGCGCGGGGTCAAGCCACCGCAGGGCCGCCGGGTCGCCGCTGCCCCAGCGCGCCAGTGTCAGCACCAACGGCGCTAGATCGGCACTGACGATCTCCGGCGGGTCGAATTCG
This sequence comes from Erythrobacter sp., assembly GCA_049421965.1. Classification (GTDB taxonomy): domain Bacteria; phylum Pseudomonadota; class Alphaproteobacteria; order Sphingomonadales; family Sphingomonadaceae; genus Erythrobacter. The sequence goes on from JBMSNZ010000032.1 coordinate 3,403, forward strand.
GGGCGCCCGCCATGTCCATGCTCTTCCCACAGGCGGTAGGCCACGCCCGGTCCTTGCCGGGCAGCGCGGCCGGCGCGCTGCGCTGCGGCAGCCTGGCTTGCGCGGCGCGTGACGAGATGGGTGGTGCCCGCTGCCTTGTCGAATTCGGCATGGCGCGCGAGACCGCTGTCGACCACCACCGAAACGCCGTCGAGCGTAAGCGACGTTTCCGCGATCGCGGTCGCCAGCACGATCCGCCGACGCCCGGCGGAATCACGCCGGATCGCGGCGCGCTGGCCAGCAGGCTCGATCTGGCCGTGCAGGGGCAGCACCGGCACTTCGGGTAGCCGCGCTTCGAGCCGCTCGCGGGTCCGCTCGATTTCGGCAACGCCGGGCAGGAAAGCGAGGATATCGCCCTGCTCGTCTCGCCAGGCGCGCAGCACAGCGGCCGCCATCGCATCCTCGATCCGGGCGTCCGGCGACGCGCCGAGCCACACCACGCGCAACGGATGCGCGCGCCCCGCGCTTTCGATCCCCGGTGCCTTTTAGCCCAGCAGCTGCGCAAAGCGCGCGCCATCGATGGTCGCGCTCATCACCAGCAGCCGCAAGTCCTCGCGCAGCACCGCGCGGCTTTCCAGCGCCAGCGCCAGTCCGAGGTCGCTGTCGAGGTGGCGTTCGTGCGCCTCGTCAAACAGCATGGCGGAAACCCCGGCGAGTTCGGGGTCTTCGACCAGCCGGTTGACCAGGATCGCTTCGGTAACGACCAGAATACGTGTCTTGGCCGAAGTGCGGCTGTCGAGGCGGGTCACATAGCCGACGGTCTCGCCCGGGTTCTCGCCCAGCAGTTCGGCCATGCGCTCCGCCGCGGCGCGCGCTGCCACCCGGCGCGGCGAAGTGACGATCACCTGACCGCTGCACCAGGCCTCGCCGAGCAGTGCCGGGGCGACGGCGGTGGTCTTGCCTGCACCCGGAGGCGCAACCAGCACCGCCGCGCCGCGCACATCGAGCGCGCGCAGCAGTTCAGGCATCACCTCATGGATGGGGAGCGAAGTGCTCAATACCCCCGCGCGACCGCGAACTGCGCGGCTTCGGCCATGGCCTGGCGCGCCTTGCTATCGGGAAAGATCGAAATCGCATCCACCGCGCGCTGGGCGAAATGGCGCGCCCGCTCACGCGTGTCAGCCACGGCATGATACCGCGCCATCAGCTCGATCGCATAGGCGAGATCCGCATCGGATGCGCGATGCCCCATGATCGCGTCCTTCCAGAAACGGCGCTCTTCCTCACTGCCGCGTGCATAGGCGAGGATCACCGGCAACGTCATCTTGCCTTCGCGGAAGTCGTCACCGCGGTCCTTGCCCATTTCGGCGGCATCGGAATCGTAATCGATCGCATCGTCGACCAGCTGGAACGCCACGCCCAGGTTGCGGCCGTAATCTTCCAGCGCGCGCTCCTGCTCGTCGCCGCATTCGGCCACCACCGCACTGATCTGGCTGGCGGCGGCGAACAGTGCCGCGGTCTTGGCGCCGATGATCGAGAGATAGCGTTCCTCGCTCGTCTCGATCTGGCGCTGCGCGGTCAGCTGCGACACCTCGCCCTCCGCGATCACCGCGCTTGCATGGCTGAGTATGCGCAGCACCTTCAGGCTGCCATCCTCGGTCATCAGCTCGAAGGCGCGGCTGAACAGGAAATCGCCCACCAGCACCGTGGCCGGATTGCCGAAGATGATATTCGCCGCGGCCTTGCCCCGGCGGAGCTCGCTGCCGTCAACCACATCGTCATGCAGCAACGTGGCGGTGTGGATGAATTCGACCGCTGCCGCCAGCTTGTGATGGCGGGTGCCTTCGTAGCCGACCAGCGCCGCGCCGGCCAGCGTGAGCATGGGCCGCAACCGCTTGCCGCCACCCGAGATGAGGTGCCCGGCAAGCCGTGGGATCAACGGGATCTCGCTCTGCATCCGTTCCAGAATCACCGCGTTGACCGAGTTCATGCCTTGCGCGGTCAGCGCCAGCATCGGCTCGAGTGAAGGGTTGTGCTTGCGCGGCAGCGGAACGATATTGGCGCTCATGGATGCGCCCATGGGGCGATGATCACCGCTTGGCAAGCGCAGAATTGTTGTTAGCTTCATGCGCCTATGCCCACTTCTACGCCCCGTTCCGCCAAAGCCAGGCCTGCCTCAGACCCGGTGCTGGCCGGTTTCCGCAAAAGCATCGACAATATCGATGCCGCCCTGATCCACATGCTGGCCGAACGGTTCCGCATCACGCAGGCGGTGGGCGAGTACAAGGCGCGGACCGAGCTTCCGCCGGCCGATCCGGAGCGCGAGGAGAAGCAGATCGCCCGGCTGCGCAAGCTTTCGATCGAGGCCGAGCTCGACCCGGAGTTCAGCGAGAAGTTCCTGCGCTTCATCATCGACGAAGTGATCCGCCACCACGAGCGCGCACGCAGTTGATCCCGCCTGTCCTGCTTTTTGCAGGTAATTAGGTATTGATACCTAGCAAGGGCTTCGCACCGCATTATCCATGCAGGGCTAATCTGCTGCCATGGCATTGGCCCAGCACGCCCTTGAACCTCTGCATGATGTACGCCGCACCGAAGCCCGGCTGCGGCTGCGCTTGCCCGCCCGCCTCGTCCTGCTTGACCGGGCCTGTCACTGCATCATCGAGAACATCTCGTGCACCGGCGCACGGTTGGTGGTGGATAATCCGCCCCGGCTGGCGGAATTCGGCCAGGTCCAGTGCGAGGGGCTCGACCACTTCTTCGAAACGGTGTGGTGTCGTGGCAATCAGGTCGGCATTGCCTTCGACGAGCCCGTGCCTCGCAGCGCCCTGCTGCGCCTGCGGCAGCTCAACGACCACTTTTCCGAAGTGCGCCAGCGCGAGCTCAAGGCGCTGGCACGGCACTGGGTGACCGGTCAGCCAGCCTAGGCCTGCACCGGATCTGCCGGTTCTGCCCCGATCGAGCGCGGGAGCGACAACTCGACCAGCAGGCCGCCAAGGTCCTCGCTTTCGCCCAGTTCCACCTTACCGCCATAAATCGCTGCGACATCGCGCACGATCGCAAGGCCGAGGCCTGTGCCTGGCTTGCCGGTATCGAGCCGTGCCCCGCGATCGAAGATCTCGACGCGCTTGTCGGCAGGAATGCCTGCGCCGTCATCCTCGACCCAGATCGTGCACATGGCTGCATCCGGTTCGGTGTCGACTGTCACGAACACGCTGCCGCCACCGTATTTGGCCGCATTCTCGATCAGATTGCCAAGGATCTCGTCGAGATCCTGTCGCTCGATCGCGACGGTCGCCGTGCGGCTGCCGGCGATGTCGAAACGCACATCGGGATAAAGCCGCTCGACCGCGCGACGCACCGCCTCGGCACTTTCGCACACCGGCGTCCGCGCCCGGCCCACTGCCCGGCGTCCGACTGCCCGGGCGCGTGCCAGATGGTGATCGACATGGCGGCGCATGGTGCGTGCCTCGCGGATCACGGTCTCGTCCAGATCGGGCGCATGCGCCGTTGCGGCATTATTGATGACCGTCAGCGGGGTCTTGAGCGCGTGGGCCAGATTGCCGGCGTGCGTGCGCGCTTCCTCGGCTTGGCGCTCGGAATGTTCGAGCAACTCGTTCAATTCCTGCACCAGCGGCTGGACCTCGGCCGGCAGGGGTTCGGCGATGCGGTTTGCCCCGGTTGTGCGCAGCTTCTGGATTGCCGCACGCACGCGGCGTAGCGGCGAGAGGCCATAGCGGATCTGGAACAGGGCCATCAGAAACAGGCCCAGGCCCAGCACCGCGAAGCTCCACGCCAGGATCGCACGGATTTCGGCAATCTGCGCATCGAGTTCCTTGGTGGCGCTGGCCACGGCAAAGGTCCAGCGGGTGTCGCTGCCGGGCAGGATAACCGAGCGTTCGGCCATGCGCAGCGGCTCACCTGCAAACTGGTCTGAATCGTAGAAATGCGCGTCATTGTCGAAATGGTCGGCGCGCAGCTTCAACGTGCGGTCCCACAGCGAGCGCGAAGGATAGGGCTCATAACCTTCGCCGTTGATCTGCCAGTACAGCCCGCTGTTGGGTTCTAGAAAGCGCTGATCGCCCAGCGTCCGATAGAAATAAACCTCCCCTCCCGCTTCGATTTCAGCCGAAGCGATCATCGCGGTGAGCATGTATTCGAGCTGCTCGTCGAAATTGCGCGAAACCAGACCGGTCAGCGTGCGATCGAGCGCCAGGCCGCCGCCCAGCAGCAGCACCGCGATCCAGCCGGCCGCAATGATCGCCATGCGCCTGGCGAGACTGCCCCGCCCTGTAACATCGGTAGCCGGATCTACCGGATCCGCGACCGGTAGGGCAGCGTCGGCTGCCGCAGCGAGCGGCGCCGAGCTGTCGCCTTGCGCTTGCCGCTCGCCGGCTTCAGGCGCGCGGCTTGTCGGCGGGGTCGTCGAGGCTGTATCCAAGTCCACGGATCGTCGTAATCACATCGGCGCCGAGCTTCTTGCGGATCCGCGTCACGAACACTTCGATCGTGTTCGAATCGCGGTCGAAATCCTGATCGTAGATATGCTCGATCAATTCGGTGCGGCTCACCACCTTGCCCTTGTGGTGCATCAGGTAGCTCAGCAGCTTGTATTCCTGCGCAGTCAGCTTGACTGGCTCGCCATCGAGAGTGACACGGCCCGACCGCGTATCGAGCCGCACATCACCCGCGGTCAGTTCGGCCGAGGTATTGCCCGAGGCACGGCGGATCAGCGCGCGCAGCCGCGCGATCAGTTCTTCGGTCTGGAACGGCTTGGCGAGATAGTCGTCAGCTCCGGCATCAAGCCCTGCGACCTTGTCCGACCAGCTGTCGCGCGCGGTCAGCACCAGCACCGGGAAGGTGCGCCCTTCACGGCGCCACATGCCCAGCACGGTCAAGCCGTCGATCTCGGGCAGGCCAAGGTCAAGGATCACCGCATCGTAATCCTCGGTCGAACCCATGAAATGGCCGTCTTCGCCATCGGTCGACAGGTCCACCGCATAGCCGGTCTGCTCAAGCGTCGACTTGAGCTGTTTGCCGAGGGTCGGCTCGTCTTCGACAATTAGGATGCGCATAGGTCCCTGCTGCTTTGCGTGTTTGCGAAAGGAAAACTGTTGAGCCTTTGCACCAATGGCGTCAAGCGATTGGAAAAGCGGTGCACTCGCAGTGGCAACCAGCCTCAGCGTGAGCGACCGATGATGCGCCCGGTGCGCGCATCGACATCGACATAGGTTACCCGGCCGTCCTTGATGAACTTGAGCCGATAGGCGCGCGCGATCGAGTCATACGCCGGGCCGAGATATTCGCTGCCCTGCATCTGCGGCAGCACCCGCCGCTCGATCTCGCGCAGTGACAGCACATTGCCCGCCTGCATTTCACGGCGCGCTTCGCCTTGGTCGCTACGCGGCTGGTCCTGCACGGAAGCCGCGAAGACGGGCCCGGCAAGCGCCAGCGCCAAAGGGGCAACAAGGATGGCAATGCGCGTCATCACACCCCTTTGGCTAATCGAGTGGCATTGAACAAGTCGTGAATGGCACATCTTGGCCCGGTTCAGCGATCAGGCACCTGAGCGGACCATCTCGTATTTGACCGAGACCGTCACACCGGTGCTCACCATGCCCGGCTGCACCGGTGGCGGCACTGGCATGGCTTCAACCGATGCCGCGCGGATATCGAACTTGGGCATCGGGCCGCCTTCGATCAGGGTCTCGCTGATCGAAAGCAGGCGCACGTCGCTGAAACCGGCCATGGCAGCATAGCTGAGTGCCCGGTCGCGCGCGCGCTCCATCGCCCGCTTGCGCGCGGCATCGCGTGCTGCGCTGTCATCTTCGACCGAGAACCCGGGCCCGGCGATATCGGTCGCACCCGCCGCGACCAGCGCATCGATCACTGCGCCGGTGCGGTCGATATCGCGCAGGTTCACCGACACGCGATTGGCGGCCTGGTAACCGAGAAAAGTGGGGCGCGGAGCGGCGCTGGTGTAATCGTAACGCGGGCTGAGGCTAATCCCGGTAGTCTGGATATCCCTGGCCGCAATCCCCAGCGCCTTGATCCGCTCGATCACGCGCTGCATCTGCGCCGAGTTGGCACGCAGCGCCTCGGTCGCAGTCGCGGCATCGGTGGTCACCCCGGCGCTGACATTGGCCAAGTCCGGCTCGACCTGGGCTGTCTCGTGGATATCGAGTTCGATCACCGGGCCACTGGCGGCCAACTGGACTTCGGCAGCAGAAGCGAGCGAGCTTGTGGCAAGGGCTGATGCGGCAATAGCGGCGGCGAGAGGTCTTGTCATCGGGTGTTCTCCTTTTGCGGCCCATTGGCCCACCCCGGCTTTCAAGCGACTGAACAGGCCTGTTTGCATCCAGCAAGCTGCGCGCTAGGGCATGGAAGCAAGGGAGAGAGAAAACCAATGCTGAAGAAACTGCTCGCCGCCGGTGCCATGATCGGGGCGTTGGCTGCCCAGCCGGCAGCCGCGCAGGAGCAGGCACAGATGGAGCGCGTGCCGGATCGTCCGCAGGGCGAAGGCGAAGGCCCTTTTACGACGCTGCTAATCAAGGGTGCGACCATGATCGATGGCACGGGCGCGCCGCCCGAAGGCCCGGTTGATATCGTAGTCCAGGGCAACCGCATCGCGCGGATCGTTCGCGGCGGCGGCGCCCGTGTTGCGGCAGACCGGGTGATCGACGCCAAGGGCATGTATGTCCTGCCCGGCTTTGTCGACGTGCATGGCCATAATGGCGACCCGGACAAGGCCCCCCAGCCCTCCTATGGCTTCAAGCTGTGGCTGGCACACGGGGTAACCAGTGTTCGCGGCGTGGGGTTCGGCTTTGGCCCAAATGATCCCTCGATCGAGCAGAAGACCCGCAGCGCCGCCAATACCATCACCGCGCCGCGCCTGTTCGCCTATGCCGTGCCTGGCGATGTCTGGCCCGAGGGCGCGGTCGACACGCAAGAAAAGGGGCGCGCCTGGGTGCGCTGGATCAAGGCGCGCGGCTATGACGGGATCAAGTTCTTCAATAGCGAACCGCCGCACATCATGGCCGCCATTCTTGACGAGGCGGAAAAGCAGCAGCTGGGCACCGTGGCACACCTGGGCCAGCGCGGCGTGGCCGAAGTCAATGCGCGCACGGCAGTCGAGCTGGGGCTCGACGGGGTGACCCATTTCTATGGGCATTTCGAAAGCCTGCTCGATGCCAGTTCGATCCCCGATTATCCGTCCGATTACAATTACCTGGACGAACAGTCGCGCTTTGCCTGGGTGGCGCGTCTCGCAGATCAGGTGGGAGAGCCCGGCTCAGATGCGTGGAACGCCTATATCGACCTGCTCATCGCGAAAAAGGTGACGCTGAGCCCCACCTTCAACATCTATTCCGCCAGCCGCGACGTGATGCGCGCGCGCAACCTCGAATGGCATGAGAAGTACACCCTGCCGCAGCTGATGCAGTTCTATGCCCCCAGCCTCACCAACCACGGCAGCTATTACCACGATTGGACCAGCGAGGACGAAACTGCCTGGCGCAATTTCTATCGCAAGTGGTTCGACCTGACCCGCGAATTCAAGAACCGCGGCGGGCGGGTGACTGCAGGTTCGGATCCCGGCTACATCTACCAGACCTGGGGCTTCGCCTATATCGGCGAACTGGAGATGCTGCGCGAGGCCGGCCTGACCCCGCTGGAGGTGGTCCAGGCCGCCACGATCAATGGCGCGCGCGAGATTTACGACCCCAAGGGCAGCGAGCCGCCGTTCGGCTCGATCGCGGTCGGCAAGCTGGCAGACCTGGTGATCGTTCCGGAAAATCCGCTGGCCAATCTCAAGGTGCTCTACGGCACTGGCCATACGCGCCTCAACCGCACGACCAACCGGCTCGAAACGGTGGGCGGCGTGCGCTGGACGATCAAGGACGGGATCGTGTTCGACGCGCCCGCGCTGCTCGCGAGTGTCGCGACGATGGTGGCGGAAGAGAAGCAGCGATTGGCGGCCACCACCGGCGAGTAGTCGCGCGAGCTTGCAGGGCGCGCGCCGCTCGCCTAACGCGCGCCTCCTATGGCGCAACCACCGATACTTTCGTGGGAAGGTCTCAGCCTTCAGCAAGGCGGCCGCTGGCTGCTGGGCGGGCCCGATCGTGCGCCGATCGACCTGCACATAGGCCCGCGCGACCGGCTGGCGCTGATCGGGCGCAATGGTGCCGGCAAGACCACGCTGTTCCGGCTGATCGATAACCGCATTGAAGCCGATTTCGGCCAGCGCAAGATCAAGCCCGGCACGCGCGTGGTCTATCTCGAGCAGGAGCCGGATTTCAGCGACTACGCCACGCTGATGGATTTCGCGCTGGGCGGAGACCATCCCCCCGCCGCGCATGAAGTGGAAGCAATCGCCGGGCAGCTCGGCATCGATATGTCGCGCCTGGCGCAAACTGCCAGCGGCGGCGAGAGGCGCCGTGCCGCGATCGCCGTTGCATTGGCGCAGGCGCCCGACCTGCTGCTGATGGACGAGCCCACCAACCATCTCGACCTCGGCGCGATCGATTGGCTGGAAGACTGGCTGACCCGCTATCGCGGCGCCTTTGTCGTGATCAGCCACGATCGGACATTCCTCAAGCGACTTACCAGCGCAACGCTGTGGCTCGACCGCGGGATCATTCGGCGCAAGGAAGTCGGCTTCGGCGGCTATGAGGCCTGGGAAGAGCAGGTCTATGCCGAAGAGGCGCGCGCTGCCGAACGGCTCGACGCCAGGCTGAAGATCGAGGCCCACTGGCTCGAACGGGGCGTCACCGCGCGGCGCAAGCGGAACCAGGGGCGGCTTGAGAAGCTTTGGCAGATGCGCGCCGCCCGCGCTGCGATGATCACCGCCACCGGAACTGCCCAGCTCAAGCTGGCGAGCGACGAGGAGTTCAAGTCGAAGTCGGTGATCGTGGCCGAGAAGGTCGAAAAATCCTATGGCGAGCGCCGCGTGATCCGCGATTTCTCGCTGCGTATCCAGCGCGGGGACCGGATCGGCATCGTCGGCGCGAACGGTGCCGGCAAGACCACGCTGCTGAAACTGCTCACCGGCGAACTCGCGCCCGACAGTGGCAGCGTCACGATCGCGAAGACGCTCTCGGGCGTGATGATCGACCAGCAGCGCAGCCTGATGGAGCCCGACCGCACAGTGCGGCAGGTGCTGGCCGAAGGTGGCGACTGGATCGACGTGCGCGGCCTGCGCAAGCATGTACAGGGCTATCTCAAGGACTTCCTGTTCGACCCCAAGATCGTCGACACGAAGGTCGGCACACTGTCAGGCGGCGAGCGCAGCCGTCTGCTGCTGGCGCGCGAATTCGCCCGCACCGCCAATTTGCTGGTGCTCGACGAGCCGACCAACGATCTCGATCTGGAAACGCTCGACCTGCTGCAAGAAGTGATTGCCGATTTCGACGGAACCGTGCTGATCGTGAGCCACGACCGCGACTTCCTGGACCGCACGGTCACGATCACACTGGGGCTCGACGGTTCGGGCAAGGTCGATGTGGTGGCGGGCGGCTACGAGGACTGGGAGAAGAGGCGCAAACAGCAGCGCCCGCCCTCGGCCCCGCCCGCAAGCGCGCGGGGAGCGCAGCCTGCCGAACCCAGGGGTGAGGCAGGCCGCAGCGGGACGGGCAAACCGGTCTCGGCCAAGCTGTCCTACAAAGACCAGCGTGACTACGAACTTCTGCCGAAGCGGATCGAGGAACTGGAGGCCGCGATCGCCAAGGGCGAGGCGATCCTGTCCGATCCCGGTCTCTACACCGCTGACCCGCAGAAATTCGCCACGATCAGCAAGGGCATCGAGAATGCCCGCGCAGAGAAGGAAGCGGCAGAGGAACGCTGGCTCGAACTGGCCGAGCTGGTCGAAGGCTGATCACGCCGATCAGGCGATCCGGTAAAAATCGGCCACGCGGTCGAGCGCCAGCCGCAGCACGAGCTTGCCGCTTCGCGCAGGCCAGCCAAGCTGGCGTTCGGCCACCGGCAGTCCCTCACCGGCGCAGACCACGCGCCATAGCACATCCTGCAGCCCCTTGCCCGCAGCGCCCAGCGCGCCATCGAAACGAGCCTTGGCGGCGATCTGGCGCTCACTCTCGCTAAGCCCGCACTCGCCGGTCGATTTCACCCGCACCGGATCCCACCGCATGGTTATGTTCGGCCCCAGCTGCGCGCGCTCGTAATCGCGGCGCAGCAATTCGCCCGCGCCGAACAGCCGATCATCGATATGCCCGCGCGCATGCAGCCAGCCGAGCGGGCTTTCCGCGAGGTTGACCGTGACCGTGCGCCGCTTGCCGCGCGCGCCCGAGCGGCGGACCGGCCCTTCCACGGTCAGTTCGCGTTCCACCAGCATCCGCCGCATTGCCTGTCTCCTGTTGATGATCGGGCCTGGGGACTTGCAACGCGAAGGTTCGTGTAGGAAAGAGAAATCACCAATAAGGTTATAGATGGCGGAGAATTGCCGTGATCAACCGCATCCGCGACATTCGCAAGAGCAAGGGCTTCACCCTGGCTGACCTGGCGGAAGCCTGCCGCCCGCCCACGACGCCGCAAACCATCGGCCGGCTCGAAACCGGAATGCGCAACCTTTCGCTCAAATGGATGGAGCGGATCGCGGCAGCGCTGGATGTCGATCCCGAGATGCTGGTGCGTTCCGAAGAGGTGCCCGCGCCGATGGTGGTGGCAAGCCTGCGTGCAGCCGGCCCGGAAGCGCTCGCGCGCCCGCGCGAAGCGATCCTGCCGACCGAACTGGGCACGGACGGTGCGCTCACCGTGCTTTTAGTGGAGGAGAGCGTGGGCGAGTTCCGCCCGGGCGACCTCGTCTGGCTGCGCCAGATTGCCCCCGAACAGGCGCAGCAGGCGATCAACCGCGACGTGCTGGTGCCGCGTGCAGGCGGGCGTTTCGCCTTTGGCCGCCTGATCGACCGCCAGGGTACGTTGATCGGAATTCTGCCGCCGGGCAGCGGGCAGAAACAGCAGGTGGTCGACAATCCGCCGTGGATCGCTGTCGCCGAGATGCTGGTGCGGCGGCTGTAGCGACAGCGCGCCGCGCGCCAGTCTGGGGCCAAGTGTCAGTCTCAGGCTTCGCCGCGCGCGATCTTTTCCTGTCGGTCGGCGTCGGTTTCCTGTGGCACAAAGCTGTCCGAAGTCACGCCCAGCCAGATCAGGATCGGGGTCGACATGAAGATCGAGCTATAGGTGCCGACAAAGATCCCGAAGGTGATCGCGGCGGTGAAGCCGAAGATCACATCCGGCCCCAGCACCAGCAGCGCGACCAGCGTGATCAGCAGCGAACCCGAGGTCACGATCGTGCGCGACAGGGTTTCGTTGACTGACAGGTCGAGCAGTTCGGGCAGCGGCATCTTGCGATACTTTTTCAGATTTTCGCGGATGCGGTCATAGACGACGATGTTGTCGTTGAGCGAATAGCCGATCAGCGTGAGCAGCGCGGCCACGATATTGAGGTCGAACTCCAGGCCGGTCAGCGCGAAGAGCCCCAGCGTCAGTACCACGTCGTGCACCAGCGCGAAGAGCGCCCCCACTCCGAACTGCCATTCGAACCGGACCCAGATATAGATCGAGATGCCGATCATCGCGAGGCCAAGCGCCAGCATGCCGGTGCTGAACAATTCCTCCGAGACCTTGCCTGAAACCGCTTCCACCCCGTCGATCCGCGCATCGGCATGCGCTTCGCGCACCGTGCTCACAATCTCGCGCGTCATCTGGTCAGCCGTGCCCAGTTCGCCGCCCTCTTCCGGCAGCTTCATCCGCAGCGCCACTTCATTGGGCGCGCCCATCTGCTGGATTATCGGCTCGCCATAACCCAGCGCAGTCACTTCCTCGCGCAGTTCGGGGATCGGCGCGGCGGCACTTTCAGTGAAAGTCACCCGGACCATTTGCCCGCCTACGAAGTCCACCCCGAGGTTGAGGCCCTTGGTGAAGACCAGCCCCAGGCTGGCGGCCATCAGCAGCAGGCTCACCACATAAAAGGGAATGCGGAAGCGCAGGAACTTGATGTTGGTATCGTCGGGGATCAGCTTGAGCAGTTTCATCGCAGGTCCCTTCTCAAATCGTGATGGAGCTGGGGCGCTTGTCGCGCAGCCAGCCCGCCACCCACATCCGGGTAAGCGTCACTGCGGTGAACACCGAAGTCACGATCCCGATCATCAGCACCACCGCAAAGCCGCGTACCGGGCCGGAGCCGAACAGGAACATCAGCACCGCGGCAATGGTGTTGGTGATGTTGGCATCGAAGATCGCCCGGCTCGCTTCGCTGTAGCCATTCTCGATCGCCGACACGACCCGCCGCCCGCGTTTCAGCTCTTCGCGGATACGCTCGTTGATCAGCACGTTGGCATCGACCGCCGCGCCGATCGTCAGCACGAAACCGGCGATCCCCGGCAGTGTCAGCGTGGTGTTCATGATCGCCATGATCCCGAGGATCATCAGGAAGTTCAGCACCAGCGCGCCGCAGGCATAGATGCCGAAGCGCCCATAGGTCATCACGATGAAAGCCATCAGCGCCAGCGCGCCGATCGTCATCGCGATCATGCCCTTCTCGATCGAATCCGCGCCCAGTTCGGCACTGATGGTGCTTTCCTCGACCACGGTTAGATCGACCGGCAGCGCGCCCGAGCGCAGCGCGATGGCGAGATTGTTGGCCGATTCGACCGTAAACCCGCCCGAAATCTGCGCGCTGCCGCCCAGGATCGGTTCGCGGAAGCTGGGGGTCGAGAGCACCTTTCCGTCGAGGATGATCGCAAACAGACGGCCGACGTTCTCGGTGCTGAGCGTGGCAAAGCGCGCGCCGCCCTGCTGGTCGAACTGGATGTTGACGACCGCCTCGTTGGTCTGCGGATCGACACTCTGCTGGGCATTGACCAGGCTGTCACCGCGGATGCCGCCCAGCCGCTTCACGGCGACCAGCTGGCCCGGCGTGTCGGAGGTTTCCGAATAGGGGAAGATTTCGCTGCCAAGCGGCGCGATGCCCTGCGCCACGTCGCTGGGCAGCGCAGTCTGGTCCACCAGCTTGAATTCGAGCTTGGCGGTCTGGCCGAGCAGCGCCTTGAGCTGTTCGGGATCCTGCAGGCCGGGCACCTGCACCACGATGCGGGTGTCGCCCTGACGGATGATGGTGGGCTCGCGCGTGCCCAGCGCGTCAATACGCTTGCGCACCACTTCGGTGGCGCTGTCCATGGCTTGGTCAAGCGCGGTTTCGATCCCCGCTTCGGTGGGAGTGAGGATCATGCGCTGGCCGTCGGCCACTGTCAGGTCCCACTCGCGCACGGTGCCGGTGCCGTTGATCACCGGCATCATCAGTTCGCGCGCTCGCTCAAGATCGACCGGATCCGCGAGCATGAAGCTCAGCCGCCCGTCGGCGGTCGAGACATCGCCGATGCGGATGCGCGGTTCGGCATTGCGCATCGCCGCGCGCACCGATTCTTCCATGTTCTCGAGCCGCTGCGAACGGATCTGGGCCGGATTGGCTTCGAGAAGGATGTGGCTGCCACCGGCCAGGTCAAGGCCCAGGTTGATCTGCGGCTGCGGCAGGAAATCGGGCCATTTGACGCCCGTGGGCGCAAGCAGCGAAGGCAGCGCGGCCAGAACGGCGGCGAGCGTCAGCCCCCACAGCCAGACCTTTTTCCAGAGCGGAAAATCGAGCATCGGGTGTCAGTCTTTCGGTTTGCCTGGGGTCAGTCGTTGGCGGCGGTGCCGCCCGGCGGGATGATGTCCCCGATCGTGCTCTTGACCGCCTTCACGCGCACGCCCTGCGCCAGTTCGATCTCGGCATAGGTGTCGTCCACCTTGGTCACCTTGCCGACAAGGCCGCCCGCGGTGATGACCTGGTCGCCCTTCTTGAGCGCGCCAATCTTCTGCTGGTGTTCCTTCTGTCGCTTCATCTGCGGGCGGATGATCAGGAACCAGAAGATCGCGATCATGCCGATAATCGGCAGCCACTGGATCCAGGCGGGCGGTGCTTCGGCACTGGCCGCGGCAGCAAGAAGTTCGAGCATGGATTGAGCCTGTCAGACTGGAATTGCTGTTAGCGCAGGTCTGCCGCCGGACCGGCAAATGCCGCATCCGAAGCCTCCCTGCCTCGATAAGTGGGCGCGGTTAGCAGTATTGCAAGCGCGCCGCAATTGCGCCGTCGCATGGCGGGCCACAAGCGCGCAGGCGAAGGTGGCTTGCCAGCCGAAAGGCGCCGACCTATAGGGCCGCCTTCCACTGGTCTCGGGACGTAGCGCAGCCTGGTAGCGCATCACACTGGGGGTGTGGGGGTCGGAGGTTCGAATCCTCTCGTCCCGACCAGTGGCATCCTTTCCCCGTCGCCGATCTTGCGCCCATTCTGCGAGGCCTTTAACCCCGCAGGCGAGAGGAATGTACATGCCCGCCACCACCGCCCTTCCCCGCATGCGCAGCTGGCTGTTCGCCCCGGGCGACAGCGATAAGAAGATGGCCAAGGCGGCCGATGGCCCGGCCGACATCGTGCTGCTCGATCTCGAGGATTCGGTTGTACCAGAGAACAAGTCGGCGGCGCGCCGCGCGGTGGCGGAATTTCTAGCCTCGCGAACTGACCGGCACCGCATCTGGGTGCGGGTGAACCCGCTTTCGGGCGGCGAAACCGCCGCCGATCTCGACGCCATCATGGCAGGTGCGCCCGGCGGCATTTTCCTGCCCAAGGCCGAAGGGCGCGATGATGTGAGCACGCTTGATGCGCTGCTGGCCGAGCGCGAAGCGCGCCACGGCATCGCAAGCGGCGCAACCCTGGTGGCGGCGCTGGTCACGGAAACGCCGCGCGCCATGTTCCTGTGTGGCGATTACGCCGGGATTTACCCCGGGTCGCAGCGGCTGGTAGCGATGAGCTGGGGCGCGGAAGACCTTTCCTCCGCGCTTGGCGCGCGGGTTCAGCACCGCGCTGACGGCAGCTACATGCCGACCTTCGAACTGGCGCGCAGCCTGTGCCTGCTGGGCGCGGTCGCCGCCGGGGTCACGCCGGTCGAAACCGTGATGCCCGAGTTCCGCGACGTTGATGCCTTGCGTGCACGCGCGCTCATGGTGCGCAGCCAAGGCTATCGCGGAATGCTGGCGATCCACCCGGCGCAGGTTGAGGTGATCAATGCCGCCTTCACGCCCGGCGCCGAGGAGATCGGGCATGCGCGCGCGGTGGTGCAGGCCTTCGCGGCCAATCCTGGCGCGGGCACGGTGGGCCTCGACGGGCAGATGCTGGACCGGCCGCATCTGGCGCTGGCGCAGCGGCTGCTGGCGGAAGCAGGTGAAACTGCCGAATAGGAAACTTTGTTTTCCTACATGAGCCTATTTGGTTATTTCCGGTGCGATTCTTCGCCGCACAGGAGCCAGACCAATGCCCATCCTCGAAACGCTGATCGGCCCGCTAACCTCGATCATCGACAAGATCATTCCCGACAAGGAAGCACGCGCCCGCGCCAAGCTCGAACTGCTGCGGCTCGAAGGCACACAGGAAATGCAGCTGATCGAGGCGCGGCTGCAGGCGATCGTGGCCGAGGAACGC
>JBMSNZ010000033.1:0-18719 GCA_049421965.1 Erythrobacter sp.
GCAGCGCGTCGCCGTCCTGTTCTTCGTCCTTGCTGCGGCGCCGACGGGGCTTGCGCACCGGTTCTTCGCTGTCATCACCGCTGGCGCCAATCGACGGCGGCAGTACCGCCGCATCGATCTCGGCCGGTGCATTGTCACCGCGCCCGCTCCGTTCGCCACGTTCGCGACGCTCGCCACGCTCGGGCCGTTCCCGGCGACGTGGGCGGTCACCGCCATCGCGGCGGCGCTGCGAGCGATCTTCGCCGCTTTCGGCGAAATCCATCGGCTCGCCTTCATAGCCCTGCTCGCCTTCGCTCACATTGCCATTGGCATCGTCGCCTTCCGCCTCGTCGCGATAATCGCGCTGGCGGCGCGATTGACGGCGGTCGTCACCATCCTCGTCCCAGTAATCGTCATCCTGCGGCTGGTTGCGCTCGTCAGGGCGGCGGCCACCGCGTGCCTCGTCCTGACGCGCCTTATTGTCGGCAATGACGCGGAAATAGTGATCGGCGAACTGCAGGTAATACTCGGCCTGCACCCGGTCGCCATTGTGCTGGGCGTCCTGCGCCAGCTTCTTGTATTTCTCGAGCAGCTGAGGCGCATTGCCGCGTGCGCGGCTGTCGATCCGGTTAAGCTGCTGTCCGCCCCCACCCTGGTTGCGGTTGCCGCGCCCACGGCGGCGGTTATTGCGATTGTTGTTCAAGGAAAACCATCCTTACTGGATCCCCGCGCGGCCAATGCTGGCGCAGGGTCGACTCGCCCCTGTTTTGCGCTCTGCCCACCGCGACAGAACCGTCTTGTCCGCATGCCCCGGCAGGCGGTTTCGCGCTGCCCAAAAACCTGAAAATGCGGAGCTTGGCGCAATGGTTCGCAACAAGGGCAAACCAGGGGCCGACTCGGAGTTAATGCCTCAAAACCGGTTTGCCAAGCCTTTATCGCAGGACCAGCGCGCGGGGCCGCCCTGCAAGGTCTCGCCTCAGCTCGATGGAAAAGCCATTTTCTCCAGCGAGTTGCGACACGGCATCAGCCTGGCTGGCGCCGATTTCGAGCACGGCCACGCCGGTTTCTGTCAACAGCTTGCGCAGTTGCGGCACAATGGTCCGGTAATCGTCGAGCCCGTCTGGCCCGGCAAACAATGCGCTCGCCGGTTCGAAATCGCGCACCTCGGGATCGAGCACGGCGCAGGTTTCGACATAGGGCGGATTGGCGATGACCAGATCGAATCGCCCCAGCCCGGCCGCCCAGTCCGGCTCGCGCCAGTCGCCGCGCAGGATATGCGCACGATCCGCCACCCCCAGCCGTGCGGCATTGGCTGCCGCGACCGCAAGCACACCGAGCGAGGCATCGATGCCCACGCCTTCCAGCGTCGGCAGCTCCGCCAGCAGCGTCAGCAGCAACGCGCCCGATCCGGTGCCGAGATCGAGCACCCGCCCGGCATCGGGCGCCGCTTCCAGCGCCGCTGCGACCACGCTTTCGCTGTCGCCGCGCGGGATCAGCACATCGGGATTGACGAGGAAACTGCGGCCAAAGAATTCGGCCTCACCAAGGATATAGGCCACCGGTTCGTGCTGGATGCGCCGCTCGACCAGTGCGACAAAGCTGGCAGGCTCGGGTTGGTCCATGTGGCGCAGCAACAGGTCGGAGCGCGATACACCCAGCGCATGCGCCATAAGCCATTCGGCATCGAGCCGCGCGGTGTCCGAAGTGGCCGAAAGTCGCCCGGCCGCAGCGCGAATGGCCTCAGCGATGGTCACTCACCCATCGCCGCAAGACGTTTCGCCTCGTCCTCGGCTATCAGCGCGTCGATCAGCTCACCCAGGCCAGGCCCGGCCAGCACTTCGTCAAGCTTGTGCAGGGTCAGCCCGATCCGGTGGTCGGTCACGCGCCCCTGCGGGAAATTGTAGGTGCGGATCCGTTCTGAACGGTCGCCGCTGCCCACCATCGCCTTGCGCGCTTCGGCTTCTGCACCCTGCGCCGCGTCGCGCATCTGCTCGTAGAGCCGGGCGCGCAATACCTGCATCGCCTTGGCGCGGTTCTTGTGTTGGCTGCGCTCGTCCTGGCAGGTCACCACGATCCCGCTCGGCAGGTGGGTGATGCGCACTGCGCTGTCGGTGGTGTTGACATGCTGCCCGCCGGCACCGCTCGAACGGTAGATGTCGACCTTGAGATCCTTGTCCTCGATCTGGACATCGACCTCGTCAGGCTCGGGCAGCACCGCCACGGTCGCCGCGCTGGTGTGAATTCGCCCGCCGCTTTCGGTCACCGGCACGCGCTGGACCCGGTGCACCCCGCTTTCGAATTTCAGCTTGGCGAACACGCCCTGCCCGGTGACGTTGGCGACGATTTCCTTGAAACCGCCCACTTCGGAGGCATTCATGCTGACCGGTTCGACCCGCCACCCCTGTTCGGCGGCATAGCGCTCGTACATGCGGTAAAGGTCACCGGCGAAGAGTGCGGCCTCGTCACCTCCGGTGCCGGCGCGGATTTCCAGCATCGCCGGGCGACTGTCAGCCGCGTCGCGCGGCAGCATGGCAATGGCCAGCTGGCGTTCGAGTTCGGGCAATTCTTTGCGGATCGTGGCCAGTTCCTCTTCGGCCATCGCCCTGAATTCGGGGTCTTCGGCCATGGCTGAAAGCGCCAGCACCTCTTCGCGCATCGCGGCAACGAGGCCGGCGGCTCTCGCCACCGGTTCCAGCTCGGCATAGTCGCGGCTGGCCTTGACGAAGGCCTCGCCCTCGAGCGTGCCCGATGCCATGCGCGCCTCAAGCTCGGCAAAGCGATGCGCGATCTGGTCAAGACGTTCGGTGGGGATGGTCATTCGGACTTCGTTTCTGCTTCGTCATCCCGGCCTTAGCGCCGGGATCCCGCTTCTTACTTGCCCACCGCGAGAATGAAAGCGGGACCCCGGATCAAGTCCGGCGTGACGGACGAGGAAAACAACCTGCATGGTCAGGACAGTCGATCCAGCAAGTCGCGCAGTCGGTCATCAATCGTTCCGCTGTAACTAAGACCATGCGAATCTTCTGCGCATTTGAAAATCGCGTCTGCTCCTCGCTTGACCGCCTTGTCATACCGTTTCCGAGGAGAGCCAGATGCGATGAGTTCGGCAACGAAGCCTTCCTGCCGGATGATGCTGAGGATATGCCACGCGTGGCTCTGTGCGTTGGGCGAGTCATCCTCGACAACTACGATGACGTCAGCATTCGCCTCACCCCGCTCACCCACCAGCATCGCCAGCCGTTCGACACCCGCGGCCCAGCCCACCGCCGGGGTCGGCGGCCCGCCCAGGCTTTCCATCAGCCCGTCATAGCGCCCGCCGCCCAGGATCGTGCTCTGGCTGCCCAGCCGGCCAGCGGCTGCGCTGCCTTCATCGGGGATGAACTCGAACGCGGTGTGGCGGTAATAGTCGAGCCCGCGCACGAGGCTGGGCGCGCGCTGCCATCTGACTCCCGCCGCGTCGAGCCCACCGGTCACCGCCGCGAAGAAATCCTGCGCCTCGTCCGACAGGAAATTGTCGATGCGTGGTGCATTGCCGACAAAGCGCTGGTCGCGCGGGTCTTTGCTGTCGAGGATGCGCAGCGGGTTCTTCTCCAGCCGCTCCTGCGAATCTTCGGAGAGCTCACCCTGCACGCTGCGGAAATGCTCGACCAGCGCCATGCGCCAGGCCTCGCGGCTGGGCGCATCGCCCAGCGTGTTGAGGTGCAGCGTCACGCCTTCGATGCCCAGTTCGCGGATGATCTGGTCCGCCATGGCGAGCAGTTCGACGTCTGCTTGCGGTTCCCCTGCACCGATGATTTCGGCATCGATCTGGTGGAACTGGCGATAGCGGCCCTTCTGCGGCCGTTCATAGCGGAACAGCGGGCCGTGCGTCGCCAGCTTGAGCGGGGCATGCTGCTGCCAGCCATTGGTGAGATAGGCCCGCGCGATCCCGGCGGTGAATTCGGGCCGCAGTGTCAGGCTGTCTCCGCCGCGATCTTCGAAGGAATACATTTCCTTCGAGACGACATCGGTGGTCTCGCCGATCGCGCGGCTGAACACCTCGGTCTTCTCGAACACCGGCATTTCGGCGCGACGGAAGCGGTAAAGCCGGCGTACGCGCTCGAATGTCTCCACCACAAAGGCGAAAGCCTCGGCATCCGCGCCGAAAATGTCCTGGGTGCCGCGAATGGCCTGGGGGGTATTCTTGCTCATCGTGTTTCCTGACCTTGGCGGTGCGATTAGGCGAGAGATTGGCTTGCCGCAATATCGCTGCGGCGCTAGAGCGCGCGGCACATCCAACCGGTGCCGCGCGTTGGGGAGAGGGCCGGCACTGCAAAGCGAGAGCATTATGCGCATCGACAAGATCCCCACCGGCGCCAATCCGCCCGACGACCTCAATGTCATCATCGAAGTACCGACCGGCGGCGAACCCGTGAAATACGAGTTCGACAAGGAATCGGGCGCACTGTTCGTCGATCGCATCCTGCACACGCCGATGCGCTATCCCGCCAATTACGGCTTCATCCCGCACACGCTGGGCGAAGACGGCGACCCGCTCGATGCGCTGGTGATCGCACGCTCGCCGATCATGCCGGGCGCGGTGATCCGGGTACGCCCGGTGGGCGTGCTGCTAATGGACGATGACAAGGGCGGCGATGAAAAGCTGATCACCGTGCCGGTCGACACGACCTTTCCCTATTACAGCGAGATCGCCAATCACGGCGACCTGCCGCCGATCGTGACGCAGCAGATCGAGCACTTCTTCCAGCACTACAAGGACCTTGAGCCCGGCAAATGGGCCAAGCTCAAGGGCTGGGGCGATGCGGCAGATGCGCGCCGGATCGTGCTCGAATCGATCGAGCGGGCAGAAGCGGCAGGGC
This sequence comes from Erythrobacter sp., assembly GCA_049421965.1. Taxonomy (GTDB): domain Bacteria; phylum Pseudomonadota; class Alphaproteobacteria; order Sphingomonadales; family Sphingomonadaceae; genus Erythrobacter. Next base: position 4,839 of record JBMSNZ010000033.1, read on the forward strand.
TATAAGAGGGCAGCCACGCCCTTGAACATGCCGGTCAGCAGGAACGGCAAGCCGATCGCAAGCACCCAAAGCATAAGGCGGTCCCGCCGGAACGCATCGGTATAGGCTTCGTCGGCAGCCTGCTCGTCGGTCAGGCCCGACCAGCGCTTTTCGAACCAGCGGCAGGCGGGAATGATCCCGGCCACCAGCACGATCAGCGCCAGATATGGCAGGATGCTGTGCAGGCCATCCCGGATTGCGTGGACGGTCACGAAAATCTGCAAACCGGTGTAGACCAGCAGGGCATAGGCGACGTTGTCGCTCATCGCCTTGCGCCAGTCATAGGCGCGCTGTGCCACGCCCTTGTCGTGTGAAAACACGTCGGTCATCGGAGCTGTCCCCTCAGTTCCTCTCTCCAGCCCGGATGTATCACAGACTGCGGCGACAAGCGCAAGGGGGAGGCGCATACAAGCGCGCATGGTGTGAATCGTGCCTGTGCCATGCATAAATCCTGCCAATTCGGTGATTACGGGGGTTTTCTGGCAAGCGCGGGGTGCTAAACGGTCGCGATGGACAAGGCTGATGCATTGACAGTCGCAGGCGGATCAGAGGCGGCGACCCATGCCATGGCGCCGCTGCCGAATGGCGGGCTGGAGGTGATTTCGATCGCCAAGAGCTATGACAAGCGCGCCGTCCTCACCGATATCTCGCTGAGCGTGGCAAAGGGCGAGGTGCTCGGCCTGCTCGGCCCCAATGGCGCGGGCAAGACCACCTGCTTCTATTCCATCATGGGGCTGGTGCGGCCGGATTCGGGGCGCATCCTGATGGATGGCGAGGATGTCACCAACCTGCCAATGTACCGCCGGGCGATCCTGGGGCTGGGCTATCTGCCTCAGGAAACCAGCATCTTCCGCGGTATGACCGTGGAACAGAACATCAATTGCGTGCTCGAGATGGTCGAACCTGACGAAGCGACGCGTAGCGCCGAGCTTGAGCGGCTGCTCGACGAATTCGGTCTCACCCGGCTGCGCGAAAGCCCGGCCATGGCGCTTTCCGGCGGCGAACGGCGACGCTGCGAGATTGCACGCGCGCTGGCGGCAAAGCCTTCGATCATGCTGCTCGACGAACCTTTCGCCGGGATCGATCCGCTGTCGATCAGCGACATCCGTGACCTGGTGAAGGATCTCAAGCAGCGCGGAATCGGCGTTCTGATCACCGACCACAATGTCCGCGAAACGCTCGACATCGTCGATCGCGCCTGCATCATCTATGGCGGGCAGGTGCTGTTCGCCGGGTCGCCGCAAGACCTGGTGGCCGACGAGAATGTGCGGCGGCTCTATCTCGGAGAGGGCTTCACGCTCTAGGGCTGCACCGATGGCGCTCGGACCGAGACTGGACCTACGGCAGTCACAATCGCTGGTGATGACGCCGCAGCTGCAGCAGGCGATCAAGCTGCTGGCGCTATCCAACCTCGAGATCGAAGCCTTCATCGGCGAAGCGCTGGAAGCCAACCCGCTGCTCGAAGCGGGCGAGGTGTCGCGCGAGGCCGACGAGGACATGCCGCAGGGCGATGCCCCGCGCGAGGAAATGTCGGCCGATGTGCTGATCAGCGAGGGCCGGGGCGAGGCCGAGGCGCCGCTCGATCTCGATCCCGCCGCGCTCGACCGCGACTTCGACACCGGCGATGCCGAATGGGGTGCAGCGGCATCTTCCTACGCCGCCGGCGATGACGACCTGCCTTCGATTGACGAGCGCGCCGGAGCCGGCCCGAGCCTTGCCGAGCATCTCGCCGCCCAGCTGGGTTCGAATGCGGCTGACCCGCGCCAGGAATTCGCCGCACGGCATATCATTGGCTTGCTCGACGAGGCAGGCTATCTGCGGTTCGACCTGCGCGAGATCGCCGCCGATCTCGGCATCACCCTTCACGAAGCGGAGCAGGCTTTGGTGCTGGTGCAATCGCTCGATCCCGCCGGGGTCGGCGCACGCTCACTGGCCGAATGCCTCGCGATCCAGGCGCGCGAAGCGGATCGCTACGATCCGTGCATGGCGCGGCTGATTGACAATCTCGACCTGCTGGCACGCGGCGAGATCGCGCGGCTCAAGCGCATGTGCGATGTCGATGACGAGGATTTTGCCGACATGCTGGCCGAGCTGCGCGGCTATGACCCGAAGCCCGGCCTCGCCTTTGGCGACAGCGATGTGCAGGCGGTTGTGCCCGACATCCTGGTCACCGCCGGGCGCGGCGGCGGCTGGGACATCCGCCTCAACGAGAACACGCTGCCCCGCCTCATCATCAACCGCGAGTATTATCTCGAGCTGCGCCAGGGCGGCACCGGCAAGGACGCGCGGCGCTGGCTCAAGGAAAAGCTGGCCGATGCCAACTGGCTGATCCGCGCGCTCGACCAGCGGCAGAAGACGATCCTGAAGACCGCCGCCGAAATCGTGAAGCGGCAGGATGGCTTCTTCCGCCGCGGTGTGTCCGAGCTGCGCCCACTCACGCTGCGCGACGTTGCCGAGGCGATCGAAATGCACGAAAGCACGGTCAGCCGGGTGACCAGCAACAAGTTTCTCGCCTGCGAGCGTGGCACCTTCGAACTCAAATATTTCTTCACTAGCGGGGTAGGCTCGAGCGATGGCGAAGGCGCCAGTTCGGAAGCGGTGAAGGCGCGGATCAAGGCGCTGATCGATGCCGAAGATCCGGCGAAGATCCTGTCCGACGACACGCTGGTGGACCTGCTCAAGGCAGAGGGCTTCGACCTCGCGCGACGGACCGTGGCCAAATACCGCGAGGCAATGGGGATCGGCTCGAGCGTGCAGCGCCGCCGCGCGAAGAAGCTGAGCCGCCTATAGCGCCTGGCCCGCTAAAGCCCTGTTGCCGCAAAGACTCAGTGTTTGCCCCAAGTCATCCGGCGAGGCGCTTTACGCTAAATTAACCTTTTTCGTTGAGACCTCGTGTGGTTAATTCGAGGCAACCACTCTTACCGAGCGGTTACAAGCCAAGCTCTGGGGCGAAAGGGGAACCACCCATGCGCGTGCTTTTGATTGAGGACGAGCCGACAACTGCCAAGGCGATCGAGCTGATGCTCACGACCGAAGGCTTCAACGTCTACTCGACCGATCTGGGCGAGGAAGGCCTGGATCTGGGTAAGCTCTACGATTACGACATCATCCTGCTCGACCTGAACCTGCCCGACATGCATGGCTATGACGTGCTCAAGAAGCTGCGTGTGGCCAAGGTGCAGACTCCGGTGCTGATCCTTTCGGGCATCTCGGAAATGGACAGCAAGATCCGCAGCTTCGGCTTCGGCGCTGACGACTATGTGACCAAGCCGTTCCACCGCGAGGAGCTAGTCGCCCGCATCCACGCCGTGGTCCGCCGTTCGAAGGGCCATAGCCAGTCGATCATCCGGACCGGCAAGCTGGCGGTGAACCTCGACGCCAAGACCGTGGAAGTCGATGGCGCCCGGGTGCACCTGACCGGCAAGGAATATGCGATGCTCGAGCTGCTTTCGCTGCGCAAGGGTACCACGCTGACCAAGGAAATGTTCCTCAACCACCTTTATGGCGGCATGGACGAGCCCGAACTCAAGATCATCGACGTTTTCATCTGCAAGCTGCGCAAGAAGCTGGCGCATGCCTGCGGCGGCGAGAACTACATCGAGACGGTGTGGGGCCGCGGCTACGTGCTGCGCGATTCGGCGGAAGAGGCCGAAGCCGCCTGACGGAATTCTCTGGTCCATAGCGGACGGGACGATGGTGCCCGGGGCCTGCCAGCCCCGGGCGCTTTCGTTGGTGCCTTGCAGGTGCGGGCCGCACCATGCGTTTTTCTTTCCGGCCGGAAAGGCGAATAACGTTCCCGAATCCTTCGGTGCCATTGTATTTGGGCAAGAATCGGCGAGCACGGGACGGTCTTGCGCATGGAATTGTTCGGTATCGACCTTGCTGCGATCGCGCCCTTCATCGCGATCGGCTTTGCCGCGCAGTTGGTCGACGGGGCGCTGGGCATGGCCTTCGGGGTGATCTCGAACAGCCTCATGGTCAGCGTGCTTGGCCTGCCCCCGGCGCAGGCTTCGCAGCGCGTGCACGTAGTCGAATGTTTCACCACCGCGACCTCGGGCATTAGCCATCTGCTGCACGGCAATATTGACGGGCGGCTGTTCGCGCGGCTGGTCGTCCCCGGCGTCATCGGCGGGGTAGCGGGCGCCTACCTTCTGACGTCGCTAGATGGCGACGCAATCAAGCCTTTCGTTCTGATCTATCTGACGGTGATGGGTATCTACTTGCTGGCGCGCGGGCTGCTCTATCCGCCAAAACTGCGCGAAGCGCGCCATATCGCACCACTGGGCCTGATCGGGGGTTTCCTCGATGCCGCGGGCGGCGGCGGCTGGGGGCCGGTGGTTACCTCCAACCTGCTGGTCCAAGGCGCCGAACCGCGCAAGGTGGTGGGCACGGTCAATGCTGCCGAATTCTTCCTGACCGTGGCGATCTCTGCCACCTTCATCTTCCACCTTGGGATCGCCGATTTGGCTGGCGCGACGCTGGGCCTGCTGATCGGCGGGATGGCTGCCGCGCCCTTCGCCGCCTTTGCCGCCCGCCACTTCAGCCCCAAGCTGATGCTGATCCTCGTCGGCACCGCACTGACCCTGACCAGCAGTTACGGCGTGTGGGCAGCCTGGAGCTGAGCGCGGGCGCGTTCAACCGTTCCGGTTGAAGTAGTTTGTTTCGAGCTTCGGAACGTCATCACCCGGCCAGATGATCGTCTCCGTCATCGACTTGCGATCTTTGGCTACCGTGTAGACACGGGTCGATACCGGTGAGCCGTTCTTGCCCAGCGTCATCACCAGAGTATTGGGCGCGGGCTGGCGCAAGGATACCGTATCGATGAACCCCATGTTTCCGGATACTGGTACAGGAACGCCATCCAGCATCGCGGTCGACTGCGCCCGGGAAATTGCGCCATTCGGTGCGACGATTTCGACTTCAGTGGTCCAGACCTGATCGCGGGAAACTTCAAAAGCGATGGTGACCCGGCGCGGCCGCTCTTCAGATGGGATTCGGTTAACGTCGAGCGACCAGCTCCCGACCAGCGGCGATTGGCTGATCTTCGAATTCTGGGCCGGCTGCGCAGGTTCGGCCTGGTGGTTCAAACTGGCCGCCGACAGGACAAGCCCGGCAGCAGCTGCGGTTGAGAGTGAAAACAACATAAACATTGCTCCTTTTGACCAAGAGTGCTCCCTCACGGGGTGGCGGCCCCATGAGTTGGTCAAGGAACCGGGTTCCGGAAGATCGATATTCTTGTCCCAGATTTTTTGTGTCGCGATCTGCCGAGCCAGTTCGCGGCTGCTGGTGGCGCCGGTCTTGCGGCGCGCTTCGCGCAGGCGCTCGTTGATTGAAGCTTCCGAACGCCCCAACCGCGCGGCAATGGATTTGGTGGTGTGCCCGCTTGCCAGCAGGCGCAACACTTCCAGCTCTCGCTCCGAAAGGACGGAAAACGTTTGAGGCGGGATTTCCGAAGCCGACATGGCGCTTGATCACCACACGCGCCGGCTTGCGTCCATCACAATTTTTTTGGTCAGCAGCTATCGGGATCAAGGCCGGCGCCTGGTCTTGACCCTGGCAGGCCCGGATGCCAACGGCCACGCATGACGGCATTCAAGGAAGGCGATCCGACCACGCTCAACCGGCTTTACGGGCGCAGCCAGGGCAAGCCGTTGCGCGCCCGCCAGCAGGGCCTGGTCGACAATCTGCTGCCGCAGATCGCTGTCCCGGCAGACGGGCCGGTGACCGCGCAGCGTCTGTTCGGGGATGACAGGCCGCTCCATTTCGAGATCGGTTTCGGCGGGGGCGAGCATCTTGCCTACCGAGCCGATCTCTTACCCGACCACGGCTTCATCGGAGCAGAGCCTTTCGTCAATGGCGTGGCCCAGGCTCTGACCCATATCGAAGAGCAGCGGCTGGCCAATGTGCGGCTGCATATGGGCGATGCGCTGGAAGTGCTGGCCCGCGTGCCGGACGGCGCGCTGACCATGCTGTACCTGCTTCACCCCGATCCTTGGCCCAAGGCCAAACACGCCAAGCGGCGGATGATGAACGACGGGCCGGTGCGGATGTTCGCAGACAAACTCAAGCCCGGTGGCGAGTTCCGCTTCGGCACCGACCATCCGGTCTACCTGCGCCACGCGCTGATGGTGATGCAGCGCCATACCGACGCCTTCGAATGGCAAGTGGAAGGCCGCGCCAGCTGGGAACATCGGCCCTCGGGCTGGCCCGAAACCCGCTACGAGCACAAGGCACGCACGGTCTATAGCCACGAAGTCTGGTACTTCCGCTTTCGCCGCAAATAGGCAGTTTCAGACCGTTCGCAGCACGTCGATCAGGGCCGCCCGGTCAGCCTCATTGTTGTAGAGGTGCGGGGTCACGCGCAGCGAGGTGCCGCGCAGCGACACGAACACCTGCCGCTCGGCCAGCCGCTCGGTCAGTCCATCGGGCACACCTGCGGCAAAACCCAGCGCAAGGAAATGGGGCGCGCGCTCGCCAATTGGCGCCGATGACAGGCCGATCGCTGCCGCTTCCTGCGCAATTGCTTCGGTCTGCGCGGCCAGGGTGGCAGCGATCGCTTCGATGCCGAACTCCAGCAGGAAGTCGATCCCGGCAGCGGCACCGTCCAGCAGTGGCGGATTGGCTTTCTCGCCCATGTCGAACCGCCGCGCTCCAGGCTGGAAGTCGTCGCGGTACTCGACCAGCCGGGCAAAGTCCTCCGAGCCGCCGCGATTGATCCAGTTTTGCTCGATCGGCTCCCCACCATGATGGCGCGGATCGACATAAAGCACCCCGGTGCCATAAGGCGCCATGAGCCATTTGTAGCAAGCGGAGACTGCAAAATCGGGCTGCACCGCATCAAGGTCAACCGGCATGGCGCCAAGCGACTGAGTCAGGTCAAGCACCAGCGCCGCTCCGTATGCGCGGCATTTGCGGCCGACCGCGACCAGATCGACCACCCTCCCGTCAGCCCAGTGGCAATGCGGCACCGCGACGATGCCCGTGTCCGGGCCAATCGCGTCCAGCACCGCATCGGTCCAGGCCGCAGCCGCTTCACGCTGGACAGTAACCATGGTGCCGCCCGAGTCACGGGCCAGATCGCGCCAGACATAGACGTTCGAGGGAAACTGGTCGGCCAGCACCACGATGTGCTGTCCCTTCGCGAGCGGCAGGTTGCGCGCCGCGACCGCCAGGCCATAGCTGGCGGAAGGCACGATCGCGATCGTCTCTGGCGACACTGCCATCAGCCGCGCGGCACGCTCGCGAAAGTGTTCCGACACCGCGAAGAAATCGGCCGGGCGATAGGTCCAGGGCGCCTGCTTGCGGCGTGCGCCTTGCTCCACCGCGGCATACACCGCATGCGACAGCGGCGACATATAGGCGCAGTTGAGATAGTGTACGCCATCGGGCATCGCGAAGCGCGCGCGCTGGCACGGGATCAGCTTTGACGCCAGAATCAGCCTCCCGCCTTGGCGAAGCTGAAATCGACCATGATCTCGCCCGAGATTTCCTCCAGCGCTTCTTGCACCGCTTCGGGCTCGATCCCGCCGGGCAGTGTTACCCGCACCTGCGCACGGAACAGCCGCTCGCCGCCCCAGGCTCCGGTTTCCTCGCCGCTCGAAAGGCTCTCGATATTGACGCCGAGCCGCGCAAGAATGGCGGACACTTCGCGGATGATGCCGGGCCGGTCCTGCCCGATCAGTTCAAACAGCAGCACACCCGACGGCGGGGCGGGTTCACTGCCCGCAGGATTGATCACCACGTTCAGCCCGGCTGCATCGATCGCCTGGACCTGGCGCTGCAGTTCGCCGACATTGGCGTCGGGCAGCTCGACCAGGACAGAGCCGACATAGAGCCCGCCCAGCCGGCTGAGGTGACCTTCCTGCCAGTTGCCGCCTGCCGCTAGCACCGCTTCTGCCAGCGCCGAGGTCAGCCCCGGGCGGTCGCTGCCGGTGACGGACAGGACAATGCGGGTGGTAGCCTCGCCCATCGCCGCCTACCCCGTCACGCCGGCAGCAGCGAGCACCGCCAGCGTCAGCACATCGGGCGCGATCGCGGTCATCGGCGCGATCTGCACCGGCTTCTGCATGCCGATCAGCATCGGGCCGATGGTGGAAGCACCTGCCAGTTCGCGCAGCAGCTTGGCCGAGAGATTGGCCGATTGCAGCCCCGGCATGATCAGCACATTGGCTGGCGCCGAAAGGCGGCTGAACGGATAGAGTGCCATGACTTTCGGATTGAGCGCGGCGTCCGGCGCCATTTCGCCTTCGTATTCGAACCCCGGATCCTCCTGGTCGAGGATCGACACCGCGCCGCGGATACTGTCAAGCCAGCGGCCCGAGGGATTGCCGAAGGTCGAATAGGACAGGAAGGCAACGCGCGGCTCATGCCCCAACCGCCGTGCCACGGCAGCCGTTTCCTTGGCGATATGCGCCAGCAGCGCCGCGTCGGGCCGCTCGTTGATCGTCGTGTCGGCCAGAAACACGGTGTAGTTCTTGCCGATCATCAGGTGGATGCCGAAAGGAACCTCGTCAGGCTTGGGATCGAGCACCAGGTTCACTTCGCGCACGGTCTGCGCGAAAGTCCGCGTCAGGCCGGAAATCATCGCATCGCCCACGCCCAGAGCCACCAGCAGCGCGGCGAAGACATTGCGTTCCTGGTTCACCATCCGTGCCACATCGCGCGCGGTGTAGCCCCTGCGCTGCAGCCGTTCGTAGAGAAAGGCGTTCATCGCCGGCACGTGTTTGCTCACCTGCGAATTGTGGATCTCGAAGCTGTCAGGATCCTCAACCGCGAGTTCAACCAGCTTGCTGCGTACCTTCTCGGTGCGGCCGACCAGGATCGGCGTGCCATAGCCAAAGTCGCGGAACTGGATCGCGGCGCGCAGCACCACATCCTCTTCGGCTTCGGCAAAGACCACGCGCTTGGGATTGGCCTTGGCGGTTTCGTACACTTGCGTCAGCACCGATGTGGTCGGGTTCAGACGCGCCTTCAGCGAATGGCGATAGGCGTCGAAATCGGCGATCGGCGCCAGCGCCACGCCCGAATCCATCGCCGCCTTGGCCACTGCCGAGGACACCACTTCCATCAGCCGCGGGTCGAACGGGGCGGGAATAATGTACTCCTCGCCGAATTGGTGCGATACGCCATAGGCCGCCGCCACCTCGTCCGGCACCCGTTCGCGCGCCAGCTCGGCGATGGCGCGGGCAGCGGCAATCTTCATCTCTTCGTTGATGGTTGTCGCCTGCACGTCGAGCGCGCCACGGAAAATGAAGGGAAAGCCCAGCACATTGTTGACCTGGTTCGGGAAATCCGAACGGCCGGTGGCGATGATCGCATCGGGCCGCACCGCCTTGGCTTCATCGGGCATGATCTCGGGCGTGGGATTGGCCATGGCAAAGATGATCGGCTTGTCCGCCATCTTGGCGACCCATTCAGGCTTGAGCGCTCCCGCAGCCGACAGGCCCAGGAAGATATCCGCCCCCACCAGTGCCTCTTCCAGGCTGCGCGCGGCAGTCGGCACGGCATGCGCGCTCTTCCATTGGTCGACGTCCGCGCGCCCGGGATAGATCGGGCCGCTGCGGTCGCACACGATCACGTTCTCGTGCGGGATGCCCATCGCCTTGATCAGCGCGGTGCAGGCCAGCGCCGAGGCCCCCGCGCCATTGACCACCATGCGGCAGTCCTTGAGCTTGCGCCCGGTCAGCAAGCAGGCGTTGATCAGCCCCGCCGCCGCGATGATCGCGGTGCCGTGCTGGTCGTCATGCATCACCGGGATCTTCATGCGATCCCGCAGCGCCTGCTCGATGATGAAGCACTCTGGCGCCTTGATGTCTTCAAGGTTGATCCCGCCAAAGCTGGGCTCCATCAGCGCCACCGCGTTGATGAAGGCCTCGGGGTCTTCGGTGTCGAGCTCGATGTCGATCGAATCGACGTCGGCGAAGCGCTTGAATAGCACCGCCTTGCCTTCCATCACCGGCTTTGACGCCAGCGCGCCGAGATTGCCCAGGCCAAGGATCGCGGTGCCGTTGGAGATCACCGCCACTAGGTTCGAACGCGCGGTATATTTGGCGGCCAGACGAGGATCTTCGGCGATCGCTTCCACCGGCGCGGCAACGCCGGGCGAATAGGCCAGGCTCAGGTCACGCTGGGTCGCCATCGGCTTGGAAGCGATGATCTCGATCTTACCCGGACGAATCGTCTCGTGATAGAACAGCGCTTCGCGCGTCGTGAAAGTGACTTTGCTCTTGTCGGCCAAGGCGTTCCTCCTGTCTGCGCCTCCCCTAAACGAGCCTGATCGCGAGCGATAGGGGAAAGCTGGAGCCGGCCCGTTCCGAATCGCCCTTTGCGCCGCTACGGCTTGGCCATGGCGGACCAGCCCACCCCGATGATGCAGCAATATCTCGCGCTCAAGCGCGAGGCGGCGGGAAGCCTGCTGTTCTATCGCATGGGCGATTTTTTCGAACTGTTCTTCGACGATGCGCGCGAGGCCGCCGCAATCCTCGACATCGCGCTCACCAGCCGCGGCGAACATGGAGGCGCGCCGGTGCCGATGTGCGGTGTGCCGGTGCATTCGGCCGAAGGCTATCTCGCGCGGCTGATCAAGGCCGGATGTCGGGTAGCGATTGCCGAGCAGGTCGAAACGCCAGACGAAGCCAAGGTGCGCGCCAAACGCGAAGGCCTGCCATCGTCGAAGGTGCTGGTGCGGCGCGAGATCGTACGCTTCGTCACCGCCGGCACGCTGACCGAGGAAGCGCTGCTCGAGCCGCGCAGCGCGAACCGGCTGGTCGCACTGGCCGAAGTGCGCGGCGTGATCGGAATCGCCAGCTGCGATGTCTCGACCGGCGACATGGTGCTGGAGGAATGCGATCCCGCTCTGCTTGACGCCACGCTCGCACGGCTGCCGTTCAGCGAATGCGTGGTGCCCGAAGGCTGGGAGCTGGGACCATCGGACACGGTCGAGCGCCCGCGCGGCGATTTCATGAGCGACGCGGGCACCGCCGCGCTGCAACGCATCCACGCCGTCGCCACGCTCGACGGTTTCGGCGAATTCTCGCGAGCGATGCTGGGCGCGGCGGGTGGTCTCATCGCCTATCTCGACCATACCGGGCGGGGCAAGCTGCCGCTGCTGCTGCCGCCACGGCGGCGCGATATGGGCAAGGCCATGGCGATGGACCAGGCGACCCGCACCAGTCTCGAAATCCTCACCAGCCAGTCCGGCATGCGTGACGGCAGTCTGATCGCAGCGATCGACCGTTGCGTGACCGGCGCGGGCGCGAGGCTGCTGGCCGATGACCTGTCATCGCCTTTGCTGGAACGCAGCGCGATCGAAGCGCGGCTGGCACTGGTGCAATGGTTCCATGCCGATCCCCTCAGCCGCGCAGACCTGCGCGATGCGTTGCGCAACCTGCCCGATCTCGGCCGGGCACTGGGGCGCGTGGTAGCCGGGCGCGGCAGCCCGCGCGACCTTGGGCAGATCCGCGACGGTCTGGCCGGAGCGCGGCGCATCTTCGAACATCTCCGGTCACTGCCCGACACGCCGCCGCTATTGCATGACCTGCTGCCACAGCTGACGGGGCACGGCGCCTTGACCGACCTGCTCGATCGTGCGCTGGTCCCCTCGCCGCCGACCGAGCGCGCCAGCGGTGGATACATCGCCGCGGGCTATGATGAAGCGCTCGACGAACTGCGCACGATTTCGGGAAATTCGCGGCGGGCGATTGCATCGATGGAGGCGCGCTACCGCGACGAAACCGGGATCACTGCGCTCAAGATCCGGCACAATGGCGTGCTGGGCTATTTCATCGAAGTCCCTGCCCGCCACGCCGATGCGCTGATGGCGCCCGACAGTGGCTTTACACATCGCCAGACCATGGCCGGGGCCGTGCGCTTCAATTCGCTCGCCTTGCATGAGGAAGCGAGCCGGATCGCCGAAGCAGGCGGCCATGCCCTCGCCGCCGAAGAAGCCCATTTCGAGGTGCTGGTAGCGCAAGTCGCGAAGGCGCGCGAAGCGATCGCACAAACCGCCCATGCGCTCGCGCGGATCGATGTCGGCGCGGGCCAGGCCGAGCGCGCGGCCGAAAGCGGGTGGTGTCGACCGGTGATCGAGGATGCGCCTGTGCTGGAAATCACGGGCGGGCGGCACCCGGTGGTCGAAGCCGCGCTCGGCCGCAGCGGCGAGCGCTTCATCGCCAATGATTGCCGCCTCTCCCAGGCAGATCGGCTGTGGCTGATCGGCGGGCCGAACATGGGCGGCAAATCCACCTTCCTGCGACAGAACGCGCTGATCGTGCTGCTCGCCCAGGCCGGAGGTTTCGTGCCGGCCGAAGGTGCGCGGATCGGGCTGGTCGACCGCTTGTTCAGCCGCGTCGGAGCATCGGACAATCTGGCGCGCGGCCGCTCGACCTTCATGGTCGAGATGGTCGAGACCGCTGCGATCCTGAGCCAGGCAAGCGAACGCAGCTTCGTGATCCTTGACGAGGTAGGGCGCGGCACTTCGACCTATGACGGGCTGGCGCTGGCCTGGGCAGTGGTTGAAGCGGTGCATTCGGCGATCCGCTGCCGCTGCCTCTTCGCGACGCATTACCACGAGCTTGCCCGGCTGGCCGAGAGCTGCGAGGCGCTGACGCTGCACCACGTCCGCGCGCGCGAGTACAAGGGCGATCTGGTGCTGCTGCACGAACTGGCCAAAGGACCCGCCGACCGTTCCTACGGGCTTGCCGTCGCACGGCTGGCGGGAGTGCCCGCGCCGGTGGTGGCCCGCGCCAAGCAGGTGCTCGACCGGCTGGAAAAGAACCGGGCCGAAAGCGGCGGACTTGCCGCCGGGCTGGGCGACCTGCCGCTGTTCGCCGCCATTCAGTCGGAGGAAGCGCCCCCGCCCGATGGGCTCGCCGAACGGCTGAGGTCGATCGAGGTCGATGCGCTGACCCCGCGCGAGGCGCTCGACCTGCTCTACGAACTCAGCGCCGAGGCCAAGGCTACCAAACGTTAACGGCCCCGCGCCTATACTCAGCTCATGTCGAAGGGATTGTTCCAGAACCCCAAAAAGGCCCTGCTGTTTGCGGGGCTGACGCTGTTCAGCGTTGCCATGCTGGTGGGATCAGAGGATGACGAAGGCGCGCTGGTGCAGGCCGCCGCGACCTTGCAGCAGACCGATGGCCGAATTGGGGGCGAGCTGCCGCCCGATTTCTCTGGTCCAGCGCCGCGACAGGGCGAATTCGCGCCTGACGAGCCTGCAGATGTCGCGATGGCTGACGACGACGCGCTGATCGACGATACGGCTGGCTTCGACCCGACCCCGCCCGACGATACGCCGGACGAATCCGATCCCGCCGACGGCGACAGCTATATCGTGGTCGACAACAGCGATATGTAAGACCTAGCGGGTCGGAACCGGCGCCTCACCCGAATAATCGTAGAAGCCGCGGCCGGTCTTGCGGCCGAGCCAACCCGCCTCGACATATTGTACCAGAAGCGGCGCCGGGCGATACTTGCTGTCGCCCGTGGTGGCGTAAAGCACCTTGATGATCTCGAAGCAGGTGTCGAGCCCGACGAAATCGGCCAGCTCCAGCGGCCCCATCGGGTGGTTCAAGCCCAGCCGGCAGCCCTTGTCGATATCCTCGATGCTGGCGGTCGACTGACCCAGCACGAAGATCGCCTCGTTGATCATCGGCAGCAGGATGCGGTTCACCACGAAGCCCGGCGCGTCCTGGCTGAGCACCACCTGCTTGCCCAGGCTCTCGGCAAAGCCGGTGATCCGGTCGGTGGTCGCCTTGCTGGTGGCGAGGCCGGGGATGACTTCGATCAGCCCCATGACCGGCACCGGGTTGAAAAAATGCATGCCGATGAAGCGACCCGGGTGCG
>JBMSNZ010000034.1:0-18644 GCA_049421965.1 Erythrobacter sp.
ACGGATCGAGCGCGAACATGGTGCAAGCGCCAGCGAACAGGCCGAGCTGGCCGAGGCGGTCAACCGGCTGCGCGGCTCGATTGGCAATCTCAACCGCGAAGGGCGCGAGCGGCTGCGCGCGGCGTTCGAGGAAGTCGACGCGCATTTCCGCACGCTGTTCACCCGGCTGTTCGAAGGCGGGCAGGCGCATCTGGCACTGGTCGACAGCGACGACCCGTTAGAGGCAGGGTTGGAGATCTACGCTCAGCCGCCCGGCAAGCGGCTGCAAAGCCTCAGCCTGCTGTCAGGCGGCGAACAGGCGCTCACCGCCACCGCGCTGATCTTTGCGCTGTTCCTGACCAATCCGGCGCCGATCTGCGTGCTCGACGAAGTCGACGCGCCGCTCGACGATGCGAATATCGAACGCTTCTGCGACCTGCTCGATGCGATGGTGCGCGACACGTCCACGCGTTACCTGATCGTGACCCACAATGCAGTGACGATGAGCCGGATGCACCGGCTGTTCGGCGTGACCATGGCCGAGAAAGGCGTGAGCCGCCTGGTCAGCGTTGACCTGGGCGAAGCGGAACTGCTTGCGGCGGAATAGCGCGCCGCTTCGACCAGATCAGCCCGCCAGCGCCGCCGCCAGCCGATTACGGATAGCCTTGAGCTGCGGCAGAATATCCGGAGCGGACGTCAGCGACGCGGCAGCGGCCTGCGGTGGCGTGGCCCCCGGGGTCTTGGCAGTTGCCTGCGCCTTGCCCTCACGAATCGCCGCCCGCGCGCCTTTCAGCGTATAGCCCTCGCGATTTACCAGACGGTCGATCGTTTCGACCAGCGCCACATCTTCCGGGCGATAGTAACGCCGCCCGCCGCTGCGCTTGAGCGGCCGCAGCATCGGGAACTGCTGCTCCCAGTAGCGCAGGACATGCTGCTTGATCCCCAGCGCATCGCCCACTTCGCCGATGGTTCTCAGCGCGCCTGCGTCCTTGCCATCGTCGAAAGTGGCCGACATAGCGGCAATCGGCCTTGGCGATCCGCTCCTTGAGGAGCTGGCTGGCGCTGAAGGTCAGCACCCGGCGCGGCGTGATCGGCACTTCGATCCCGGTCTTGGGATTGCGGCCCACACGCTCGCGCTTGTCGCGCAACACGAAGGTGCCGAAGCCGGAAATCTTGACGTTTTCGCCCGCTTCGAGCGCTTTCGACATCTTTTCGAGAATGGCCTCGACCAGATCGAGCGATTCCGCCCGTGACAGACCCATCTTGCGGTTGATCGTCTCCGCCAGGTCCGA
This sequence comes from Erythrobacter sp., assembly GCA_049421965.1. GTDB lineage: Bacteria > Pseudomonadota > Alphaproteobacteria > Sphingomonadales > Sphingomonadaceae > Erythrobacter. The sequence continues at coordinate 1,272 of JBMSNZ010000034.1, forward strand.
GCGAGTTAGCGTACCCACCGAACGCATCATGCGCTGCCTCCCCTTTTTAGTTCTAACGCCGCGAGCCCGTTGAGGGGCAGTGTATGTTAACGAACTAAGCTTGGCAAATCACATATTTGAGGGGCGTGAGATTGTTCACATCCGCGCGAGGCAGGCGCCCCAGGTAAAGCCGCCGCCCATCGCCTCGAACATGACCAGATCGCCCTGCTTGATACGCCCGTCCTTGCGCGCAACATCGAACGCCAGCGGCACCGATGCCGCCGAAGTATTGGCATGGCGATCGACCGTGACGATCACCTTTTCATCATCGATTCCCAGCTTGCGGGCGGTGGCATCAAGGATCCGCTTGTTGGCCTGATGCGGCACCACCCAGTCGATTTCTGCAGCAGAAATTCCTGTGTTATCAAGCACCTCTTCCAACACATCGGCCAGGTTCACCACCGCGTGACGGAACACTTCGCGCCCCTTCATGCGGACATGGCCAACCGTTTGTGTGGAGGATGGTCCGCCATCGACATAGAGCAGATCATGCTGCGCGCCATCGGCATGAAGCTTCGTCGCGATGATGCCCGGCGCGTCAGCCGCGTCGCTTTCGACCGCTTCGAGTACCACCGCACCCGCGCCATCACCGAACAGCACGCAAGTGGTGCGATCTTCCCAGTCGAGGATGCGGCTGAAGGTTTCCGCGCCGATCACCAGCGCGCGACTCGCAAGGCCGGTGCGCAGCATCGAGTCGGCGGTGGCCAGCGCATAGAGGAAGCCCGAGCACACCGCGCCAACATCGAAAGCGATCCCGCCGTTGCAGCCCAGCGCGTTCTGCACCTTGGTCGCGGTAGCAGGGAAGGTGTTGTCTGGCGTGGCGGTCGCCAGCACAATCAGGTCAATCTGGCTCGCATCCATGCCGGCATCGGCCAGCGCGGCACGCGCCGCGTCGGTCGCCAGCGTTGCCGTGGTCTCGCCCTCGCCGGCGATGTAACGCTGGCGGATGCCCGACCGCTCGACGATCCATTCGTCGCTGGTGTCGACCCGCTGCGCCAGTTCGGCATTGGTGACGACCTTGGCAGGAAGCGCCGAACCGCTGCCGCGGAACACCGAACGGATCACGCAGCGCCTCCATTGGTGTCGCCGCCCTGTCCATTGCTATGTCCATTGCCATTGCCATTGGCCGGGGCGGTGCGCAGCCGGTCTTCGCCCAGTTCGGCGAGGTCCTGAGCGATCCGCTGCGTCAGATTGTTCTCGAGCAGCCGCGCGGCGACCGCGACGGCATTGGCAACGCCGGCTGCTGTCGCGCTGCCATGGCTCTTCACCACCACACCGTTAAGGCCGAGGAACACCGCCCCATTGTGGTTGTTCGGATCGAGATGGTGGCGCAGCAGTTCGGTTGCCGGTCGCGAAACCAGGAAGCCGATCTTCGAGCGCAGCGAACTGGTGAAGGCACGTCGCAGCAGATCGGTCACGAAGCGCGCGGTGCCTTCGATCGCCTTCAGTGCGATGTTGCCGGAAAAGCCGTCGGTAACCACCACGTCGACTTCGCCGCGGTTGATCTTGTCGCTCTCGACGAAGCCGTCAAAACTCAGCGCAAGCCCGCTTGCCCCCTGAAGCATGGCGGCGGCATCGCGCAGTTCCTCGGTGCCCTTGATCTCTTCGGTGCCGATGTTGAGCAGGCGCACGCGCGGCCGCTCGCGCCCGGTGATGATGCGTGAATAGGCCGCGCCCATGATCGCGAACTGAACGAGGTTGCGGGCATCGGCTTCGGTATTAGCGCCGAGATCGAGCATCACCACGTCATTGTCGCCCAGCGTGGGCATGATCGCAGCCAGTGCAGGCCGGTCGATTCCGGGCATGGTGCGCAGTGCCAGCTTGCTCATCGCCATCAGCGCGCCGGTGTTTCCGGCGCTGACAGCGGCCCCGGCCTCACCCTGCTTCACCGCATTGACCGCCAGGCCCATGCTGGTGGTCTTGGCACGGCGCAACGCGCGGCTGGGCAGCTCGTCGCCGCTCACCACATCGGTGCAATGCAGGATTTCGGAAGCCCCGCGCAGGTTCGGATGCGATTCGAGCGCGCTGGAAATTCGCGCCTCGTCACCCACCAGCAGGAACTTGAACTTGTCGTGCCGGCGACGGGCGAGCGCGGCGCCTTCGACCATCACGCGCACGCCTTCATCGCCGCCCATCGCATCAATCGCGATACGCGGCAGGCTCATACCCCGGTCTCCAGCTCAGCGGTGCTTAAAGGCCGACCGCGACGACCTCGCGACCATTGTAATAGCCGCAATGCGGGCACAGATTGTGCGGCCGCTTGAGTTCGCCACAGTTCGAGCATTCGTGGAATGCCTCGACCTTGAGCGAATCGTGGGCGCGGCGGTTGCCGCGGCGGGACGGCGAAACTTTTCTCTTGGGGACAGCCATGGCGGCACCTGTTCCTCAAACAAATCAACAAAATCGCGGGTCGCCCTAGGGCAAGCTCGGCGGGCGCACAAGCGTGTCGTGCGCAGCGTCGAACCCGGCCATGGCGGGAAGCCGCGCGCTATAGCGCAATTTTCCCCGGTTGCAACCCACCGTGCAGCCGCTAAGCAAAGCGACACTTCGAGGGGGAGAATTCATGTCGACTTTACTGCCCGTTACCCTGTCCGCCGCTGCATCGGCGGCGATCATCAACATCTGGCTTTCGGTACGCATCGGCCAGATGCGCGGCCAGCTCAAGATTATCCACGGCGATGATGCGGGCGGCCCGCTGACCCGCCGCATGCGCGCACAGCTGAACTTCGTGGAAAACACGCCTTTCGTGCTGGCGCTGATCGCAGCCATCGAACTGAGCGGCCGTGGCCAACCCTGGCTGGGTTATGTCGCGGGCGTCTATATGCTGGGCCGGGTGGCGCACGGCATGGGAATGGACGGCGAAGGCCCGACCAAGCCGCGCATGATCGGCACGCTCATCACCATGCTGACGCTGCTGGGCCTCGCCGTAGTAGCGGTGCTGATCCTTGTCGGGGTGATGTAGGAAAGCCCCGTTATTGGTGGCTGGGCCCGGCGCACATCAAGCGCGCCGCAAGGCCGACCGGCCGCCCGTAGCGTCCCGACCTTCAGGTCGAGGGCGCGAGGAGATCGCACGACGGAGGTCGTGCGCAATCAGGACAGCGCGTAGTCCGATACAAAGGCGTTGGTCTTGCGTTCCTGGCCGAAGGTGCTGATCGGGCCGTGGCCGGGAACGAAGGTCACGTCTTCGCCCAGCGGCCACAGCCGCTGCGTGATCGATGTGATCAGATCCTGGTGGTTGCCGCGCGGGAAGTCGGTCCGCCCGATGCTGCCCTGGAACAGCACGTCGCCCACGATCGCGAAGCGGCTGGGGCCGTGATAGAACACGACATGGCCGGGTGTGTGGCCGGGGCAGTGGATTACGTCGAGCACCAGTTCGCCCACGGTAACGGTGTCGCCATGCTGCAGCCAGCGAGTCGGCTCGAAGGTCTGCGCATGCATGCCCCAGCGCTTTCCGTCATCGTCGAGCTGGGCGATCCAGAACCGGTCATCCTCGTGCGGGCCCTCGATCGGCAGGCCCAGTTCCTCGGCCAGCATCCCGGTCTGCCCGCAATGGTCGAGGTGGCCATGCGTCACCAGCAGCTTTTCCAACGTCACGCCGGCCTTGGCGACGCCCGCCTTGAGCTTGTCGAGATCGCCGCCCGGATCGACCAGCGCGCCCTTCATCGACTTCGTGCACCAGATCAGTGAGCAGTTCTGCTGCAGCGGAGTGACGGGAATGATCGCGGCGCGCATCGGCGGCGTAGGCTTGAGGCTGTCGGTCATGCTGCGGGAAATGGCCAAGCCGCTGCGGCATTGCAAGGCGCATATTAGCTAGAACGGCTCAGCTAAAACGGCAGCGGGGCGATGTCAGGGGCGACCCAGCCGCGCCGTGCCTCGACCGAAAACAGCCGCTCGCGCGACCAGAAGGCAAGGATCCAGCCGGCCACGCCGTAGGGCCCCGCCAGCAGGCCCGCCAGCACATCGGCCAGCGGCGCAGCGTCTGCATGCGCATCGTGGACGGCCCGCGCTGCGCGCAGCGAGGCCAGCGTGATCGTGTGGTGATAGCCCGAGCTGTCGGTATTGGCGGTGCCATGCGCCGCGTTGAGCCGCAGGATCACGCCGCGAAAGCCCTCGGCCTCGGCAAGGTCAGGCCGGTGGCGGATGCACCACAGCGCCATGGCGAAATGCGCGGCATGGCTCCATTCGCCATGCGGCAAGGTGCAATCGAGCACACGCACGGCGAGGCGCGCGATATCGGCGTCGGAAGAAAACTCGGTCATTGGCTTGGTCCTTTGCTGGATTGGCCCGACCGGCACGAAAAACCCCGCCGGCCGGGCGTGGTTCTTGTCGGCTGCGATGATGGATGAGCGATCAGCAATCCATCGCAGGCACGCCGGAAGCCGCCGCCACAATGGGGCGGAGGGCTTGGCCTGTGCTGCGCAAGGATACAGAAGCGATCATGGCGCGCGTGCTGCGCCCGCCGCGGAGCAAAGTCAAGCAATGCGCGTTGGCGCCTCACCTTGACAGTTGGCAACTTTCATCAGCCTTCGCGTGGACCACGAGCAACCCTAACGGGATCGATAAAAGAATGTCCGCTTGCCCCCTTCCAGCTTCCTAGACCCCTCAATACCCCAGCCTGGGATCGAACACCGGGCCGATCGGTTCGCCCTTCAGATATTTGCCGAGATTGTCGAGAAAGCGTTCGGCTGAACGCTGGAACATCTTGTCCTGTGCGCGGCCTGAAAGGTGCATCGTGATTTGGGCATTGCCCAGCGCCCACAGCGGATGTTCGGGCGGCAGCGGCTCAGGCGTGGTCACATCGAGGAAGGCACCGCCAATCCGCTTCTGCTCCAGCGCCTCGACCAGCGCGGGCTGGTCGATCACCGCGCCGCGCGCGATGTTCACAATCACTGCATCGCGCTTCATCGCGGCCAGTTCTGCCGCGCCGATCATCCCGTCGGTTTCGGGTGTGGCGGGCACGGCCAGGATCACCCAGTCGAACTCGCCGAGGCGCGCACGCCACTCGTCAGGCCGGAGCACGCCTCCCCCGCCCGAACGCCGCACCACGGTGACCTCCACCTCGAAGGCCTCGAGCCGCGGCTTGATTAGCTGGCCGATCGCGCCATAACCCAGCAGCAGCGCCCGCGTGCCGGCCAACTCGCGCTTGCCGGGTGAGTCGAGCAGCCATTCGCGCCGGTCCTGCGCGCGCACCACATCGGCATAGCCCTTGGCAGTGGTGAGCATCCCCATCACGACATATTCGGCGATGGTCAGTGCGTTGATCCCGGCCCCGTTGGTGACCGTGATGCCGCGTTCGATCAGCACGTCCATCGGCAGGAAATCGAGCCCGGCATAGATCGAATTGAGCCATTTCAGACGTGTGGCGGCACGCACCGTATCGGCCATGGCCTGCTGGTCATACATGTCGAACCAGCCGATCTCGGCCTCAGGCGCCACGGCCAGTGCCTCTTCGCGGGTGGCAAACCAGCGCACATCGAGCCCCGCCGGTAGCAGCGGCTCAAGCATCGGGCGCATCAGAGCGGACAGGGCGACAATGGTCATGAAGGGCGGAATGCGCCCCACAGCGCGTAAACAAGAAACGGCAGCCCGATCAGATCAACCAACGCAATGGTCCGCAAGGGTGCAGGCGCACCAGCCCGCCAGTAAAGCCAGAGGAATGCCACCATCGAGATTGCGGTCACGATCCCGGCAAGTTGCCGTGCCTCGGGCCGCCATGCTGCCCAAAGACAGGCGGCAACCACTGCCACGAACAACGCAGCGCGATGATGCATCAGCAGCAACAGACGGTCATCCGGCTTGATGCCGTAGAGCGTGGTGAGTGTCGCGGGCCGAAAAAATGCCAGCGCAGGGAGCAGATGGACGAGCGCGAGCACGATCCAGGAAACCGGTTGCATCATGCAACCATGCTAGCCGCAGCCGCTGGCTTGGCAAGCCATCAGGTGCCCGCCCGGAAACGGTCGAGCATCGGCGGGCGATGCAGGCATTCGGCAAAGCTGAACGGGCGCGTGGTCAGCGCCGGCACGCGCGCGGCATCGGGGTGGCGCGGGTTGAGATAGATTACATCGGCTTCAGGCAGCACGCGCGAGCGGATCGCGGCGAGCAGCGAGCGGCGGGCCGCGAGCCATTCGCCAATGTGGCGGTGGATCGTCGCCTCGTCAGGATCGGGCACCCGTTCGGGCTCGGCGTCGACCTCGGTCCAGCCCAGCACCATGTCAGCCGGTGCCTCGGCCAGATCGGCCGGCTGGTAGCGCAGCGCCACCAGCACTGCCAACCCGGCCTCGCTCGCCAGGCTCACCACCGGATGGCCGGGCGGGGCATAGCGCGCGCCGTGCAGTTCCGCGCCCTTCCCATCTAACGCCACAAAGGGCGCGCGGGTGAGGCGCCACAACTTCACGCGAGCTTCCATTCCCAGCCGAGCGGATCGCCGTCCATCACCTCGACCCCGCTGGCCGCGAGTTCGTCGCGGATCGCGTCGGACTGCGCAAAGTCCTTCGCGGCGCGGGCTTCCCTGCGGCGCGCTAGCGCGGCCTCAATCTCGGCTTCGGTGATCGTCGCTGACTTGGGCCGGATACGGAGATCGGCACGGGTGAGGTTGAGCAAATCGAGGCCGAGAACCAAGTCCATCTGGACTAGGGTTTCAAATTTCTCGTCGGCCTTGATTTTCTTATCAAACAGCAGGTCCTCAAAGGCAGTAAGCGCTCTCGGCGTATTCAAGTCATCCGACATTGCGCCATCAAATGCGATTGAATGCTCCGAGAGCAGCCACTCAAGCGTGGTTGATTGCCAATCACCGCCCCTGCCATCTTTCACGCGCTCAACCGCCATCACCATCCGCTTCAGCCGGGTCAGCGCCGCCTGCAGCCCTTCCCAGCTGAATTCCAGCTCGCTGCGGTAATGCGCCTGCAGGCACATCAGGCGGTAGGCGAGCGGGTGGTAGCCCTTGTCGATCAGCAGCTGCAGCCGCAGGAACTCTCCTGCGCTCTTCGACATCTTGCCCGATCGCTCGACCAGGAAATTGTTGTGCATCCAGATGCGCGCGCCGGAATTCTCCGCGAGATCGAGGCCGTCCGTGCAGCAGAAGGCCTGGTTCTGCGCGATCTCGTTGGGATGGTGGATCTCGCGGTGGTCGATCCCGCCGGTGTGGATGTCGAACGGGAAGCCGAGCAGCTTGCCCCCCATCACCGAGCATTCAAGGTGCCAGCCGGGCGCACCACGGCCCCACGGGCTGTCCCATTCCATCTGGCGCGTCTCGCCCGGCGGTGTGGTGCGCCAGATTGCGAAATCCTGCGGGTGGCGCTTGCCTTCGACCTCGTCGATCCGCGCCTCGCCATCCTCGGTCACCGCGCGCGCCAGGCGCCCGTAATCGGCCACGGTCGAGACATCGAAATAGAGTCCGCTGTCGAGCTGGTAGCAGTGCTTCGCCTCGATCACCTTCGCGAACGCGATCATTTCGTCGATATAGTCGGTCGCGACCGACCATTTGGCGGGCTGACGGATATTAAGCGCCTTCACATCGGCCCAATAGGCTTCGGTATAATGGCGCGCGATGTCCCAGATCGAGCGCGCCTGCTGCGCCGCCATCTTCTCGAGCTTGTCCTCGCCCGCATCGGCATCGTCGGTCAGGTGGCCGACATCGGTGATGTTGATGACATGGGTGAGCCGGTAGCCCTTCCAGCTCAGCGTGCGGCCCAGCACATCCGCGAACACATAGGCGCGCATATTGCCGATATGGGGATAGTTGTAGACCGTGGGCCCGCAGGTATAGACGCGCGCTTCACCCGGGTGGACGGGCCGGAATTCCTCCAGCTGGCGGGTTAGGCTGTTGAACAGCTTGAGCGGGGCGGCGTCAGACATGGTGATGGGCTTTGGCGAGCCACGCCGCGCCGGTCAACCGGTCAGAATCCGAGGAACGTCACCTGCTCGTCCAGCGGCACCCGCTCGCGAGCGAAATTGTTCACCGGGGCGTCGGGATCGCGATAGCCGATCGCTATCCCGCAGAAGAGCATGATGTCCTCGCCAAGCCCCAGCTCGGCCTTGATGGTGCGCCCGTACATGCCCATGAATTCCTGGGGGCAGCTGTCCAATCCCTCTTCGCGCAGAAGCAGCATGATCGACTGGAGCCACATGCCGACATCGCTCCATTGCGGCTCCTTCATCAGTTTGGGGAAATGGCACAGGAGCAGTACCGGGGCATTGAAGGAAATAAGGTTCTGACGGGCGAATTCCTGCCTGGAGGTCGCATCCTGCCGCTCGATCCCCATCGCCGAATACATGGCGGCACCCAAGTCGACCAATCGCTGCTGGTAATGCGGTACAGCGCCGGGCGCGGAAAAGTCGTACTCCATCGGATTGTCGGGCTGGCTGGCGAGCAGCCGATCCTGGAGGCGCTTGAGCGGCTCGCCCGTCAGCACCGTCGCTTCCCACGGCTGGAAGTTGCAGCCCGAAGGCGCCATCCGCGCGCGTTCAAGCACACGGCGGACGGTTTCGAGCGATACCGGCTGATTGGTGAAGGCCCGCACGGAACGGCGGGTGGCGATGGCGTCCGAGACAGTCGTGGCGATGGTCATGACGCGCCAATTGTCGGATTGCGATCGCGCGTCAACACCTCTTGCGCGGCCAGGGGGTCAGAACCCTTCCCAGCTTATGCTTTCAGCGATCGGCGCGCGCGACACCGCAAAGCTGTTCACCGGCGCGGCGGGATCGCGATAGCCAATTGCCACGCCGCAGAAGAAGGTGTGGTCGTCCGGGATATCGACCACTTCGCGGATCTGCGGGGAATAGACCGCCCAGGCTTCCTGGAAGCAGGTGTCGAGCCCTTCCTCGCGCAGCAGCAGGCCCAGCGTCTGCAGCCACATGCCGATGTCCGACCATTGCGGCGGGCCCATGTACTTCGGGGTGTGGACCAGCATCAGGACCGGGGCCCCGAACGCGCGGAAATTTTCCGCAAACCACATCAGCCGGGACATCTTGTCCTCGCGCGGGATGCCGAGCGCTTCATACAGCGCCTCGCCCACGCCGAAGCGGCGGGCTTCGTAAGCGCCGTCAAGCTCGGGCGGATAGATGTGGTATTCGGGCTTGTGCGCCTCGCGCCCCTTGGGAAACTGCTCCGCGACCTTGGCGAACAGCGCCTGCAGCGGCGCGCCGGTCAGCACCACGGCGTTCCACGGCTGGGTATTGCCGCCGCTGGGCGCGCGCTGCGCCTTTTCCAGCACGCGTGTGAGCGTGGCACGGTCAACCTTTTGGTCGGTGAACTTGCGCACCGAACGGCGGCTGGCAACGGCTTCGGATACGTTCATCGGCGCCCCCGCTCGTCCTCGAATAGTTCGGCCAGCTGCTCGATGATCGTGCCGCCAAGCTGCTCCACATCCATGATGGTGACGGCACGCTTGTAATACCGCGTCACGTCGTGCCCGATCCCGATCGCCACCAGCTGCACCGGCGAGCGGGTTTCGATCCACTCGATCACCTTGCGCAAATGGCTTTCGAGATAGCCCGCGCTGTTGACGCTGAGCGTGCTGTCATCGACCGGTGCACCGTCCGAAATCACCAGCAGGATGCGGCGTTCCTCGCGCCGGGCAATCAGCCGGTTGTGCGCCCATAGCAGAGCTTCGCCGTCGATGTTTTCCTTGAGCAGGCCTTCGCGCATCATCAGGCCCAGGTTGCGTCGGGCACGGCGCCAGGGTTCGTCGGCCTGCTTGTAGACGATATGCCGCAGATCGTTGAGCCGCCCGGGATTGGCCGGCTTGCCATCGGCCAGCCACTGCTCGCGGCTTTGCCCGCCCTTCCAGGCGCGCGTGGTGAAGCCGAGGATCTCGGTCTTGACCCCGCAACGTTCGAGCGTGCGCGCGAGGATATCGGCGCTGATGGCGGCGATGCTGATCGGCCGGCCGCGCATCGAACCCGAATTGTCGATCAGCAAGGTGACGATCGTGTCCTTGAAGTCGATGTCGCGCTCTGTCTTGTAGGTCAGCAGCGTGCCGGGGGTGATGATCACCCGCGCCAGCCGGGCGGAATCGAGCAGCCCTTCTTCCTGGTCGAAATCCCAGCTGCGGTTCTGTTGCGCCATAAGGCGGCGCTGGAGCCGGTTCGCGAGCCGGGTAACGACGCCCTGCAGGCCGGTGAGCTGGCTGTCGAGATAGGCGCGCAGCCGGTCAAGCTCCTCGGTGTCGCACAGCTCGGCGGCCGGCACTTCCTCGTCATAGCGCGTGCTATAGGCGCGATAGTCGAAACCTTCAGGGATGTCGGTCCACGGGCGGTTGGGGCGCACCGGCATCATGCCTTCCTCGCCCTCGTCGCCCGGCTCGCCTTCGGCCATGTCCTGGTCAGAGGACATTTCGGCATCGCTCTCGCCGTCGGATTCGCCGTCACTGGTCTCGGCGGCCATTTCGGATGCCTGCGGATCGCCGCCGCCTTCTTCCTGGTCGCCCTCGTCCTGTTCGTCCTGGCCGTCCTCGTCCTCGCCTTCATCGTCATTGCCTTGGTCGGGCGCATCGGACGGGTGAGTGAGGTCGAGATGCTCGAGCAGGTCGAGCGTGAGCGACTGGAATGCCTGCTGGTCGTCAAGCGAAGCGGCCAGTGCATCGAGATCGCTGCCTGCCTTGCCCTCGATGAAACCGCGCACCAGATCGACCCCGGCGCGCGCCCGCAGCGGCACAGTCTCGCCGGTCAGCTTCTCGCGCAGCATCAGCGCCACCCCGGTCAGCAGCGGCACCTCGCTCTCGTTCTGCGCGCGCGCGATCGGGTCGGAGGCAAGCCGCAGCTCGAGCGCGGCATCGAGGTTCGAGCGTATCCCGCCGAAATTGTTGGCGCCAAGTGCCTCGTAACGGACCTGCTCGATTGCGTCATAACAGGCCCGCGCCACCGCTTCGGGCGGAGCATTGCGGCCGTGCAGCGCAGCGTTGTGATGGCGCAGCTTGAGCGCAAAACTGTCAGCAAAGCCGCGCGCTTCGGCGACCTGTTCGGGCGGCAGGTTCCGGCCCGGCAGCGGCACGCGGAAATTCTTGCCGCTCGACGAAGGCATGTCCGCGCTCCACGCCACCTCGACCTCGGCTTCGCGCGCGATCGCGCGGCTGGCGCCGGTCAGCGCGTGCTTGAAGCGATCGAGCGGGGTTTCTTCGGCCAAGGCGTGGTTCTTTGATTGCGGGGATCAGCGGATGATCGACTGCCCCGTCTTTGCCCAATCGGCAAGGAAGCCTTCAATCCCCTTATCTGTCAGGACATGCTTGAAAAGCGCCTTGATCACTGCCGGCGGCGCGGTCATCACATCGGCGCCAATCTTCGCGGCCTGCAGCACATGGGTGACGTGGCGCACCGAGGCGACGAGGATTTCGGTCTCGAAGCCGTAATTGTCATAGATCAGGCGGATGTCCTCGATCAGCTCCATTCCATCAAAACCATTGTCGTCATGGCGGCCGACGAAGGGCGAGATGAAGGTCGCCCCCGCCTTGGCCGCCAGCAGCGCCTGGTTGGCGCTGAAGCACAGCGTGACATTGACCATGGTGCCATCGCCGGTCAGCGCCTTGCAGGTCTTGAGGCCGTCGATCGTGAGCGGCACCTTGATGCAGACATTGTCGGCCAGTTTGCGCAGCACCTCGGCCTCTTGCATCATGGTCTCGTGATCAAGCGCGACCACTTCGGCCGAAACCGGCCCGTCGACGATAGCGCAGATCTCCTTCGTCACTTCCATGAAGTCGCGCCCCGACTTGGCGATCAGCGAGGGATTGGTTGTCACGCCATCGAGCAGGCCGGTCGCAGCCAGTTCCCGGATGTCGTCGATCTCGGCGGTGTCGGCAAAGAATTTCATGGTGGCTCCGCTGGCTGGTGCGATTCGGTGGATCAGCTAGCGCATAGCAGTGTTTTGGCGCGAGGCCATAAGCCGCGCCATTGCGGCACGACGACCTTCGATCGCGAGTGCCGCATCCTGGTCAGTAGCGCGCACCCACCCCGAACACGCCGATCAGCAGCGGATCGCGGGTCGCGCCCGGATCGGCCCGGATCGCTGCCTCCTCGCTGCCGATTTCAGCCCAGATCGCCTCGTTCACGCTGCCCGCCAGCCGTGCGGCCACGCCGCTGACATTGGCACCGGTGATCGCATCGACCAGTTGGCCTACCAGCGGATCACCCGCGAGATCGATCGCGCGGCCCAGTTCGGGCACCATTTCCTCGATCAGCCGCCCGCCCATCTCGCCGCGCAGGAATTCGGTCGCCGCACGCGGTCCGCCGCGCACCAGCTCCACCGCATTGTCAAAGCCAATCACCCGCACCGCATCGGCCACCAGCGGCGCGGCACGCTCGCTGCCTTCGATCGCGATATCGGCAAAGGCATCTTCGAGCCGGTCCTTGAACAGCGCCGAAGTGAGGATTCGTGCCACCGTATCGCCGCGCGTGCCGAGCAAATTGCCCAGGCCGACCCGCGCCACCTGCGCATCCCAGAACCCGCCGGGCTCGATCAGGCGCGCAAAGGCGCGCTCGCTCGCGAGCAGCAGCATGCGGCGGATTGCTTCGGTCAGGCTGTAGCGCGGCGAGCTGGCGCAGCCGAGCAGTGTCAGCACCAGCGCCCCGGCCGAAACGCCAGCGATAAAGGCGCGGCGGCCGAGCGCCTGCTGGTGATTGGAAGCGTTCATATCCCGGTCCCTCGTTCTTGTGGCAGCCATGGTCTAGCCCCCATATTGCCGTGGCCAAGATGAACCGTGTCCGACTCCTTGTTCTTAACGCCGCCCTCGGCGTGCTCGATTACCGCGTGCCTGAAGGCATGAAGGTCGGTCCTGGTACGGTGGTACTTGCCCCGCTCGGCCCGCGCCAGATCATGGGCATCGCATGGGAACCCGAGCTTCTGCCAGGCAAGGAGGTACCGGCCGAAAAGCTGCGCCCGATCCTCGAAGTGCTGCCGGTGCCACCACTCTCGGCGCCGTTGCGACGGCTGATCGAATGGACGGCAGACTATTACTGCGCGACCCTGAGTGCGGTGGCGCGGATGGTGCTGGCCTCGGGCGGGGCGCTCAAGGGTCCGGCGGTCATGACCGAGTACCGGTTGACGGGCGCCAGTGCGGACCGCCTCACCCCGCAGCGGCGGCAGGCGCTCGAGCGGCTGGAAGGACAACAGGCGACGATGCGCGAACTGGCCGCGATCGCCGGCGTCTCCGAAGGCGTGCTGCGCGGGATGGCCGGCGCCGGGCTGATCGAGCCGGTTTCAGTGGCAATCGACCGGCCGTTCCCCGCGCCCGATCCCGATCATGACCAGCCCGCCCTCTCGCCCGACCAGCGCGAGGTGGCCGACGAACTGGTGGCGGCGGTCAGGGCGCGCGCCTTCGCTCCGTTCCTGCTCGATGGCGTGACCGGATCGGGCAAGACCGAGACCTATTTCGAGCCGATGGCCGAAGCGCTGCGCATGGGCCACCAGGTGCTGGTGCTGCTGCCCGAGATCGCGCTGACCGAGAACTTCCTGATGCGCTTCGAACAGCGTTTTGGGGCGCCACCGGTGCTATGGCATTCTTCGCTCAAATCGACCGAGCGGCGCCGCGCCTGGCGCGCCATCGCCGATGGCAGTGCGCAGGTGGTGGTTGGGGCGCGCTCAGCGCTGTTTCTGCCCTATCGCAACCTTGGCCTGATCGTGGTCGACGAAGCGCATGAAGTCAGTTTCAAGCAGGACGACGGGGTGCGCTACAACGCGCGCGACGTGGCAGTGATGCGCGCCCGTTTCGAAGGCTTTCCGGTCGTGCTGTCGAGCGCCACACCGGCGCTCGAAAGCCTGCACATGGCCGAAGCCGGCACCTATCGCCGGCTCGAATTGCCCAGCCGCTTCGGCGGGGCAGAACTGCCGCATATCGACACCATCGACCTGACCCGTGAACCGCCCGAACGCGGGCACTGGCTGGCACCACGGCTGGTTGCCGCGCTGGAAGACCGGCTGGGGCGCGGCGAACAGGCGCTGCTGTTCCTCAACCGCCGCGGCTATGCCCCTCTTACTCTGTGCCGCAATTGCGGTTTCCGCTTCAAATGCCCCAATTGCAGCGCCTGGCTGGTGGAACACCGGCTTTCAGCGCGGCTCGCCTGCCACCATTGCGGGCACGAGGAAGCGCCGCCCGCCACCTGCCCCGAATGCGGCGAGCCGGATTGCCTGGTCGCGTGTGGCCCCGGCGTCGAGCGCATCGCCGACGAAGTGGCGCAGCGCTTTCCCCAAGCGCGGGTGGCGGTGGCGACTTCGGATACGCTCAACACACCCGAACGCGCGGCGCAGTTCATCCATGAAGCCGAAAATGGCACAGTGGACATTATCATCGGCACCCAGCTGGTCACCAAAGGGTTCCATTTCCCCGAACTGACGCTGGTGGGCGTGATCGACGCCGATCTGGGCCTGGAGGGCGGCGATCTGCGCGCGGCCGAACGAACCTACCAGCAGGTGGCACAAGTGGCGGGACGCGCCGGGCGCGGCGCCAAGCCGGGCGAAGTGCTGATCCAGACCCGCCACCCGCAAGCCGCGGTGATCGCGGCGCTCGCCGAGGGCAATCGTGCTGCCTTCCACGAAGCCGAGACCGAAGCCCGCCGACATGCAGGCGCCCCGCCCTTCGGGCGCTGGGCCGCGATCATCGTTTCGAGCGAGGACGATGCCGAAGCCCGCGAGGCGGCGAACCGGCTGGGCGCAAATCGCCCGCGGCATAACGGCGTGCAGGTCCTTGGCCCCGCGCCTGCGCCGCTGGCCCTGCTGCGCGGCCGCTATCGCTATCGCTTCCTGGTCAACGCGCGGCGCACGGCCAATCTGCAGAAGGTGCTGGGCGACTGGCTGGCGACCCATGTCTTCGCACCCGGCGTGCGGGTGAGCGTGGACATCGATCCCTACAGTTTCGTGTGAGGCACCAATCGCAGGCTGGCGCATTATGCGGGAATGCCCGGCCCCATCCTTGTGCCCATTCTCGGTGATCAGCTGAGCCCCAACCTTGCCAGCCTGCGCGGCTGCGACAGGGCAGACACCCGCGTGCTGATGATGGAGGTGTGGGCCGAGACGACCTATGTGAAGCACCACAAGCAAAAGATCGCGCTGATGCTGTCCGCCATGCGCCATTTCGCCGCCGAATTGCGCCAGGCCGGGTGGCAGGTCGACTATGTCAGGCTCGACGATCCCACCAATTCGGGGAGCTTCACCGGCGAAGTCGCGCGCGCGATCGAACGGCATGCACCACGCGCGGTGCGGATCGTCGAGCCAGGCGAATGGCGCGTGCAGCAAGCGATCGAGCTGTGGCCCGACAAGTTCGCCTGCTCGATCGAAATCCTGCCTGATGACCGCTTTGTGTGTTCGCATGCCGAGTTCCGCGAGTGGGCGGACGGGCGCGAGCATCTGACGATGGAGTATTTCTATCGCGCGATGCGGCGCAAGACCGGGCTGCTGATGCGCGGCGACGGCAAGCCCGAAGGTGGCGAGTGGAATTATGATGCAGCCAATCGCGAACCACCCGTCGCGGGACTTCGCCCCCCGCCCCCGCCGCGCTTCGTGCCCGATGCGATCACGCGCGAGGTGATCGAGCTGGTCGAGCAGCGCTTTGCCGGCCACTTTGGCAGCCTCGACGGATTTGCCTGGCCCGTCACGCGGGACGAAGCGGAGCGTGCCGCCGATGCCTTCTTTGCCGAACGGCTCGAGAAGTTCGGGCCCTATCAGGACGCCATGCTGCACGGGCAGGACGATCTCTACCATTCCATGCTGTCCACCAGCATCAACCTCGGCCTGCTTGACCCGCTGGAGCTGTGCCGACGCGCCGAACGGGCCTGGCGTGAAGGCCGCGCGCCGCTCAATTCCGTCGAGGGCTTCATCCGCCAGATCATCGGGTGGCGCGAATATGTGCGCGGCTTATACTGGCATTGCATGCCCGCCCTCGCCGAGGCCAATTTGCTGGAAGCGCGCCGCCCGCTACCCGAATTCTACTGGACCGGCGAAACCGACATGCGCTGCCTGGCAGATTGCGTCCGCGCGACACGCGAGCGCGCCCATGCCCACCATATCCAGCGGCTGATGGTGCTGGGCAATTTCGCGCTGGTTGCCGGGATTGAGCCGCGCCAGGTGCAGGACTGGTATCTCGCGGTCTATGCCGATGCCTACGAATGGGTCGAGCTGCCCAATGTTTCAGGCATGGTGCTTTACGCCGATGGCGGGCGGCTGGCGACCAAGCCTTATGCGGCAAGCGGCAATTACATCAACAAGATGAGCGATTACTGCAAAGGCTGCCGATACAAGGTAGCGCAAAAGACCGGCCCTGATGCCTGCCCATTCAACGCGCTCTACTGGCACTTCATGGCGGCCCATCGCGAGCGGCTGGAGCGCAATCACAGGATCGGCCGGATCTATGCCACCTGGGACCGGATGGGCGCTGCCAAACAGCGCGAATATCTCGCCAGTGCTGAGAATTTCCTCGACTCTCTGAAGCCTGCAAGCAAGGAATGGGCGCGTTACGAGCCACAGGGAGAGCCGCCGCAATGCTGACCATCCACCACCTGCGCCTGTCGCAATCCGAACGCATCGTCTGGCTGGCCGAGGAACTGGGCATCGACTACGAGCTCAAGCTCTACAACCGGCGCACAGATAACCGGCTCGCGCCCGACGAATACAAGGCACTGCACCCGATGGGCATAGCGCCTGTCATCACCGACGGTGATTTCGTGCTGGGGGAAAGCGGTGCGATTATCGACTGGATCATCGCGCAGTATGGAGACCGCGGGCTGGTGCCTGCGAAGGACCACCCCGATTTCGCCGACCATCTGTTCTATTACCACTGGGCCAATGCCACCTTCATGACCAATGGCATGATGGGGTTGGTAGCGCAGTTCATGGGGGCAGCGGAGCACCCGCCCTTCGTGGCTGACCGGATCCAGCGCGGCTGGGCGATCGTCGAGAGCCGCCTGGGCGAAGCGGATTACTTTGGCGGCGGCCAACTGACCACGGCAGACATCATGATGGGCTTCCAGCTCACCACCAGCCGCGCGATGAGCGGCATGAGCATCGACCATCTGCCCAACCTGAAGGCCTATCTCAAGCGGATCGGTGAGCGCCCCGCCTATCAGCGGGCGATGGCCAAGGCCGAACCGGGAATGCCGCCGAAGCTCAACTAGCTCTCAAGCTCTGCAGATCGGCGATCGGCCCGTTCGCGCTCGGACTTCTCACGCTGCGCAGCAACGGCCTTGGCCTGATGGGCCAGGCCTAGCCAAGTCTTTTCGGCACGCAGTTCGCGTTCGCGCACGTTTTCAAGTGTCGCCGCGCCCGCCGCCACCGCGGCAGCTTCGGCACGCTCGATATAGAATTTGTAGCTGTCAGCCATGGCTCGGTCCTGTGAAAGTGGAGGCGCGTCCGCA
>JBMSNZ010000035.1:0-18462 GCA_049421965.1 Erythrobacter sp.
TCGTGTGGCTTCCCATGCCGAAATCGTTTCCCGCCGCCTTATCGCACACGAAAGCCCCCGCCAAACCGCTTTCACGGCCGGCGGGGGAAATCGTTAGCGCCCTGCCCTTTCCGCGTGGCGACGAGCGCCGCGCAGGGGCGGCTTACCAGCCCTTTGGCTTGCCCTTGTTCTGCGCCTCGAGCCACTTCATCAGCGGCGCGAAATATTCGACCATCGCCTTGCCGCTCATCTGGCGGCTGCCGGTGAAGGCCTCGAGCGCATCGGGCCAGGGCTTCGAAGCGCCCATTTCCAGCATGGCATTGAGCTTTTCGCCCACCTTCTTGTCGCCATAGAAGCTGCAGCGGTGCAGCGGGCCCTTCCAGCCCGCCTCGTCGCAAGCAGCCTTGAAGAACTGGAACTGGAGGATCCGCGCGAGGAAATAGCGGGTGTAAGGCACGTTGCCGGGGATGTGATACTTCGCCCCCGCATCGAAATCGCTCTCGTCGCGTGCCACCGGCGGGACGATGCCCTGATATTGCAGGCGCAGGTCATTCCAGCCCTGGTTCAGCTTTTCGGGCGCGATCGAGCCGTCGAACAGACCCCAGCGATAACGATCGACCAGCAGGCCGAACGGCAGAAAAGCCACCTTGTCCATCGCCTGGCGCAGCAGCAGGCCGATGTCCTTGTCGGCGCTGGGCACCTGGGCAGGATCGAGCATGCCGATCTGGACGAGGTATTCCGGCGTGATCGACAGCGCGATCATGTCGCCGATCGCCTCGTGGAAACCGTCATTGGCGCCATTGAGGTGCAGGTAATCCTGCTGGTTGTAGGCGCGCTGGTAATAGTTGTGGCCCAGTTCGTGATGGATCACCACGAAATCGTCGGCATTGCGCTTGATGCACATCTTGATCCGCAGGTCATCGACATTGTCGACGTTCCAGGCGCTGGCGTGGCACACCACTTCGCGGTCCTGCGGCTTCACGAACTGGCTGCGTTCCCAGAAGCTTTCGGGCAGCGGAGCAAAGCCGAGCGAGGAGAAGAACTGCTCGCCGACCTTGACCATGTCAGTCTCGGACAGGCCCTTCTGCGCGATCAGGTCAGTCAGGTCATAGCCGATGTCCCCGGCGCCCTTGGGCGCAACCAGCGGGTAGATATTGCCCCATTCCTGCGCCCACATATTCCCGAGCAGGTCTGCCCGGATCGGGCCGGTCTTGGGCTGCACCGCATCGCCGTGCTTTTCATTGAGCTTGGACCGGACATAGGTGTGGAGCGCAACGTAAAGCGGCTTCACTTCCTGCCACATCCGCTCGGTCTCGGCGGCGAACTGGTCAGGATCCATGTCGTAGTTCGAGCGCCACATAGCGCCCAGGTCAGCAAAGCCGAGCTCCTTGGCGCCATCGTTGGCAATCGACACCATGCGCGGATAATCATCGCGCATCGGCGCACCGACATTGTCGTGCCAGCTGGCCCACATCTCGGCCAGTTCGGCGGGAGTGCGCTCGGGATTGCCCATCTCCGCCTCGATGTCCGAGCCGTTGATGTCCTTGCCGTTCAGCTTGCCCTGGCCCTTGCCGTATATCGAGCCGAGCTTGGTCGCGATCTCGTTCATTTCGGTCGCTGCGCCCTCGCGCACAGGCGCCGGCATCACGATGCTGTTGCGCAGGATGTCGAGCTTGCGCGCGACTTCGGGATCGAGCCCCGGCACCTTCGCGTAACGGGCTGCCTCATTGGCATTGGCCACCGACTTTTCGGTCGAGATCGCGCCATAGCGCGCAGCCAAAGCGTCGCTGTCATGCACGAGATAGGTGGCGTTGATCCACTGCACACGGTTCAGTTCGACGCCGAATGTCGCCAGATCCTTTTCCACTTCGGCCACCCAGGCGGCTGCGCCTTCAGGCGTAAGCGCGGATGCTTCGGATACCGCGGCAGGTGCGGCGCCCGCGCTCTCTTCAGCGCGGGCTGATGTGGAGAATGCCAGCGACATCGCCAGCGCCGAAAGCGCGATTTGCGAGTATTTCATGGATGCGAACCCCTTTGCATCGATCTTGTAACAGATGAAACGGCACTGGACCCGCGCCAGAGGCGAATCAAGCCGCACGCAGGGGAATTCGACGAACCGCCATTGCAGGCGGATCAACCGGCCAGAAACCGCACCATGGCTTCGCCCAGTTCGGGCTTGGTCGCGGAAATGAGATGCGTCCCTGGCGTCTCGACATAGGTCGCGTCGGGCAGGATAGCCGCCAGTTCCGCAGCATTTCCGTTATCCTGATCTTCGTCGCCGCATACCACCAGCGTGGGCATGTCGACGTTTGCCAGGGCTGCTTCGTCGAGATCGGTCATCGCCCCGAGCAGCAGCCGCGCCGCCACCCGGTCCACCCCCTGCGACTTCAGGAACTGGCGCGAGAGATAGGCCGGATCGCCCGGCTTGATGGTATCGAACTCATCGATCACCCGCTTGAAGAAGGCCGAGCGTCGCGCGCCCTGTGTCAAGCCAGCAAGGCCCATCCCTGCCAGCACCAGCCGGGCAGGACGCAGCACCTGACTGGCCACCGCCGCGACAGCGGTGCGCGCACCCAGCGAGAACCCGGCAAGGTCGAAATCTTCCAGCGCCAGGTGATCGACCAGCACCGCGACATCGCGCACCAGCACATCGGGCGGGTAACGCGCGGGATCGGTCGGGCTCTCGCTTTGGCCATGCACGCGGAAGTCAAGCATGATCGCCTCGAACCCCGCGTCGGCGAGACGCTGGGCATGGCCCCACTTGATCCAATTCATTTCGGAACTGGAGAACAGGCCGTGGAGCAGCACTACCGCGCGCCCCTGCCCTGTTCGATGGATCGCCAGCCGCGTGCCATCGAAGCTGGCGAAATGCTCAAGCGCGGGCGCGATCATTCAGGCAGGCTCCCGGTGGCATCCTTCCACATCTGCACCATCGGTTCGTAGTCGGTCGTCTTCTTCCGCGGCAAGGTGGAGGTATCGAGCCACACCTCATGCAGTGCCTCGACGCCGAAATGGTGCTGCGGCACAAAATCGGAAGTGTCATCGAAGCTTCCCACTGTCAGGTCCATGTTCTCGCTACCCTGCTTGAACCGGAAGCCGAGCGGCGAACCGCAATGGCTGCAGAACGGGCGCCGCGCGATCGGCGAGCTGTCGTACCAGTCGGGCTCGGTTTCCCAGGTGCAATCAGCCACCGCCAAATGCACGAACGCCGCAGCAAAGCCGCCAGTAGCCTTCTGGCACATGCGGCAATGGCAGAGATAGGCTTCAGCCGGATCGACCTTTGCACGATAGCGGATGCGCCCGCACTCGCAGCCGCCGGTCTTCTCGATGCTGCCGCTCATCGCCTTGTCAGCCCTTTCTGGGCCATGCGCCACTTGGCCATCTCGATCCGGTCCTGCCCGAAGAAGGGTTCGCCTTCGAACACCAGCGTCGGCACGCCCCAGTGCCCGGCAGCGGCCAGCGCCTGCTCGCTCGCGGCGATTTCTGCATCCAGCGCCTCGGCTTCGGCAGCGACTTCGGCATCGAGTTCGTCAGGGTTGAGCCCGGCCCGCGCCGCGGCCTGCGCCAGGTGATCACCCTCGTGCCAGTCGTCCACCTCGCCCGACCAGATGACACGCGACACCTCGTCCGCAAGTGCGAGGCCACGTCCGCGCCGTGCCGCTGCCTGCCCGAGCCGCGTGAGGCGATAGATGTGGGGCTGCTCTGCCGAAATTTCGCGCGTCATCATGTTCTGCACCACCGGATCGGGGCGCGGCCAGCGATAGGGAATCCCCAGCATCTGCGCCGAACGCGCCGCATCGAGGAAGATGTAACGCCCCACAAGCGGGCTCCCTGTAAACAGGATGCTCGGGTCGCGAATGGCGATGGGATAGACCGGACGCAGGCGGATATCGACATCGTGCGTTTCGGCCAGTTCGCGGTAACGCCCTACCGCCAGATAGCTGTAGGGCGAGCGGAAGCTGAAAAAGAGATCGGCGGTCAGAGTCATCGTGCAAGGCTAGTCGCCTTCGCCGCGCTAGGCCAGTGCCTGCTTGCATATAATAAGCCTGCTCAATATATGTATGCGCATGATTCCCGAACTCGGCTTCCGAATGTCCGACAACTCGCGCCAGCTGCGCCGGCTGTTCGACGAGCGCGTGCGCAACCTCGGCCTGACCGCAGCGCAAGCGCGCCTGCTGCTCTCGCTCGACCTGTTCCCGGGCGAAAACCAGGGCTTCCATGCGGATCGGCTGGAGATCGAGCCGATCACGCTCACCCGCATGGCTGACCGCATGGAAGAGGCAGGCTGGCTCGAACGGCGCAGCGACCCGCTCGACCGCCGGGCGCGGATCCTTCACCTCACTGAGAAGAGCCGAGACATCGTCGAGCGGCTCGAAGCCACGGTCGAACTGCTGTTTGAAGACACCCTCCATGGCCTCAGTGCGGCCGAGCGCAACACCCTGAGCCGCTTGCTCGGCCGGATCGGAGACAACCTTACGCGCGCGAGGCTGAGGGAGCCGGTCGATGGCTGATATCGACGCCCAGTTCGAAACCGCAGCCACGGCTGAACCGCAAGCGGCGCCCGCCGCGCCGAAGCGCCGCAACTGGCCGCGGCTCGCGCTGATGCTGTCCTTGCCGCTGCTGCTGCTTGGCGGCGGTATCATTTACTGGCTCAGCCTTGCGGGGAAGGTTTCCACCGACAATGCCTATGTCCAGGCCGACAAGGTCACGGTGGGCGCGGAAGTCGGCGGCCGGATCGTCGAGACCTTCGTCAAGGATGGCGACGAAGTGGCCGCCGGGCAATTGCTGTTCCGGATCGATCCCGAACCCTACCGCCTGGCACTGGCCGAAGCCCAGGCCGAACTGGCGCAAGCGCAGGCGAATATCATCGCCCTGTCCAGTTCGCCCGATCTGGCCGGGGTCGACATTTCTGCCGCGCGCGAGGACATTGCCTTTGCCGAGGCCCGTTTCCAGCGTGTCAGCGCCCTGCGCGAACGCGGCTTCAGCACCAAGGCCGATTTCGAGGCCGCCCAGCATGCCGTGGCGCAGGCGCGCGAAGGCCTGCGCCAGGCCGAAGCGAAACAACGCGAGGCGCGCGCGATGCTCGCCACCGCACCGGCTGTACCCGGGGAAAATCCGCAGGTCGCCCGGGCGCAGGCGCGCATCGCTGATGCCCAACTGGCGCTGCGTCGCACGGAAGTGCGCGCGCCGGCGGCGGGGCGCGTGGCGCAAGCCGACCGGCTGCTGGTCGGGCAGCAGGCGATCGCCAATCTCCCGGTTGTCACGCTGGTCCGGACCGGGGCGAGCTATGTCGAGGCCAATTTCAAGGAAACCGATCTTACCGACATGCGCGAAGGCCAACGCGCCAAGGTCGAGCTCGACGCCTATCCCGAGCTCGAACTTGAAGGCCGGGTCGCCTCGATCGGTGCAGGAACCGGATCGGAATTCTCCGTCCTCCCGGCCCAGAACGCCACCGGCAACTGGGTCAAGGTTACGCAGCGCGTGCCGGTTAAGATCGTGCTGGTCGGCCAAAGCCCGCGCCGCCTGATTGCAGGCCTGTCGGCCGATGTGACGGTCTATACGGCCGACCGCCAGCGCTAGGGATGGCGAGCGCCGCCCAGCCAGACCAGGGTGCAGAACCGGCCGCCGCAGGGGGCGCTTCCGTGACCGCCAGCGACGAACCCCATCTGCACGCTGACAGCTACTGGCTGCTGATAGTGGGGATCATGGCGGCATCGCTGCTGCAGATCCTCGACACCACGATCGCCAATGTCGCGATCCCGCATATGCAGGCTTCGCTTGGCGCAACGATCGACAGTGTCACCTGGGTGCTGACCAGCTACATCATCGCTTCGGCAGTGGCGCTGCCGATCACCGGCTGGCTGGCGGACCGGATCGGGGCACGGCGATTGTTCATCGGGTCGGTCGCGGGCTTCATCATCACCTCGATGCTGTGCGGCATGGCGCAGAATCTCGAGGAAATGGTGATTTTCCGCGCCATGCAGGGCGTGGCCGGGGCCTTCATCGCGCCGCTCAGCCAGGCCTTCATGCTCGATATCTCGCGCCCCAGCCGCCACGCGCAGGTGATGGCGATCTGGGGCATGGGTATCATGATCGGCCCGATCCTGGGCCCGATCCTGGGCGGTTGGCTGACCGAGAGCGCGAACTGGCGATGGGTGTTCTATGTCAATCTGCCGATCGGCGCGCTTTCGCTGGCAGCGCTGATCGCCTACCTTCCCCAGCCGGAACAGCGCCGCCGCCCGTTCGACCTTACCGGCTTCATCCTGCTCGCGGTCGCGCTGTCTGCGCTGCAACTGATGCTGGACCGCGGCGGGCACCTTGACTGGTTCGATGCCACCGAGATCTGGATCTACGCCTTTCTCGCGCTGGCAGCGGGCTGGATGGTCGTGATCCACCTCGCCACCACAGAACATCCGATGTTCGACACCGCGCTGTTCGGCGATCGCAACTTCGCTTTCGCGCTGGCCTTCATGATCGTCATCGGGGTGGTGATGTTCGCCACCATGGCGCTGTTGCCGCCCATGCTGCAGAACCTGTTCGGCTATGGCGTGATCGACACCGGCGTTGTGCTGATGCCGCGCGGCGTGGGTATCCTGATCAGCATGCAGATTTCGGGCTGGCTGATGCGCCACGGCTGGGATGCTCGGCCGGTGGTCGCTACCGGCTTCCTGATCTGTGCTTGGTCGCTCTGGCAGATGGCGCATTGGTCGCTCGGGGTTGACCAGTTCCACATCATTGCTTCCGGCCTGATCCAGGGGCTGGGTATGGGGCTGGTGTTCATTCCCTTGCAGGTCAGCGGCTTTGCCACGGTCGCGCCGCGCCTGCGGTCCGAAGGCTCGAGCCTGCTCAACCTGTTCCGCTCGCTGGGCGCCTCGGTCGGGATCGCGCTGATGACCGTCCTTGTCGGCCACAGCATCCAGACCAGCCACAGCGACCTTGCCAGCCACATCACCGCCGCCACTGGCAGCGTGATCGACGTTTCAACCGTCGATCGGTATCAGGCGGTGGGCGAGATGGCGCTTGAGTTCATGGATGCAGAGATCAACCGCCAGGCGGCCATGATCGCCTATATCAACGATTTCTGGCTGATGATGTGGATCACCATTGCGGCCGCCCCGCTCGCGTTCTTCATGCGTGGAAACACGCGCGTGCAGGGCCCCCTGCCCCCGCCCGGGGAATGACAGCCAGGCTTTCGCTCAGCGATAGATACAGGTGACCCCGGCCCACAGCCGCGTGACCCGGGCCGCTTCGCCAGGGCCATCGAACAGGAACGAGATCGTCGCCTCGCCTTGCTTGCCCAGCACATACTCGGCCCCCAGCGAGCTGCCTTCGACCGCAGTCAAACCACCGCTGCTTTCAGCCATTTCCTTGCGCGCCATCGCCGGCACATAATCGCCGCCATCGGCCAGCCAGCCAACGAACTTGTCGCCCTGGAAGTTGAGCACGATCCCGTCATAATTGGTGAAGCTGACCGGCCCCGCCGGGCATTCGGTATTGGCGCCGCGATCCTTGATGCTGCCCAGCGCGCTGGCCAGCGCATCCTCGGTCTGTGCCCGCGCGGTGCCGAATGGCACCTCCACCAGTCTGCTGCCTTCCTGCTCCGGGATGGTGATCCCGGTCGCGTCCAGATTGACCGACGGCCGCACCGGCTCGGGGGCAGCAGCCTCTGCGCTTCGGGCGCGCAGGCCATCACGGCCAGCGAGGGAAGCACGGCAATCCAGCGCATCGGTTTAGCCCTTCTTCAGATGACGCCGGCCGAGCAGTTCAGCAATCTGCACCGCGTTGAGCGCCGCGCCCTTGCGCAGGTTGTCGGACACGCACCACAGCGTCAACCCGTTCTCGACTGTCGGGTCCTCGCGCACGCGGCTGACATAGGTAGCACCATCGCCCACGCATTCGATCGGGGTGATGTAACCGCCATCCTCGCGCTTATCGACCAGCATCACGCCGGGGGCTTCGCGCAGGATATCCTGCGCCTGCTTCGCCGAAATCTCGTTCTCGAACTCGATGCTGACGGCTTCGGAATGGCCCACGAACACCGGCACCCGCACGCAGGTGGCGCTCAGCTTGATGCGCGGATCAAGGATCTTCTTGGTCTCCACCGTCATCTTCCACTCTTCCTTGGTGTAACCATCGTCGAGGAACACATCGATGTGGGGGATGAGGTTGAAGGCGATCTGCTTGGTGAACTTGCGCGTTTCGACCGGGTCGCCAACAAAGATCGCGCGGCTCTGCTCGAACAGTTCGTCCATGCCGGCCTTGCCCGCGCCCGAAACCGACTGATAGGTCGAGACAACCACCCGCTTGATGGTTGCGGCATCGTGCAGCGGCTTGAGTGCCACCACCAGTTGCGCAGTCGAGCAATTGGGGTTGGCGATGATGTTCTTCTTCACATAACCGTCGATCGCGTCGGGGTTCACTTCCGGCACAATCAGCGGCACATCCGGATCCATCCGCCAGAACGAGCTGTTGTCGATCACCACGCAGCCTTGCGCGGCCGCCTTGGGCGCATATTCCTTGGCTGGGCCGCCGCCTGCGCTGAACAGCGCGATGTCGTAGCCGGTAAAGTCGAAATGCTCGATGTTCTTGCACTTGAGCATGCGGCCGGTGTCACCGAACTCCACTTCGGTGCCGGTCGAGCGCGGCGAAGCGACCGCTGCGACCTCGTCGCAGGGGAACTCGCGCTCGGCTAGGATCTGCATCATTTCGCGCCCGACATTCCCGGTAGCGCCTACCACGGCAACACGATATCCCATTACCTGCTCCTAAAATCCTGGCCCGCGCGGCTAGCGCGGCGCGGCGCCATTGTCCACCGGCAGCGTGTCAAAGGCGACGGTCACCCTTGGCTCGGAGCTCGAAAACGGTGTCGTGCCATGCCAAAGATAGGACGGGAATAGAACAAGCCGTCCTTCCACGGGCTGCACAATACGGCGCGGCGGCAGGTCAAGGCCGAGGGCAACGTCGGGCACGCCGAAAGTCAAGGCGCCCTGCCCTTCGCCCTCCGCAACCTCGGGTGGAAGGCTTACATAGTAGGCACTGCTCATCCAGCCCACTGGATGGATGTGGCTTACGTGATGCCCTTCACTTCGGAGCCGGACAGACCAGGACGTCGGGAAGCTTACCGATCCGGAATTGCGACCAGCGAACGGGTGGGCGGCGTCGCGGGGTAGCCGGGCGATCCTGGCTTCGACTGCGTCACGCAGCTTGAACGCAAGTTCCAGGATTTGCGGATCAGCAGTTTCAAACAGATTGCCGCGCGTCTGGGTGCCGCCCCGCAGCGACTGATCGGCAGGGTGAGCGGAAACTGCATGACGCTGCTCAAGCGCGCCTTTCAGGCCAGGCTCGACGCCGATATCGACCGTCATGACCAGGTCCTCATATCCGCATAACCAATACTCGCGTTGGTCATCAAGCAGGCGCCACGCCACACTGAGCAGTGACCACGCGGCCTGCGACATTGGCGCCAGCTGCAAGGCTGTCTCCGCGGCCATCTCCGCGCCTTTGGGATCGCCAAGCTGTAACAACACATGGGCTCGCGTGGCGTGAATGTTTGGCTGCGCGGGTTCGCGGGAAGTAATACGGTCCAGAAGGGCAATCGCTTCGATGTTGCGCCCAAGCCCGCTCAAGGCTGAAGCCTTGAAGGCTTCGATCAGCGGATCCTCTCCCCACCGGGCATGGGCCGCTTCGCACCACTCAAGCAGCTGGTCAAACCGCCGGTGCAGCCGAGCGGTTTCAAGCGCCGTAACCCAGATCGGCCCCGCCTGAGGGACCCGGGCCAGAGCTTCGTGCAAGCTGTCGAGCGCCTCGTCTCCGCGGCCCAACTGCGGGAGGAGGCTGGCAAGGATATGGTGTGGCTCAAGCAGTTCGGGGTTAATCCGGACAGCCTCTCGATAAGCTTCAACTGCTTCATCAAATTGGCCGGCATCCGCCAGAAGATTACCGAGCACCACCGCAGTCTCGGCTGCCCGAAGGCCTTGGCGCCAGGCGTGTTGAATCTCGATCAGGCCCGCATCGCTGCGGCACAGCTTGCGCAGCTCCACCGCGAGATTGTGCCGCGCAATACGGTCATTCGGATTGGCTGCGAGTTGCCGCTGAAGGGCATCGGCCACGGCTTGCGAGCCAGTCGGACCGATCCCGTTGCCGAATATCAAGGCTTTACTCCGTGCCGTTCCAGAAAGCCGAAGATCGCGTTCCACAGATGCGGCGAGATCTTCTCTCCCGCCACGCGGTGGGTGAAGCCGGGATAGAGCATCATCTCGAACGGCACGTTATTCGCCTGCAACCTGGCGATCAGCTCGGAAGAATGCTCGAACACCACATTGTCGTCCGCCATGCCATGGATAAGCAGCAGCGGATCGGTCATCTTCGTGGCGTTCTCCATCGCGTTGGCCGTGGCATAGGCTTCGGGGACTTCGCGCGGATCGCCCATATATCGCTCGGTGTAATGGGTATCGTAGAGTTCCCACTTGGTTACTGGCGCGCCTGAAATGCCCGCAGCATAGGTGCCTGGCTCAGCCTGCATCCGCTTTAGCGTCATATATCCGCCGTAGGACCAGCCATAGATCGCGATCTTGGCCGGATCGACGAAATCGAGCGACTTCAGGAACTCGGTACCGCGGGCCTGGTCCGCCACTTCCACACCGCCCATGGCGCGATAAAGTGGTTGTTCGAACGTAACACCGCGATTGGCGCTGCCGCGATTGTCGAGCATGAACCAGATATAGCCCTTGTCGACCACGGCTTGTGCCAGCGTGCCGTCCCACGAGCGGTCAACCGTTTGCGGCCCCGGCCCGCCATAATGCTGTACGAACACCGGGTATTTCTTGCCGGGCTCCATTTCGGGCTTGAGCATCATGTAATGAAGCGGTGTGCCATCCTCGGCCGGGATCGTGCCGAATTCCGGCATGGCATGGCCCGCCAGCAACGGCGCATAGGGATGATCGGCATCGAGCGTATTTTCCTCGATCCAGGCGATCCGCTGGCCCGAGGTATCGGCAAGATAGGTCTGCGGCGGCTGCGCCGGCGACGACCGCGTCACCAGCAGCGACTGCGCCTTGGCATCCATCACCGAGGCATGGACGAAGCCGGGCTCGGTCAGCCGCTGCCATTCACCCGGTAGCGCGAGGTCGAGCGCGTAGACATGCCGTTCGAGAACGCCATCGGCATTGCCCTCGAAATAGACCCGGCCCTGCGCCTCATCGACGCCGGCGAGCCGCGTCACCACCCATTCGCCACTGGTTAGCTGGGTCCAGCTGCCATCCTTGAAGTGATAGAGGTGCCCGAAGCCGTCGCGCTCGCTCCACCAGATCAGCGAGCCATCGCCAAGGAAGCGATAATTGTTGCCGAGATTGATCCAGTAATTCTCACGCGCGGCGCGTTCGGTGAACCAGATTTCGCTCTTGCCGGTGGCCGGATCGACCTTGAGCATGTCAAGCACGGTCTGCGCGCGGTTCTGGCGCTGCACATAGATCGCGCTGCCATCAGGGGCCCAGTCAACCCGTGCCACGTAGATGTCGGTGTCAGTGCCAAGATCAATCTTGACGCGGTTGCCGCCGTCGGGATCGATCACGTGCAGTTCAACCAGCGCATTGGCGGTGCCTGCCGCAGGATAGCGCTGCTCGAATACCTGCGTGCCGGTGGCGCCGATTGCTGCGCGGGTAACGATGCCGACCGGGCTTTCGTCGGTCCGCTGGACCACGATCCGGCGCTCGTCCGGGCTCCACCAGAAACCGGTAAGACGGTTCATTTCTTCCTGCGCGACGAATTCCGCTTCGCCCCAGCGGATCGCCTCGCCTTCCTTCGGGGTGACCGGCACCGCTTCCGCTCCGATGCGGCCGGTCCACAGCTGGCGATCGCGCACGAAAGAGATGTAGTTCCCCTGGCTGCTCAGTGTGGGATTGAGCTCGGTTTCCTCGGTATCGGTCAGCCGCTGGACCGATCCGTCGAGACCGGCGAGGTAGAGGTCGCCGTCAAGCGGGACCAGCACCGCCTTGCGGTCGCTCGCCCATTGATAGCTGATGATCCCGGTCAGATTGCCGACCCGCAGCCGCTCGCGCTGCATCTTCTCGTCTTCGCTGAGCTCGCGGCCTGAGCCGAGCCGCTTCGAATCGACCAGCATGGTCCACTCGCCGGTGCTCCGGTCATAGCCCCACAGGTCGTAGCGGTCCTTCTCGTCGGCGCGATTGCGCAGCAGTGTGAGATAGCGTCCGTCGGGTGAGAGTTTGGCCTGGCGCGGGCTGGGCCCATCCAGCGACGGAGAGGCGAATACCCGCTCGAAGGTAAGTTGCGGAGCCGCATCGGTCATGGCTTCACCTTGCGCATGAGCGGGCGCGGCAAGAGCAAGCAGGGCAATGGCGGAGGTGGTAAGCAGGCTTCGCATGACAATGACGGGTTCCCCGAATTGCTGATGGACAAAGAAAAAGGGCGCCCCGGCATATCGCCGAGACGCCCTTCGTCAAACCTTTTGCGCTGAAGCCTTACGCGTCAGCCTTGGCGTTTTCGCGACGCTCGGCGATGCGGGCGCTCTTGCCGGTGCGGCCGCGCAGGTAATACAGCTTGGCGCGACGCACCACGCCGCGGCGGACCACGGTGATGCTGTCAACGATCGGCGCATAAAGCGGGAACACACGCTCCACACCTTCGCCGAAGCTGATCTTGCGCACAGTGAAGTTCGAACCCATGCCGCGGTTGGAACGGGCGATCACCACACCTTCGAAATTCTGGATGCGCTCGCGGTTGCCTTCTACAACCTTCACGCCAACGCGCACGGTGTCACCGGCACGGAAATCGGGAATGTCCTTGCCAGCCTTGGCAATTTCTTCCGCTTCGATCTGCTGGATCAGGTTCACTGGTCCAAGTCCTTCTTCTTTCGCCGCGCGCCAGAGGCAGGCTGGGCCCGAGCACCACTATGGCGCTCCCAAAGGTCCGGCCTGCGTGACCGTGTATCTTCCTCGCTACGTGCCTTGCGCCACGCCGCGATCTTCGCATGATCCCCCGATCGCAGCACTTCAGGGATCGTGCGCCCTTCCCATTCAAAAGGTCGGGTATATTGCGGATATTCGAGCAATCCGTCTTCGAAGGATTCCTCATGCCCGCTTGAAGGCGCGCCCATTACTCCGGGAAGCAAGCGAATGCAAGCATCGAGTATGGCAAGCGCAGCGGGCTCTCCGCCCGACAGGACCACGTCTGCCAGGCTCACCTGTTCGATCTGGGGACGCGCCTCGAACAGCCGCTCGTCAAAGCCTTCAAAGCGCCCGCACAGCAGGATCACACCCGGCCCTTCAGCCAGCTCGCGTATGCGCGCCTGAGTGATCGGCGCGCCGCGCGGGGTCATTGCCAGGATAGGGCGGCTGTCCGCCACGCTGTCCAGCGCCGCTGCCAGCACATCCGCTTTGAGCACCATGCCGGCGCCGCCACCGGCCGGCGTGTCGTCGACCGTCCGGTGCCTGTCCTGCGCGAAATCGCGAATCTGGACCGCCGCGCAGCTCCAGTCGCCGCGCTCGAGCGCCTTCCCGGCCAGGCTTACACCGAGCGGCCCCGGGAACATCTCGGGGTAGAGTGTGAGAATGGTGGCAGCGAACGTCATTCGGCGAAATCCGAGGAGATCACCAGGCGCTGCTCATCCCATTCGGGCACGGCAGCAGCGATCATCGGCACCATGAAGGTCTTCGCGCCCTTTTCCGGTGCGGGATGCTTCTCGATTTCGATGATATCGGTCGCACCGAAATTGTGCACCGCGATCGCACGACCCACCGGCTCGCCCCGGTTGGTCACCACCGCCAGACCGATGATATCGGCGTGGTAATATTCGCCGTCAGCCAGTGCGGGGAGCTCGCCGCGAGCGACGCTCAACACTGTTCCGCGCAGTTTCTCCGCCTCGCCACGATTGCCGATCCCGGCAAAGCGCGCGATTGCCCCGCCCTTGCCGTCACTGCGAACCTTCGAGAGAACGAGCGCGCCTTCGTTGAAGCTCTTGTGCCGGCCGAGGTTTTCGGCGCTGTCGCAGAACAGCTTCAGCCGAACCTCGCCCGCCACGCCATGCGCGCCCGTGATGGCCGCCAGCGTGACGGGCTTGTCCGTCATGGTAAGCCTTACTCGGCCTTTTCTTCGGCAGCCTCTTCAGCAGCCGGAGCTTCTTCAGCAGGAGCCGCTTCCTCGGCGACAGCTTCTTCCGCAGCCGCTTCTTCAGCCGGGGCTGCTTCCTCGGCAGCGGGAGCTTCCTCAGTGACAGCTTCGTCCGCAGCCGCTTCTTCCACGGCTACTTCTTCCTCGGCAGGTGCTTCGGCGGCTGCCTTGGCGGCTTCTTCGGCTTCAGCCAGCTTGGCAGCCTTTTCCTCGGCGCGTTCCTTGGCGGCTTCGCCCGGCTCGCCCTTCTTCGGGTTATTGCGCGGCGCACGCTCAAGGATGCCGGCAGCGTCGAGGAAGCGGTGGACGCGGTCGGTCGGCTGCGCGCCAACCGAGAGCCAGTGCCGCGCGCGGTCTTCGTTGAGCTTCACGCGCTCGCCGCTGTCCTTCGGAAGCATCGGGTTGTAGGTGCCGATCTGCTCGAGATACTTGCCGTCACGCGGGCTGCGCGTGTCGGACACGACGATGCGGTAATAGGGACGCTTCTTGGCGCCACCACGCGAAAGACGGATTGCAACTGCCATTGTACTTTACCTTTCCAATCTAAATTTCTGAAATCACTTCTTGTTCAATAATTCGCGCAACTCGGGGGGGAGTGTATCGGGATCAACCGAGGGACCCTTCGGTCCGCCCAGGCCCGGCATCCCGCCGCCCATGCCGGGGCCGCCCAGGCCGGGCATGGCGGCACCAAGGCCGCCCTTCCCGAACAACGCACCCAGGCCCTTGAGCCCGCCCATCTTGCGAATCTGCTTCATCGCGCGGGACATTTCCTGGTGCATCTTCAGCACCTTGTTCACATCCTGCACATCGGTGCCGCTGCCCGCCGCGACACGCTTCTTGCGCTTGGCATTGAGCAGTTCCGGACGCGCGCGCTCTTTCGGCGTCATCGAGCCGATAATCGCGTCCATATGCACCAGAACCTTGTCGTCCATGCCGCTGGCCGCCATCGCCGCCTTGGCCTTCTTCATGCCTGGCATCATGCCCGCAAGCATGCCCAGGCCGCCCATGCTCTGCATCTGCCGCAGCTGGGTGCGCAGGTCGTTGAGGTCGAACTGACCCTTGGCCATCCGCCGGGCCAGCGCCTCGGCGTCTTCTTCCTTGATTGTCGCCGCCGCCTTCTCGACCAGGCTAACGACATCGCCCATGCCCAGGATCCGGCCCGCAACCCGCTTCGGATCGAAAGCTTCGATGGCATCGAGCTTTTCGCCGGTGCCGGCGAACTTGATCGGCTTGCCCGTGACATGCCGCATCGAAAGCGCCGCGCCGCCGCGCGCATCGCCGTCCATCCGGGTCAGGATCACGCCGGTCAGCGGAACTTCGCCGCTGAAGCTCTGGGCGACATTGACCGCGTCCTGGCCGGTCAGACTGTCGACCACCAGCAGCACTTCCTTGGGCGTCGAAACCCCCGCCACGGCCTTCATTTCGGCCATCAGGGCGTTGTCGACATGGAGCCGTCCGGCCGTGTCGAGCAGCAGCACATCGAAGGCCTGCAGCCGTGCCGCCTCCATCGCGCGCCGCGCAATGTCCACCGGTTGCTGGCCCGGCACGATCGGCAGTGTCGCCACCTCGACCTGTTCGCCCAGCACCTTGAGCTGCTCCTGCGCGGCCGGACGCTGCACGTCGAGCGAGGCCATCAGCGCCTTCTTGCCGTGACGCTCCTTGAGCAGTTTGCCAAGCTTCGCGGTGGTGGTGGTCTTGCCCGAGCCCTGCAGGCCGACCATCATGATCACGACCGGCGGTGCTGCCGCTAGGTCGAGCCCGGGCACTTCGGTGCCACCCAGCATCTCGACCAGCTCGTCATTGACGATCTTGACCACCTGCTGTCCGGGCGTGATCGAGCGCAGCACATCCTGCCCCACCGCACGTTCGGTGACGGCATCGATGAAGCGGCGGGCCACAGGCAGCGCGACATCGGCTTCGAGCAGCGCAACGCGCACTTCGCGCATCGCGTCGCGCACATCCTGTTCGGACAGCGCGCCGCGGCCGCGCAGGCGGTCGAAAACATTGCCGAGGCGATCTGACAGATTGTCAAACATGCCTGTCCGTCACTCCCTTACCGGGCACAAAGGCCCGGAAAATGCGAAAAACGCCGGCGGACGAAAACTCGTCGGCCAGCGTGCGAATTCCGAAGTGGAACGCGACTTGTATCAGTTCGAGTGGTGGAGCCTAGCGGGATCGAACCGCTGACCTCTACAATGCCATTGTAGCGCTCTCCCAGCTGAGCTAAGGCCCCGAGCACTCGATTTGTGGTGCGGCGCGAACGCCGCCCCCTTGCGGGAAGCGCCCTTTATAAAGCGCGCCCCCCTAATGCAACATGAAAATCAGGTATCGTCTTCATCGTCGCCGGCAGCCTTGCCGACGCCGAGGTCGTCATCGCCGCCAAGGTCGACATCATTGTCGGGCGAATCGTCGTCCTCGTCGATGTTCTCGAGGTCGCCGAGATCGTCGAGATCGTCATCGCCGCCCAGATCGGCGTCGGCTTCGACCTCTTTCTTCTTCTCGTCCTCTTCGAACGGAATCGGCTGCTTGGGCTTGAGTACCGGCTCGGGATACCATTCCTCGCCGCATTCGATGCAGGCGACCGGCTCCGACTTGCCCAGATCGTAGAAGCGTTCCCCGCATTTGGGGCAGGAACGCTTGGTGCCCCATTCTGGCTTGGCCATGATTTCGTATTCCTTCGGTCGGGCCCGATCCGGCTGTTGGCGGGCCGCGCAAAAATTCTTTTTCTTGATGGGTAGCAAAACCGCCCGAATCAAGAGCGCGGCGCGCCTTGCCATAGGGGCTTGGCGCTGTCAAAAGCCGCGCGCATTCCTTCTGCCCCTGACCAACCGGATCATTGCTTGACCAACCATCGTTTCCTTGCCGCAGGGCCGCTCACCGGCCGCCTGCGGGTTCCCGGCGACAAGTCCATCAGCCATCGCTCGATCATGTTCGGCGCGCTGGCCGTGGGCGAAACCCGCGTCACCGGTTTGCTCGAAGGCGAAGACGTGATGGCTACCGCCGAGGCCATGCGCAAGATGGGCGCCACGATCGAGAAACGTGGCGAACACTGGCATGTCCATGGCGTGGGCGTCGGCGGCCTGCTGCAGCCCGAGAGCCCGCTCGACATGGGCAACAGCGGCACCAGCACCCGCCTGCTGATGGGCCTGGTAGCAGGCCATGCCATTGCCGCCACCTTCACCGGCGACGCGAGCCTGTCAAAGCGACCGATGGGGCGGGTGATCGATCCGCTGTCGCACATGGGCGCCTCGTTCGATGCCTCGCCGGGCGGCACGCTGCCGCTCACCATGCACGGTGCCTACCCCGCGGTACCAATCAGCTATCGCCTGCCGGTGGCCAGCGCGCAGGTTAAGAGCGCGATCCTGCTCGCGGGCCTCAACACGCCCGGTATCACCACCGTGATCGAGCCGGTGCCGACCCGCGACCATTCCGAGCGGATGCTCAAGGGCTTCGGCGCGCAGCTCGATGTGGAGGAAAGTGGCGGCGAGCGCGTGATCCGCATCCACGGCGAGGCTGAGCTCAAGCCGCAGCAGGTGGTCGTGCCGGGCGATCCGTCATCGGCCGCTTTCTTCATTGTCGCCGCGCTGGTCGTGGACGGCAGCGACCTGGTGATCGAGAACGTGGGCCTCAATCCCACTCGTGCAGGCCTGGTCACGGTGCTGCGGCAGATGGGCGGGCACATCGAGGAACTCGACCGGCGCACAGTGGGCGGCGAACCGGTGGCCGATCTGCGGGTGCGGCACTCGCGGCTGACCGGGATCGAGGTCGATCCCGCCATCGCCCCCAGCATGATTGACGAATTCCCGGTGCTGTTCGTCGCTGCGGCGCTGGCGAAGGGCACCACACGCACCAGCGGGCTTGACGAACTGCGGGTGAAGGAATCCGACCGCCTTTCTGCCATGGCCGCCGCGCTGGCGCTGGCGGGCGCACAGGTCGAAGAACTTGAAGATGGCCTGGTGATCCAGGGCACGGGTGGCGAACCCCTGGCAGGAACCGCTGACGGCGAGCCGGTCACCACCCATCTCGACCACCGCATCGCCATGAGCATGGCGGTGGCAGGGCTCGCGAGCCGAAGGGGTGTCGAAGTGGACGATACCGCGCCCATCGCCACCAGCTTTCCCAATTTCATGGCCCTGCTGGACGAGGCAACGCGATGATCGTCGCGGTCGATGGTCCCACCGCCAGCGGCAAGGGCACGGTGGCGAAAGCCATCGCGGCGCATTTCGGCATGCCCCATCTCGACACCGGGCTGCTTTACCGCGCGGTAGGCCGCCAGGTGCAGCTGCGCGGAGGGAATCCCGATGATGCTGCCGACGCGCTGGCTGGATGCGATTTCGAAGACAGCCTGCTGGCGGATCC
>JBMSNZ010000036.1:0-18381 GCA_049421965.1 Erythrobacter sp.
GATTCGCCCGCCACGATCGCTACCGGGCAAGTGGCAGAAGGTGCCGAAGGCGGGGCTCTGGTACTGCGCCCGGTGTTCCGGCCCGGTATCGATCCGCATCAGGGGCGCAAGGCAGATTTCCTGTCAGGCCGGATCGAGAGCAAGGGCAAGTTCGATTTCACTTATGGCCGGGCCGAGGCTCGCATCCGCATGCCCGATACGGTGGGTGTGTGGCCGGCCTTCTGGCTGCTAGGTAACGGCCAGTGGCCGCAAACCGGCGAAATCGACATCATGGAATATGTCGGCGAAAAGGACTGGATCGGTGTCGCGCTGCACGGCCCCGGCTATTCCGGCGAGACACCGCTGGTGGACAAGTTCTTCTTCCCCGAAGGCGAAGATGTGACCGGCTGGCATGTCTATGCGGTCGAATGGACGGCGGATGCGATCCTGTTCGAGGTGGACGGGCGCCTGCTTTACCGCGTCACCCGCCCCATGGTTGAGCATTACGGCAAGTGGAGCTTCGACAACCCCAAGCACCTGATCCTGAACTTCGCGATGGGCGGGGCCTATCCGGTCAAGACCAACGGGATCAAGCAGCCCTATGTCGGGGTGCCGCAGGAAACGGTCGAACAGGTGAAGGCAGGCAATGTCGCCATGCTGGTTGACTGGGTGCGGGTATGGGCGCCGGCCCAGGCCGAAGCGCCCGAGTAATCAGCTCCACACCGCTTCGGGCGGCAAGCTCATCAGGATTGCATCGACATTCCCGCCGGTCTTGAGGCCGAACAGCGTGCCCCGGTCATAGACCAGGTTGAACTCGGCATATCGGCCGCGCCATTCCAGCTGAGTCAGCTTGTCTTCCGGAGTGAAATCGCTCCCCATCCGCCGCCGCACGAGCTGCGGGAAGATGTCGAGAAAGGCGCGCCCGACATCCTGTGTGAAGGCGAAATTGCGCTCGAACGCGGCATCGTCGGCGCATTCGAGATGGTCGTAGAAGATTCCGCCCACGCCGCGATGGACCCCGCGATGCGGGATGAAGAAATATTCGTCCGCCCACTTCTTGTAGCGTTCGTAATAGGTCGGATTATGCGCCATGCAGGCCGCCCGGAAGCGGGCGTGGAAATCCTCGGTATCTTCCTCATAGGGGATCGGCGGATTGAGATCCGCCCCGCCCCCGAACCAGGCCGCCTGCGTGGTCAGGAAGCGCGTGTTCATATGCACCGCCGGCACATGCGGATTGGCCATATGCGCGACCAGGCTGATGCCCGTGGCGGTGAAGCCCGGATGCTCGGCCGACGCCCCATTGATCGAGGCGGCGAACTCCTTGCTGAAATTGCCCTTCACGGTCGAGACATTGACCCCGACCTTTTCGAACACCTTGCCCTTCATCAGGCCCTGGACCCCGCCGCCCGGATCGGCATTGCCAGCTTCCTCGCGGTTCCACGGCGTGTACTGGAAGGCCGCCTGCGAACCGGCTTCGCGCTCGATCGCCTCGAACGCGGCGCAGATTTGGTCGCGCAGACTTTCGAACCATTGCTGTGCGCGCGCCGTATGCGGTGTCCAGTCAGCCATACATTCCCCTTTGACGTCCAGCTTGACGTCTTGCCAAAGCGCCGCCCGCACGGCAAGGGACAAGCATGGTTCCCCTTTCGTTCGCGCCACTCGAGTTTGCCGGCCACGAGATGCTGCTGGCTTCAGGGCGCGCGCTTTACTGGCCGGGCGAAGGCACGCTGCTGCTTGCGGACCTGCATCTGGAAAAGGCCAGCTGGTTTGCGCAGCGCGGGTCACTGCTGCCGCCCTATGACAGTCGCGAGACGCTCGAACGGGTGGCCGATGCAGTGAAGCAGACCGGCGCCCGGCGCGTGATCACGCTGGGTGACAATTTCCATGACGACGCCGGCACGGCGCGGCTCGATCCGCACGCCACTGGCATGCTTGAAGCGCTGACCCGCGCGCTCGATTGGGTGTGGATCACCGGCAATCACGATACGCAGATGCCGCGCGCCTTCGGCGGCACTGTGGTCGATGAAATGGAACTCGGCGGGGTTGTCCTGCGGCACGAAGCGCAGCCAGGCGAAACGCGCTGCGAGATGTCAGGCCATTTCCACCCCAAGGTGCGGGTCAATGTCCGCAACCGGCACATTAGCCGCCCCTGCGCAGTGATCGGCCACGGGTCGGGCAGGGCCAGCCGGATAATCCTGCCAGCCTTCGGAACGCTCACCGGGGGAATGGACGCTGGCGCGCCCGAAATCCGCGCCGCGCTGATGCCGGCCAGCCGGATCGACGCGGTCCTTCCGGCCAAGGGCAAGCTGGTGCAGTTGCCCCTCTTTCGGGCAGCCGCCTAACCTCTAGCCTTCCTGGCGGTTTCCCCTTACATAGCGCGCTGATTCACGGCTGACACAGGAGAATACCCCATAGCCCGTCCACCCCGGCGTTCGCTGGCCCCGCCCATCAAGAGCGGCCCGCGCTACGATGAATACATCCAGTCCGACAAGGTTCGCGTGATCGATCACGAAGGCGAAAACCTTGGCGTGATGTACACCAGAGAAGCGATCGAGCAGGCCAACGAACTAGGCCTCAACCTGGTCGAAGTCTCCCCTAACGCCGATCCGCCGGTGGCGAAGTTCCTCGATGTCGGCAAGTACCGCTACGAGGCACAGAAGAAGGCCAACGCCGCACGCAAGACCCAGAAGACGCAGGAGATCAAGGAGATCAAGATGCGTCCGAACATCGACACGCACGACTATGACGTGAAGATGCGCAATGTGAACAAGTTCATCGAGCATGGCGACAAGGTAAAGGTCACGCTGCGGTTCCGCGGGCGCGAAATGGCGCATCAGGAACTGGGCATGAACCTGTTGAAGCGGGTGCAAGATGATGTGGCGGAAATCGCCAAGGTCGAGGCCTTCCCGCGGCTTGAAGGCCGGCAGATGCTGATGGTGCTGGCACCAAAGTAAGCCAGCATCGGCCAATCCGGTTGACATGACAGGGCGTGCCCGTGCGGCACGCCCGCTTGTTTTGGCCCCATTGTATTGGCAAGGCGCAGACGGTTCGACGAACCACGTTCCGCATTCGACCGAAGTCATTGATCCTGCAGGCAGCGCGGCTATTCTCGACCCGCCGGAAGTGAAACCACAATCCCAGGGCACAAGGCACATGATTGTGCGTTGACCACTCCAGTACCCCCGCTTGGAGCCTGCCATGTTGAAATCGCTGCTCGCCGCTTGCGGCATCGCCGCCGTCGCCCTTGCCGCCCCCGCAGCACAGGCGAATTCGGGCGAATTGCCGTTCGCCGCCAGCGCAGCGACGCTCGCTCCGGTGGACCCAGCCTTCGTGCGCTTTGCGCCCGGCGACCGCCTGAACGCCCGCCAGCTCGACTATACTGCGTGGAGCGAGGCGATGGACTATCTGGTGTTCCCGATGGGCAGGTCGCTGCGCGAGACCGCCGGCCGCCCCGAGCCGGGCATGGGCACACGCCGCATGTACGGGCACGATTCGATCTACCGGCTCGAAGGCAACCGGGTGATGTTCGGCTTCTTTACAGACGACCTGCGCCAGATGGTGGCCGATTATCGCAGCGAGCTGGAGCAGATCGGCGGCCAGATCGGCATTGCGTCACTGCCGCGCAACGAGCAGCTGGCCTATTGGATCAACCTGCACAATGTTGCCATGATCGAACAGATCGCCAAGGCCTGGCCGATCCGCCAGCCGCGCGACATCCTGATTGATGGCGTTCCGCTCGACCAGGCGAAGTTCATCACGGTCGACGGCGTCCGGATGAGCCCGCACGACATCCGCCACCAGATCGTCTATCGCCACTGGAAGGATCCAAGGGTGATCTACGGCTTCTGGCGCGGCGACATCGGCGGGCCGTCGATCTCCAGCGACGCCTATAGCGGCGCATCAGTAGCGGCGATGCTCGATCGCAATGCGCGCGAATTCGTAAATTCGCTGCGCGGCGTGCAGGAGAATGGCGGAAAGCTGCAGGTCTCGACGATTTACGAGGAGGCACGGCCGTACTTTTTCGCGGACTGGCCCAGTGCATTGCGCGCGCATCTTGCCGCCTTCGCCGAGCAGGACGTACAGGGCCTGCTGACGGAAACCTCTGCCACCGAAGCGGTCATCTACGAGGCCGACATCGCCGATCTCGAAGGCGGGGTGCGCGAGCCGACCTATTCGCTGGTCACCACCAATCGCGACGGGGTCGACAAGGCGCAGTCATTCCGCATCCCGCAAGGCATTGCGCGGCTGCTGAGCGAGCAGACGACCAAGGCGGAACGGCTGCAGCGCGAAGGGCGCACTGGCCGGGTGATCTTCAATCCGGTTACCCTGCCCGGCACCGAAGGCCCCGCCGAAGTCCAGTAGTCCCCGGCAATAGGGCCCCGGCCTGCGCTTAGGCCTTGTGCCGAGGGCATTGCGCTTGTTACCCCGTGGGCGCGCTGCTGCGCAACAACGGGGAGCGCGATGACCGCCCAACGCATAGGCTTGATCCTGGGGCCGCTGGCCTTCGCCATTACCGCATTCACTGCCCCGCCCGACGGGATGTCCGCGCAGGCATGGTGCGCGGCCGGCCTGGTGGTGTGGATGGCCGTATGGTGGATGACCGAGGCAATCCCTCTCTATGCCACCGCGCTGCTGCCCTTCATCGTGCTGCCGCTCGCGGGTGTGGCCGACGCGGCAAAGACCGCCTCGTCCTATTACTCGCCGATCATCTTCATCTTCATCGGCGGGGCGTTCCTGGCGCTGTCGATCGAACGCACCGGGCTGCACCGGCGGCTGGCGCTGTTCATCATGGGGCTGACCGGTGCCCGGAACTGGCAGCTGCTGCTGGGCGTGATGGCCGCGACCGCGCTCCTTTCGATGCTGATCTCCAACACCTCGACCGCATTGATCATGATGCCGATGGCGCTGGCGATGCTGGCTGCAGGCGGGACAACACCGGGCCGGACCGACGGCCTGGCAGGTGCCTTGCCGATGGGGATCGCCTTTGCCGCCTCGATCGGCGGGCTCGGCACCATGATCGGCACGCCCACCAATGTGATCGGCGCGGGCCTGATCGAGGAAACGCTGGGCGTCCAGATCAGCTTTGTGACCTGGAGCCTCTATGCCATGCCGATCGTAATCCTCGGCATTCCGCTCGCGGCCTTCATCATCGCGCGGGTGCAGCGGCTTGACGAGGAAGAATTCGATCCGGTGGCGGCACGCGCGGCGATCGGATCCGGCGGCGCGTGGTCGGTGGCCGAGAAGCGGCTGCTGGCGGCGGTGGCGCTGGCACTGCTCGCCTGGATGACCCAGCCGCTCACCGAACCGCTGCTGCCCAAGGGCGGGCTGACTGACGGCACGATCGCTGCGATCGCCGGGCTCGCCATGTTCCTGCTGCCCGATGGCACGGGCCGGCCGATGCTGACCTGGCCCGAAGCCAATCGTGCGCCATGGGATGTGGTCCTGATGTTCGGCGGCGGGCTGGCGCTGGCGATGGGCATGACCGAAAGCGGCCTTGCCGCATGGCTGGGCGAAGCGCTGTTGCCGCTGTCTGCCGTGCCACCGCTGCTGGTGGCCCTGCTGCTGGTCGGGTTCGTGATCCTGGTCACAGAATTTGCCAGCAACATTGCCACCGCCAGTGCAATCATGCCTGTTGTCGCGGCGCTGGTGCCGGCGCTTGGGGCCGATCCGATCCTGCTGGCGCTGCCCGCCGCGATCGCCAGCACATGGGGCTTCATGCTGCCTTCGGGTACCGGCCCCAACGCGATCGCCTGGGGCACCGGGCATCTCAGCCTGCCGCGCATGGTGACCGCCGGGCTGTGGCTCGACATCACCGGCGCTTTCCTGATCGTCGGTGCGGTGTGGGGGGTGGCAGCGCTGATCTGAGCGGCTGCGGCTCATTTGCCGCTGTCCTACACCATGTCACTTGCGCTAGCCTGCCGGCATGGATGCGCATACCGCCCTGATCGCCTGCTTCGATCACCAGCTGGTTTTCGATCGGCGGAATTCTTGCCCCATAACACTGGTGCATGCGGTGCATCCTCGCCCCGGCTGCGACGAACCGACTGGCCGCGCGAGTCGGGGAACCGGCGTCCGGGTACTTCCGGCCAACCGGTTGCAACTGCAACTACATCGCGATAATCGGGCGCCGAGGGTCGATGGCGGAGAGGCGTTCCTGCGGAGGTTAGGAACGGGCGCCCCATCGGCTGCGTGTGCCAGGCTCCTGCCTTCCTGGGAGCGTAAGATGAAGGAAGGAATAGCTGCCGATGCCCGACGCCACTGACGCGGTCGACCAGCCCACCCCGCGCCGCAAGCCCAAGGAACCCATCACCACCATCGGCGGGCGGCCACTCAAGCCCAGCACGCTGATGATGGGTTATGGCTTTGATCCGGCGCTGTCCGAAGGCTCGCTCAAGCCGCCGATCTTCCTCACCAGCACCTTTGCCTTCGAGAATGCCGCGGCGGGCAAGCGCCATTTCGAAGGCATCACCGGCAAACGCGCGGGCGGCGCCGAGGGCCTCGTCTATTCGCGCTTC
Organism: Erythrobacter sp.; assembly: GCA_049421965.1. Taxonomy (GTDB): domain Bacteria; phylum Pseudomonadota; class Alphaproteobacteria; order Sphingomonadales; family Sphingomonadaceae; genus Erythrobacter. The sequence continues at coordinate 6,495 of JBMSNZ010000036.1, forward strand.
AACGGCCCCAACCAGGAAATCCTGGAGGATCGCCTGGCGATCTGGGACGGTGCGGAAGAGGCGCTGACCTTCTCTTCAGGCATGACAGCGATCTGCATCCTGATGCTGGCCTATGTTGCCCAGGGCGATGTGATCGTCCATTCGGGCCCGCTCTATGCCGCCAGCGAAGGTTTCGTCGCCAAGGTGCTGGCGAAGTTCGGCGTGACCTATGTCGATTTCCCGGCCGGCGCCACGCGGGGCGAGCTGGATGCGGTGCTGGCGAAAGCGAAGGCCCAGGCCGCCGCGCAGGGCGGCAAGGTGGCGATGATCTATCTCGAAAGCCCGGGCAATCCCACCAATGCGCTGGTGGATGTTGAGGCGGTCAAGGCGGCGCGCGACGCCGCGCTGGATCCCGCGGAAACCCCGATCGCGATCGACAACACCTTCCTGGGGCCCCTGTGGCAGCGCCCGCTGGCCAATGGTGCAGACATCGTGTGCTATTCGCTCACCAAATATGTCGGCGGCCATTCGGACCTGGTGGCGGGGAGCGTGTCGGGCGCCAAGAAGTGGATGGACCCGGTGCGTGCACTGCGCAACACCATGGGCGGGATCGCCGATCCCAACACCGCGTGGATGCTGTTGCGCAGCCTCGAGACGGTCGAGCTGCGGATGGAGCGGGCCGGGCAGAACGCGGCGAAGGTCTGTGCTTTCCTGCACAGCCATCCCAAGGTCGAGGGGCTGGGCTATCTCGGCCAGATCGACGATCCGCGCCAGCAGGATATCTACAATCGGCATTGCAGCGGCGCTGGCTCGACCTTCTCGGTGTTCATCAAGGGCGGCGAGGCCGAATGCTTCGCTTTCCTCGATGCGCTCAAGGTCGCGAAACTGGCGGTCAGCCTGGGCGGGACGGAAACCCTGGCGAGCCACCCGGCCTCGATGACGCATCTGTCGGTGCCCGATGCGCGCAAGGCTGCGCTGGGCATAACCGACAATCTGGTGCGCATCAGCATCGGGATCGAGGATCCGGACGATCTGATCGCCGATTTCGATCAGGCACTGGCGAAGGTCTGATCACTGTCCTACTCTCGCCCGATGCGATAGGGAGCGTGACATGGCCAGCGACAAACCGGTATTTCTAGTCATCGGCGCAGGCGCGGGCATCGGCGGACATGCCGCCGCCCGCTTTGCCGCCGGCGGCTATCATACGGTGCTGGCCCGGCGCAGCGACGAGGCAGGCCTGGCGCGGCTGGTGGGCGAGATCGAGGCGGCGGGCGGATCGGCCAGCGGCACATTGCTCAATGCCTCCGAAGACGGCGCGATCGAGGAACTGGTCGAACGGATCGAGCGCGACATCGGCCCGATCGATTGCGCGCTCTACAATCTGGGTGCGCAGATCGGCAACCGCAGCCTGGCCGACACACCGCACCGGATTTTCGAGCTGGGCTGGCGGTTGGCCTGCTTCGGCGTGTTCCGGCTGGCGCATGCCATGTTCCCGGCGATGGTCGAGCGCGGCAAGGGAACCCTATTGGTCACTTCGGCCACCGCCGCCATGCGCGGCAATGCCGGGCAGCACAGTCATGCCGCGGCGATGGGCGGGCGGCGAATGCTGTGCCAGACCCTCAATGCCGAATTTGCGCCCAAGGGCATCCATGTCGCGCATGTCGTGGTCGACGGGCCTGTGCGTTCGCCCGATACACTGGTCAAGCTGCTCGGCGAACGATGGGATGCTTTCGAAGCGGCCAAGGGCGAGGACGGGATCATCGATCCGGCCGCGCTCGCCGAGACCTACTGGCACCTCGCCCAGCAGCCGAAGAACTGCTGGACGCACGAGCTGGACGTGCGGCCGTGGCAGGACGTGCCGTGGTGGAACGACAACCCCGATCCGGCGATCAATTCGACCGGCAAGGGATTTGCGGGGCCGAAGACCTGAGCCGCGATTTCACGCTTTCCTACGCGCCCGGCGCGCCGCTAGGATTGGGCCTGCTCTTGCAAAATGTGAATCAACCGCGCCACTCGCGCCGTTCTTCTGCCGCTTTCAGCACCTCATAGGCCAGCTGGAGCTTCTGGAACTCGGCCGCGGCATCCTTGTCGCCCGGTTTCACATCGGGATGGACCGTCTTGGCCTTTTCGCGCCAGGCCTTCTTGATCGCGGCGAAATCGGCATCGGCTTCGAGTTCGAGCACGCCCAGCGCGCGCATCTCGTCCTGGCTGCGGCTGCCGTCGCCCGATCCGGCCCAGCCATAATGCGAGGCTTCGGCATAGCCCGAATTGTCGCGCCGCTCGGCCCGCGCGCGTTCCTCGCGTTCGGCCTGGTCAAGTCCTTCGAAATAGTCCCACTTCGAATTGTATTCGGCCGCATGGGTCCGGCAGAAAAACCAGCGCTCGCGGCTGTTGGGCGCTTTGGGCGCGGGGCAATCGCCCGGTTCGTCGCAGCCGTGCCGGTCGCACAGCCGCACACTGGTCGCCTCGCGTGAGGCGCCATAGCCCCGCCAGCGCGGAAACCCCCAGTCGAGCGAACGGCGCGGCTTAGGCACGCACAGCACCGCAATCAGGACACGGCCATGTCGTTCGTCTGGTAAACATACCGCTCAGTCTAGGAGCGATTGCATTGCTTTGAAAGATGCGGGAACCAGTTTCGATCCGAAATGTTGCAGCGCAACAGATCGTAAACATATTGGCGCTAGCAGCGCCGCCAGAGACCCCGATGAGCAAGCAACTCGCCATTTCCAGCAGCTTCGCCACCTTCGCCATGGCAGCGATGGCGCTGTTCGTGACCCCTGACCGGGGCGACCCGCGCATGGGCGAAGCCATGATCGGTGTGCAGGCCGAAAGCCCCGCCTTCGACCTGCCGCAACCGTCGTTTCTGGCTGACTAGTTCACCACCACGCTGACCGCGCGACGATTGCGCGCCCACGAGGCTTCGTCCGAACCCAGCGCCACCGGGCGTTCCTTGCCATAGCTGACGGTGGCGATGCGGTTCGCGTTCACGCCCAGGCTGACGAGATAGTTCTTCGCGGAATTGGCTCTGCGCTCGCCCAGCGCAAGGTTGTATTCGCGCGTGCCGCGTTCGTCGGCATGGCCTTCGATCGTGATCGAGACTTGCGAGTATTGCGCCAGGTATTGCGCTTGGGTTTGCAGGGCGGCGGCATCAGCGCTGTCGATGTTGAAGCGATCGGTGTCAAAGAAGATCACGTTCTGGCCGTTCACTTCCTGCTCGAAATGGGCCTGGCTACCAACCCGGGGGCCGGTGGGGGTTACCGTGTCATCCTGGGCCGGGGCGGTGGTAGTGTTCGAAGGCGGCGGAGGCAGTTCCTCGGGCGCTTTCTTGGCACAGGCAGCCATCGCCGCCGTGCCTGCCAGGAGGATTGCGATCCGGATGGTCTTGGTCATGTTGTGTCCTCTCGGTTGGTGTGGCGCATAGGGGATGCGCCGCGATTGATGGGATAACGCATCAGGGCAGGATCGGGCCCCAGGCGGGGTCCGAAGCATCAACTGGAGTAGGCAGTCGCCGCTCGTTGCGACCGGTCAGGTCGACTTGCCACAGCGACGACTTGCCCGAATTGCGCTCGGTCCGGAAGAACTGGACGATCCGGCCGTTGGGCCCCCAGGTCGGGGCTTCGTCCTGCCAGCCGCTCGTGAGCGCGCGGACATTGCGCCCGTTGGGGCTCATCACCGCGATGTTGAAATCGCCGGCAATGCGGGTGAAGGCGATCTGATCACCGCGCGGGCTCCACTCAGGGGTGGCGCAGCGTCCGCCGCCAAAACTGATGCGGCGCTGGCCGGTGCCGTCGGCGTTCATGACATAGCATTGCTGCGTGCCCGAACGGTCGCTTTCAAACACGATCTGCTTGCCATCGGGCGAATAGGACCCGCCGATATCGATTCCCGGCGTGTCGGTGAGCCGCACACTCTGCCCCCCTGCCGCGGGCACGCGATAGATGTCGGTATTGCCGGCTACCGCCATCGAATAGAGGATGTAGCGGCCATCAGGGCTCCAACGCGGCGCGAAGGTGGGATTGCGGCTCTGCGTAACCAGCGTCTGCCGCCCGGTGCCGATGTCGTAGACATAAATCCGGGGGTTGCCGTCGACATAGGAGAGGTAAAGCAGCCGCTTGTAATCGGGCGAATAGCGCGGGGTCAGCGCGGTGGCGCTGCCGAGCGTCAGGAAGCGGTGGTTGGCCCCGTCACTGTCCATGATCGCCAGCCGCTTGATGCGTTTATCCTTCGGCCCGGTCTCGGCGATATAGGCGATACGGCTGTCGAAGAACGGGCTTTCCCCGGTCAGGCGCGAGAAGATCAGGTCGGAACATTTGTGCGCAGCACGGCGCCAGTCAGCTGGCGGCACGACCCAGCCCTCGCGCACCAGTTCGTTCTGCAGCGCGACATCGTAGAGATAACAGCCGACTACCAGTTGGCCGTCATTGCGGGCCCTGACATAGCCATGCACCAGCATTTCCGCACCGCGCCCGCTCCAGCCACCCCAATTGGGCGCGGTGATCTCTGCAAAGGCGGGCTGCGGCAGGCTGCCCGGTCCAACCGGCTTGAACAGCCCATTGTTCTGGAGATTGGCCGTGATCACGCGCGCGATCTCGCGACCCAGCGCAGCAGTACCGCTGGCATTGGCCGGGGTCGGCACGTCGCGGTCAGCTGCGAAACCGGGAATGGCGATGCCGAGATCGGCCCATTCGCTTTCGTCGGTCACTGTGAAGCTCAGCCCGCCATCGGCTTCCTCGCCCGATGCCTCGGTGCCGGTCGTCTCGACCTGGCCGCCTTCGCTGACCGGACGGCCTAGGTCCTGATCCTGGGCGGCAAGCGGCGCGGCTGCCAAAGCAAGGGCGAGCAGAATAAGCGTTCTCATCGTGACAAATTCCTATCGAAACGGGCACCCCGGATCGACTTCCAGGCGTTGTAGTACTCGGCAGGCAGTTCGAACGGCGCGGCAAGCTGAACGGCGCGGATCGCGCGCTCGGCATGGAGGCTGGCCTGCGGACGGTTTGAATCGTTGACGCCCGACTGCCGCAGCAGGCGCGGTCGACCCTTGAGGCTACCGTCCTCGTTCAAATCGAACGCCAGTTCGGTCACCAGCAATTCGGCATCGACGCCCGAAGGAGCGTTCCAGTGGGGCTTGATCTGGCGCGAAATCGCCTGGACTAGGCTCGCCCTGGCGCTCGCGCCAATTTCACTTGCCGGAATGCGGGTGTCGTCGCTGGTCCGGCTGGAGCCCGAGCCCTCGAGGAAATTCTCGCCGATCTGCGTGCCCTTGGCTTGTCGCGGCGGGGTCTGCGCAGCTTGCTGACGCGGGGTCTCGCGGGCCGGATTGCGCTCGGCCCGTGCAGGCGCCAGCTCAGAGGTGCGGGAGCGCTGCTGCTGGCTACGCGGCTGCTCTGACGGTGCCTCAACCTCTTCCGCCAGTTCGGGCGCCATGGCTGCGCGGCTTTCGGCAGCAGGATCAGGCGCGGTCGAACGAAGCGAAACTTCGGTAGCAAGACTCACCGTCATGCGTTCGGGCCGATCAATCCCTTCACCCGGAGCAGGCTTGAGCAGCAGCACGCCGGCCAGCAGCAGGTGCAGGACCAGCGCCACCGCCAGCCCGGTCTTTTCCTCTCGCCGCAGGGCTTTCGCTTCCATCGCCCGCATGGCCTATGGCGGGGAAACTGAACTGTTAGTGACCAGCGAGATCGAGTTGAACCCGGCGCGGTTGAGCTCGCCCATCACCGCCATTACCCGCGCATATTCCAGGGTGCGATCGCCGCGCAGCACGATCACCGGGCCGCCCGCGCCATCGCCGCGAGGGATCCCCGCCAGCGCATCCGGCAACCCGCCATCGGGCACACGGGCATCGTCGAGATAGATCGCGCCACCGGCATCGATCGAAATCGTGACCTGGTCTGGCGTCTGGTCGATCGGGTTGGCGCGGCTGTCAGGCAATTCCACCGGCACTCCCGAGGCGAGCAGCGGAGCGGTGACCATGAAGATGATCAGCAGCACCAGCATCACATCGACAAAGGGGGTGACGTTGATCTCGGCCATCGGCGCGCGGCGCGCCGGGCGGCGCCCGCGCCTCGCGCCATTGCCTGACAGGCTCATCCCCATCAGGCTTTGTCCAGCTCGCGGCTGAGCCCCGCGTGGAAGCGGTCGGCAAAGCGCTGGAGCCGGGCCTCGTAGCGGTTCACCCGGTCACTGAAGCGGTTATAGGCGATCACGGCAGGAATGGCGGCGAACAGGCCGATCGCAGTGGCGAACAGCGCTTCGGCAATGCCGGGGGCGACTACCGCCAGTGACGAGCTTTCCTGCATCCCGATCTGGAAGAAGCTGTTCATGATACCCCAGACTGTGCCGAACAGGCCCACAAAGGGCGCGACCGAGCCCACAGTGGCAAGAAAGCCCAGCCGAACCGAAAGTTGGTCGGCCTCTTGCGCCACCTGGCTTTCCATTGCGCCTGCAAGCCGCTGGCGGGTGCCATCGCGATCTACCGGCGGATGCTGGGTAGAACGCTTCCATTCTGCCACGCCCGCCGCTGCAACACGCGCAGGGGGCAGGTCCTTGCGGGCGCGGCCGCTGGTCAGGCTGTCGAACTCCTCGGCTACCCAGAAATCATCCTCGAAGGCAGAACTCCGACGCTCGATCTGGCTCATCCTCAGGCTGAAGGAGACAATGATCGTCCATACCCATACGCTGGCAGCGATCAGGCCGATCATCACCGTCTTCACGACGATATCGGCCTGCAGGAACAGGTCGAGCGGATCGAGCCGCGCGGGTGCCGCCGCGATGAGAGAAAGCAAGGTGGTGGTCATGCCGGGAGTTCTTCCATGAATCGTCTGAAGGCCGCGCGCCATTCGTCAGGCTGACGGCGCGGCCGCCCGTCGGGGGTGATGAAGCCGACGCGCAGTTGCGCCTCGGCCAGCAGTTCGTCGCCGCGCCACGCGGTCTGGTGCATGCGGCAGCTCGCCGCCCCAAGCTCGGTGCAGCGAGTCTCGATCACCACATCATCGTCAAGCCTCGCCGGGCGCAGGTATTTGAGGTTGATCTCGGACACTGCATAGGCACCGCCATCTTCACCTCTGGCGCCCGCTTCGATCGCGGCACGCTGGTCGATGTGCAGCATCCGCAGCAGATCGCTGCGGGCGCGCTCGAACCAGCGAAGGTAATTGGCGTGGTAGGTGATCCCCGAAAGGTCGGTGTCTTCGTAATAGACCCGTACGGCATAGAGATGCCGCGCGCCGTCGAAACAGCCACCTGGAGGATTGGGCCTGCTCATCGGCACTCGCCTTAGCGGAGCGGCGAGTCACCCCGCAACCCTATCCGACGAAACGATTCCCGGTTGCGATGAACGGCCAGAATCTGTCGACCCTAGCGGCGAGCCAGCATTGGGCCCAAGGGATGACCGCCGAAGATGTGCACGTGCAGATGCGGTACTTCCTGATGCGCATGTCCGCCAATGTTCGCAAGCAGGCGATAACCCGGCTCGACCAGCCCCTTGGCGCGCGCCACCGCGCCCACTGCACGCACGAAACCTGCGATTTCCTCGGCGCTGGCCTTGGCCGAGAAGTCGTCCCAACTGACATAGCGCCCCTTGGGGATCACCAGCGTATGGATTTCTGCCTGCGGATTGATGTCCTCGAAGGCATAGGCCCAGTCATCTTCATAGACCTTGGCCGAAGGGATTTCTCCGCGCAGGATCTTCGCGAAGATGTTGTTGTCGTCATAGGGTTGTGTCGCGTCGATCGGCATTATTCGCTCCGTGCGGCTTTCTCATCGAGCCCCGACACGCCCTCGCGCCGCTCAAGTTCCGCCAGCACATCGGCCAGCGCGATGTCTTTCGCCCCCAGCAGCACTAGCAGGTGGAAAAGCACATCGGCGCTTTCCCCAACCAGTTCCGCGCGGCTGCCGGAAACCGCCGCGATCACCGCCTCGGTGGCTTCTTCGCCCAGCTTCTGCGCGATCTTGGCGATGCCTTTCGCATGCAACCTCGCGACGTAACTAGCCTCTGGCGAGGCGCTGCGGCGGGCGGCAATCACCTGTTCGAGGCGGGCAAGCGTGTCCATCGGCCGACTTTGGTTCAAATGCCGCGCGCGGGCAAGCCCGCCGCCCTAAGCGCTGCATGCGCATCCGAAATCGAATAGGTGCCGAAATGGAAGATTGACGCCGCCAGCACCGCGCTGGCGCGCCCCTTGGTCACACCTTCGACCAGGTGTTCGAGCGTGCCCACTCCGCCGCTCGCGACCACCGGCACATTCACCGCATCGGCAATGGTCCGCGTGAGATCGAGATCATAGCCGGCCTGCGTGCCGTCGCCGTCCATCGAGGTGACCAGCAGCTCGCCGGCGCCCAGTTCGGCGAGGCGCACGGCATGTTCCAGCGCGTCGATTCCGGTCGGCTTGCGACCACCGTGGGTGAAGATTTCCCAGCGCGGCGCGTCACCGGCGGCACCGACACGCCGGGCATCGACGCTGGCGACCATGCACTGGCTGCCCATCTTCTCCGCGATCTCGGCAACCACTTCCGGGCGCTGCACCGCAGCGCTGTTGACCGCCACCTTGTCTGCCCCCGCCAGCAGCAATGCGCGAGCATCCTCCACGCTGCGGACACCGCCGCCGACTGTCAGCGGCATGAAGCACACTTCGGCGGTGCGCCGCACTATTTCGAGCAGCGTGCCGCGCCCTTCATGGCTGGCCGAAATGTCGAGGAAGCAAAGTTCGTCGGCACCGGCTGCGTCATAGGCCCTGGCCTGCTCGACCGGATCACCGGCATCCCTGAGATCGATGAAATTGACCCCTTTGACTACGCGGCCATCGGCCACGTCGAGGCAAGGGATCACGCGAATGCGAACGGTCACGGAACTCTCGCCCCCATCGCGATCGCGGCTGCCAGGTCCAGCCGCCCCTCATAGAGCGCGCGACCGGTGATGACTCCTTCGATCCCCTCATGCGCGTGCAGCGAGAGAATATGGATGTCGTCGAGGCCTTTAACCCCGCCGCTGGCGATGACGGGAATATCGACCCGCCGCGCCACGTCCACAGTCGCATCGATGTTGCAGCCCTTGAGCAGCCCGTCGCGCCCGATATCGGTGAACAGAAGGCTGGCAACGCCTGCATCCTCGAAGCGCCGCGCCATGTCGACCACCGGCACGTCGGACACTTCGGCCCAGCCCTCGGTCGCCACCATACCGTCTCGCGCATCGACCGCGACCACGATGCCTCCTTCGAATTCGCGTGCCATGTCCTTGACGAAATCGGGGTCCTTCAGCGCGGCCGAACCCATCACCACGCGCGCCACGCCCAGATCGAACCAGCCTTCCACCGCTTCGCGGGTGCGGATGCCGCCGCCGAGCTGGACGTAGCCAGGAAACGCCGCGACGATCGCTTCGACCGCCTCGCGGTTCTCCGCACGACCGGCGAAGCTGCCATCAAGGTCGACCACATGGAGGTGCTGCGCGCCGGCCTCTGCGAAGAGCAACGCCTGCGCTGCAGGATTGTCCCCATACACTGTGGCACGGGCCATATCGCCTTCGGCCAGCCGCACAACTTCGCCCTGTTTGAGGTCAATCGCGGGAAAGACAATCATGGGCGCCACTCCAGGAAGCGCTCAAGCGTGGCCAGACCATAGGCCTGACTTTTCTCGGGGTGGAACTGCACTCCGATGATATTGTCGCGAGCCACTGCGGCCACCAGCCCTTCGCCATGGTCGGTCATCGCGGCGACATCATGCCCCGCGTTGGCCGCGAAGTGGTAGGAGTGCAGGAAATAGGCCTCGCCATCTTCCAGCACCGGATGGTTTTTCGCGTGTGGCAGCAGGGCCACGTCGTTCCAGCCCATGTGCGGCACCTTGATCGAAGGGTCGGCCGGCTCGATCAGGCGGACCTCGCCATCGATCCAGCCCAGGCCGCGCGTCGTGCCATGTTCGAGCCCGCGTGCAGCGAGCAATTGCATGCCCACGCAAATGCCAAGAAATGGCACGCCATCATCGATCACGCGCCGTTCGAGCGCTTCAACCATGCCGGGGATTGCGCGCAAACCCCTGGCGCAGGCCTTGAAGCTGCCGACCCCTGGCAGCACGATCCGCTGCGCGCCGCGCACCAGATTGGGATCGGCGGTCACCGCGACATGCCGCGCACCCGCCGCCATCAGCGCGTTGTAGACCGAGTGAAGATTGCCCGCGCCGTAATCGATCAGCGCCAGCGCCTCAGCCACCTAGCTGCCCCTTGGTGCTCGGGATCGCACCACCCTTGCGCGGGTCCCGCTCCACTGCGCTGCGCATCGCGCGGGCAAAGCCCTTGTAGATGGCTTCACAGATATGGTGGTTGTTGGTGCCGTAAAGCAACTCGACATGCAGGGTAATGCCAGCAGTCTGCGCGACCGAATGGAACCAGTGCTCGATCAGTTCGGTGTCCCATTCACCCAGCCGCGGCTGGGTGAAGCCCGCCTTCCACACCAGGTATGGCCGCCCGGAAATGTCGAGCGAGACGCGCGCCAGCGTTTCGTCCATCGGCGAATAGGCGCTGCCATAGCGGCCGATGCCGCCCTTGTCGCCGAGCGCCTGCACAATCGCCTGACCAAGAGCCAGAGCGCTGTCTTCGGTGGTGTGATGCTGGTCGACATGCAGATCGCCGGTGACCTGCATCGTCACGTCAATCAGCGAATGCTTGGCGAATTGTTCGACCATATGGTCGAGGAAGCCGATCCCGGTGGACACGTCATAGCTGCCCGTGCCGTCGAGGTTCACCTCGATGCGGATCGCGGTCTCAGCGGTGTTTCGCTCTATCCTGCCAGTGCGCATAGGCGCGCTATAGGCACTTGCCGCGCGGGCGCAAGCGCTGCTGCGCTGCAACCCTGAAGTGGATTGCTGCTTGACCGCAGGCCCGCGCAACGCCACCTTTCATGCCTATGAGCGAGAATACGCCCGACAGCCTGATCCCTTACGACGAGATCGTGCAAGAAGCCCTGCGCGCCGTGGTGGGGCGGGTGTTGGGCGAGGTGCAGTCGGCTGGCGGTACGCTGCCGGGCAACCACCATTTCTACATCACCTTCAAGACCGGCGCTGCCGGGGTTTCGATTCCGCCGCATCTGCGCGAGCGGTTCCCCGACGAGATGACGATCGTGCTGCAGAACAAGTTCTGGGATCTCAAGGTTGATGATCTCGGTTTCTCGGTCGGGCTCAGCTTCAACCAGATCCCGGCCAAGCTCTCGATCCCGTTCGGGGCGATCACCGCTTTCGTTGACCCCGCGGTCGATTTCGGCCTGCAGTTCCAGGCCACTGTCGCCGATCTGGCGCCGGAAACCCATGAAGACGCCGAGAATGACGAGCGCGACGGCGCTGAGCCCGATGGCCCCGCCGATGACGGTTCGAATGTCGTGACGGTGGATTTCGGTCGCAAGAAATAGGTCGATTGCCGCACCGAGCGGACTTGATTCCTGACCCCTGTTTGCGCCAACAGCGCACATGGTCGACCAAGCAATACCGTCCGACGCGCTGCAACGCCGTGGCCTGATGTTCATCCTGTCTTCGCCTTCTGGCGCGGGCAAGACCACAATTTCACGCATGCTGCTTAAGGCCGATCCCGAAATCCGGCTTTCGGTTTCCGCCACCACGCGCCCGCCGCGTCCCGGCGAAGAGGATGGCGTGCATTACCATTTCGTCTCTGATGCCGAGTTCGACCGGATGATCGCCGAAGACGATTTCTACGAATGGGCACATGTGTTCGGGCACCGCTATGGCACGCCAAAAGGGCGGATCCGCGCAGCGCTGAAAGAAGGGCAGGATTTCCTGTTCGATATCGACTGGCAGGGCACCCAGCAGCTGGGTGCGGCGATGGAGGAAGATCTCGTCCGCATCTTCATCCTGCCGCCTTCTGCGGAAGAACTGCGCGAGCGCCTCATCGGCCGCGCGCAGGACTCGGCCTCCACGGTTG
>JBMSNZ010000037.1:0-18369 GCA_049421965.1 Erythrobacter sp.
GGCGAACGGCGCCTTTCACCCCAGGCGATTCACCTGGTCCGCACGGTCTCGACCTCGAATCTCGCGCTCAGTCAGATGGCCGACCAGAAGGCCAGCCTGCTGATGGGGGCATCGTTCGTGGTGTTCACGCTGGCGGTGGGCCAGGCCAGTCGCGGCGAACCCTCGCCCGCGCTGATGTTGCTGGGCTGTTTCGCCTTCGTGGCCGCGTTCCTGGCCGTGGCCGCGGTGATACCGTGGGTCAGCACCAGGCCGATAGCCGACAAACGCCCCAATATCCTGTTCTTCGGTGTGTTCACGCAGATGGCAGAGGAAGACTTTGCTGACAGCGTGCTCGACGAATTGGCTACCGACGAAACGGTATTCCGGCTGATGCTGCGCGATGTCTACCAGAACGGGCAAGTGCTGGCTCGCAAGAAGTATCGCCTGCTCGGCTGGTCGTACCGGATATTCCTGGTGGGCCTCACACTGTCGCTGGTGAGTTTCCTGATCGAGCAACGCGGCTTTCTCGCCACATTGTTCTGACAGGCCCTAGCGCACGCCCAGAGCTTCGGCCTCGCGGCGTAGCTGGGCGGCATCCTCCGGATTGGCGCGCACCGCCTGATCCAGCGCCGCGCGCGCCTTGTCGGGCTCGCCCAGCGTCATTCGGCTGCGCATCAGCATCACCCAGCCGCCGGGATCGGCAGGATCGGCACGCAACCGCTGCTCAAGCCGCGCCACCATGGTTTCGGCCATGGCGCGTTGTTCGCTAGGCGGGATCGACCCGGCAGCGGCGATCTCGGCCTGCGAAGGTCCGCGCACCGGCGCGGTGCCAGCATTTGCTGCCACGCCGGGCCGGGCCGCCAGTGCCAGTTCGATCCGCGGCTGCACCTCGATCCCGTTGAGCTTGCCGACCTGTTCGATCGTGCGCACCAGGTCGCTTTCCCAAGGTGCGCCTTGCGGGGTTTCGGCCAGCAGCGCCAGCCAGCCCGCGATCGCTCCTGCGTGATCGCCGGTGAGATCCTTCTGGACATTGAGGAAATAGCGCGCCCTTGGGTCGCGCGGGTTAATCTGATTGGCGCGGGTAAAGGCTGCCAATGCGGCGGGCGGCATGGGATCGCGCTCGCTCGCCATGACCCGCGCTTCGCCCAGCGCGGACCACAGCACCGCCTCGCCATCGTCGATCGCGACCGCACGCTCATACGCCTTGACCGCTTCGGCAAATTCGCCGCGCTCGAAATGGGCAAAGCCGAGCTCTTGCCACGCCCGCGCATCGTCCGGCGTGGCCTCGGCGGCCTGGCGCAACTGATCGATCGAACTGGCCGCATCGCCCGCAGCCGCATCTGTCACCGCGGTTTCGCCTGAACCCAGCACATTATACGCGATCGCCCCGACAAGCACCGCGCCCGCCACGCCCAGTAGATAGGCCCCTGCCTTGCCCCGCCCAGCAGCTCGCGAGCCCATGTTTCCGGAATTGTCCATGCAACAGCGCTAGCAGCGCCGCCACCGGGCGGCAATTCGCTCTGGTGCAACCTTGTGTTTGTCCTATGATGACAGTCTCTGATGGGAGTTGGAGCAAGGGGGTCAGGCTTGCCGGAGGTGTACCGGGTTGCGATTGTCGGATCGGGTCCGGCCGGCCTCAGTGCCGCCGGCCGCGCCGCCGCGCTCGGCATGAGTCATGTCCTGATCGAGAAGACCGATCATCTGTCGGACACGATCTATCGCTACCAGAAGGGCAAGCACGTGATGGCGACGCCATCCAACCTGGTGCTGCGTAGCGATCTGGACTTCGCGGCGGGCAAGCGCGAGGCGATCCTCGACACCTGGAGCGAGCAGGTCCGCCAGGGCCAGATCAACGTGCGCTTCAACGCCGAGATTACGGCGATCGAGGGCGAAGCCGGGCACTTCCGGCTGGTTCTCAAGAACGGCGAGACAATCGCAGCCGAAGCGGTGGTGCTGGCGATCGGCACACAGGGCAATCCCAACCGGCTGCGCATACCCGGGGCCGATCTGCCACATGTGCAATACCAGCTCGATGACCCCGGCGAGTATGTCGATGAGCATATCACCGTGGTCGGATCGGGCGATGCGGGCATCGAGAACGCGCTGGGGCTCGCCGCCGATCCGGCACAGCGCAACGTAGTGACGATCCTCAACCGCGGCACCGATTTCGCGCGCGCAAAGGACGCTAATGTGAAGTTGCTGGAAGCGGCCGAGCAGGAAGGCCGCGTGATCGTTCGCCGCGAATGCAGTCCGGCCGAAGTTCGGCCCGGCGAACTGGTGCTCGACACCCGCGACGGGCAGGAAGTTATCCGTTGCGACCGGATTATCGCGCGCACCGGATCGCAGCCGCCGCGCGGCTTCGTGGAAGGCTGCGGGATCGAGTTCACCGGCCCCGATGCTGGCGCATTTCCTCGCCTTTCGCCCAGCTTCGAAACGACCAAACCCGGCATTCATGTGATCGGCGCGCTGGCCGGCTATCCGCTGATCAAGCACTGCATGAACCAGGGCTACGATGTGATCGAATTCTTGAGCGGCAACCGCGAGCTCAAGCCTGCTGACGAGCCGATCCTCGCCGCCAAGTTCGCCGCGCTGCCCGGCAAGCGTAACGTGGAGGAATGGCTGGCGTTGTTCGGTACCAATGTCGAGGTGCTGCGCGAACTTTCGCCGCTCCAGCTGCGCGAACTGATGCTAGACAGCGATGTGCATGCCTATGCCCCTGGCGAGGTTATCTTCGCGCGCAACGATCCGGGTTCCTCGATGTTCGCGGTATGCACCGGTTCGGTGGCGGTGGAAGTCGATCCGATGAACCCCGCAGTGACCGTCGGGATCGAGCAGGGATCGATCTTCGGCGAGGTTGGCCTCATTTCCGGCCGCCGCCGCGGTGCGACGATCCGTGCCGCCGAACCTGTGGTAGCGATCGAATTCTCGCGCATGGTCGCACTGCGTCTGCTCGCCGTCTCGCCTGGCGCGAACCGCGCCGTGACCCGCACCTCGATCGAGCGGCAATTGCTGCAGATGTTCGGATCGGGGCTTTCGGCGCAGGACGTGCGCGAACTGGTCGACAGCGCCGAGGTGGTCGATCTGAAAGCGGGCGAAGTGGCGATCACAGAAGGGGCGGAAGATCGCGACGTCTACATCCTGCGGCGCGGCTCGATGATTGTCGAGAAGCAGATTGGCGGGCGGCCGGTGTTCCTCTCGTACTTGCCGGCCGGCAGCTATTTCGGCGAAATGGCGGCGATCGATGGCGAGCCGCGTTCGGCCAGCGTCAAGGCCGCGATCCGTTCGCAGGTGATCCGCCTGCCGGGCGAAGGGTTCAACGCGCTGCTCGCCCGCAATCCTAAACTGCGCGAGCGCGCATTGTCCGACATGGCGAAGCGGCGCGAGGTCAACGCCTTCGTCGAAAGCCGCAAGCACAGCTTCGGCAGCGCGGTCGACATGTATTCGCAGACGGCGCAATTCCTGGTCGATAACGGGATCGGCGAAGCGACCGACGTGCTGCTGATCGACGAGAAGCTGTGCGTCGGCTGCGACAATTGCGAGAAGGCCTGCGCCGACAGCCATGACGGCCTGTCGCGGCTCGACCGCGAGGCCGGGCGGACCTATGCCCATCTCCATGTCCCCACGTCGTGCCGCCATTGCGAGCACCCGCATTGCATGGCCGATTGCCCGCCCAATGCGATCAAGCGCGGCCCCGATGGCGAAGTGTTCATCGACGAGACCTGCATCGGCTGTGGCAATTGCCAGCGCAATTGCCCCTATGGCGTGATCCGGATGGATGCGCGTCCGCCTGAGAAGCCCTCGCTGCTGCAATGGCTGCTGTTCGGGCGCGGGCCGGGGCCGGGTGAGGCGCCTTATGCCTGGCGCAAGAAGGAAGCCGCCAAGCAGGGTTTCGAGCCGCCCAAGGTCGCGGTGAAGTGCGACATGTGTGCCGGGATCGACGGCGGCCCCGCCTGTGTGCGTGCGTGCCCGACCGGCGCCGCGATCCGGGTCGCGCCCGAGAAATTCCTGTCCGTCGCCCGCATCGAAGGGGCTGAATGATGGCGAGCCGGTCTCGCTCTGATGCTGCGTTCGACGAGCGCCGCCGCTCATCCGATCACGAAAGCTTCCTGGTCCATCGCCGGATGCGCTGGGCCAAGCTGGCCGGCGGGCTCAGCCTGGTGCTGTTCCTAGGTTATCTGCTGATCGACCAGCAGCCGCGACCAAATGGCGGCAGCTGGTATGGCTACACGCTCGGCACGATCGGGCTGGGGTTGATCGTGTGGCTGTCACTGCTGGGGGTGCGCAAGCGGCGGATCAGCGAAGGGCGCTGGAGCCTCAAGGCATGGACCAGCGCGCATGTCTATCTCGGCCTGTCGCTGGCAGTGATCGGCACGCTCCACACCGGTTTCCAGTTGGGCTGGAATGTCCATACGCTGGCATGGAGCCTGATGATGCTGGTGATTGCCTCGGGTATCTATGGCGTGGTCGTCTATGCCATGCTGCCTGCCCGGCTGAGCGCCAACCGCAAGGAAATGACCCGCGCGCAGATGCTCGAGGCGCTGGCTGCGATCGACCGCCAGCTTGAGCAGGCCGCGCAGCCGCTGGGGCGTGCGCAGGCAGACCTCGTGCTGGCGGCACTGGCGCAGGACACCTTTGCCGGAGGCGCTTGGGCGCGGCTGACCGGGCGTTATCGCCATTGCGCCACGGCGCTTGCGCTGGCCGGCTTGCCCGACGATTTCCGCACCATGGAGGACAACAAGGGGCCGGAAGAGCGGGTGCGCGTATTGCTAGGGCGGCGCAGTGCGCAGCTCGGCCAGATCCGGAGGCAGTTGCGGCTGAAGGCGCTGCTCGACATTTGGCTGTTCGTGCATGTCCCGGCCACGATCGCGCTGCTCGCCGCGCTGGCCGCGCATGTCGTCAGTGTGTTCTACTACTGGGGATAGCGGCGATGACGTTCCTGATCCGCACTGTGGACCTCACCGCCGCCGGGCGCGAGATCGTGCGCGAACGCGAACTGCCGCAGGCCAGCCTCACGGTGGGCCGTGCGACCGACAACGACATCCACTTGCCCGACCTCGCGATCGAGCAGCACCACCTGCGGATCGAACCCGCGCCAGGCGCCAGGTTGACTGTCGCTGCGGTCGGAACGCTGGGCTTTGCGGTGGACGGGCGCAATGCCAGCGAAGCCACGATTGACCCGCGCGAAGGCGCAGAAATCACGCTGGGCTCTTCCCGGTTGGCGATCGCCCAAGTGGGCAACGGGCCCGTCGAGCTGACCATCCGGCAAGCGGTGCAGAGCGAAGCCGCGCTCGACGCCAAACGCAGCTTCGCACTAGAGGCAGCGCTCCCCAGCAAACGCGTTCTCTCATGGGGATCGCTGGGCGCGATCCTGCTGGCGTTCCTCGCGATCCCGATGATATCGCATCTCGCGCGCGAGCGGATCGAGCCGGATGTCGATCGCGGGGGCGCGGTAGCGCTCGACGCTAGCTGGAGCACCGGCAAGCTCAGCCAGGCGCACCACGCGCTGGAGCACAATTGCGAGGCCTGCCACGTCGACGCCTTCGTGTCGGTGCGCGACGAGACCTGCCTCACCTGCCACGAGGAACTGGGCGATCATGCCGAAGCGCCGCGCCTGGCGCTAGGCCGCGCGCCGTTTGGCCTCGGCGACGGCCTGCAATGGGCGGTAGCCGACATGTTCGGGAAGGAAGGTCCGGGTGCCTGCACCACCTGCCATACCGAGCACGAAGGCCCGAGCCGGATGGAACCGGCCAGCCAGCAGTTCTGCGCCGATTGCCATGGCTCGCTGGATGAACGGCTGACCGATACCGCGCTCGCCAATGCCAGCGATTTCGGCAAGGCCCATCCCGAATTCCAGCCTGCGATCTTCACCCGGCTGCAGCAGGAGAAGCCGGTGCGGGTGTCGCTCGGCAACAAGCCCCGCGAAGCCAGCGGGCTGAAGTTCCCGCATGATGTGCATCTCGCTCCGCAGGGTGGCGTGGCACGGATGGCGATCCAGCTGGGCCGGGCGGAGGGCTATGGTGCGCCGCTTGCGTGCCGCGATTGCCACGTGCCCACGCGCGACCGGGTGGGGTTCGAGCCGATCGAGATGGAGCAGAGTTGCAGCAGTTGCCACAGCCTGGTCTATGATCGGGTCGGAACCACTTTCCGTACATTGCGCCACGGCGATGTAGCGCAGATGCAGGCCGATTTGCGCGCGATGGACCGCGCGCCGCGGCGGCCAGTGGTGACGGGGCGCTCGCGGCCGGGCAAATATGCTCGCGAAGGGCTCTATTATTCAGATTTCGGCTCGCCGCTGCGCACGCTGGTCGGGGTTGACCGCGCGCTGGCTCCGGGCGGGGTATGCGGCGAGTGCCACCTACCTGCAGTACGCGGCGGATCGGCGGGCGTGATGCCGGTCAACCTGCCCGACCGCTATCTCCTCAATGGCGGGTTCGATCACGGCGCACACCGGCAAGAGAAATGCAGCACCTGCCACAAGGCCAGCACATCCAAGACTTCGACCGACCTGCTGCTGCCCGATCTGGCGAGTTGCCGCGAGTGCCACCAGGGCGAGGATGCGGTGAAGGCCGAGGTGCCATCGAGCTGCGCCATGTGCCATTCCTATCACGCGCCCGGCGGACCGATGCCAAAGGATCACCCAGGCCAGCGCCGCGACACCGTGGCGATCCTCGAGCGGCGAGAGCGGTAATATGGCAAGCAACGAAAACGCATTGGTGATCGCACAGCTGACCGACATCCATATCGGCTTCGACCAAGAGGCAGGCGACGGAGAGCTGAACTACCTGCGTTATCGCGCTGCCCTGACCACGTTACAGGAGCAGCCCAGCCGACCCGATCTGCTGGTGCTGACAGGCGATCTCACTGATCGCGGCGACGCGGAAAGCTTTGACCGCCTTGCCGAGCCACTGCGCGCGCTGCCCTTTCCGGTCTATCCGCTGGTCGGCAACCATGACAGCCGCGAGAGCTTGCTCCGGGCCTTTCCCGATTGCCCGAGCGAGGATGGCTTCATCCATTATGCGATCGAGCGCGGGGGGCTGCTTATCCTGTGCCTCGACACATTCGAGCCGGGCCGCCACGGCGGCGCCTTCTGCGATCGGCGCGCAGCCTGGCTGGCCGCAAAGCTGGCAGCCAACCGCGCCACGCCCACGCTGATCTTCATGCACCATCCGCCGGTGGTATCGGGCATCGACTGGATGGACCCAGCGCCAGACGAAGACTGGATCGCCCGCTTCGCCGCAGCGATCGAGGGGCATCCGCAAATCCGCGCGATTCACTGCGGGCACCTGCACCGCACTTTCCATTCCAGCTTTCGCGGGGTGCCACTCGGGATTACACCTTCGGTCGCGCCGGCAGTCGCGCTCGACCTGCGCCCGGTCGACCCCGAACGCCCAGACGGACGTGCTCTGATCGCAGCAGAACCGCCGCACTACGCGCTTCATCGCTGGCACAATGGAGCACTGGTGACGCATTACCAGCCGGTCGGCGACTGGGATCAACTGGCCGCCTTTGGCCCGCCACTGCAGCCGATGATGCGCGACATGTTCGCGGAGCGTAGCTAGCGCGAAGCCCCCGGCTACTTTCGCGAACCGCGGTAGGCCAGCGGGCCGCGTCCGCCCACCCAGGCTCCCATGTCGGGCTTGTCCGAAACCTTCCACGGCACCCCGGCACGGGTCAGGAACAGGCGCTCCATCTCGCTGCGCGTGAAGGGGCGCGAGCCGAGCCGTCCGAACACCGCCATCTGCCCTCCAGTCTCGTCAACGGCGCGGTCGCGATCGAGCCCCTTGCTGAGCGCGATCGCGGGGGTGGGAGTCTTCGCCCAGGCGATCAGTTCGGGCCGGGGCGCGGGGCTGAAGCCATAGAAATTGCGCTGACTGTCAGGGCTCGTCAGTTGCAGCACCTTGAGCCCGTTGCGCCCGTCCGCGACATAGGCGAACAGCGAGGCATTGGTCGATCCGACGATCACATCCTCGGCATCGTTGAGCGTGCCACCCAGCGTCTCGCGCGCGTAGATGCGCGGCTTGAGCGGGTTCTTCACATCAAGGATCACCAGCCCCTCTGCCTTGGCCGCGACATAGGCATAGGTGCGCGCGACATAGAGCCGCCGGGCATCGGCCAGTGGCACCGTCGCGCCGGGGATCGGCACCGGGTTGCGCAGGCTGGTGACATCGAACAGCTTCACCCCCTCGGCATCGGTCACCCAGAGATAGCGGAACTGGATCGCGCTTGCCCGAGCATCGGGCAGTTCGCGCACCGCCACCACCCGTGGCTGGCGCGGATTGGCGAGGTCGACCACCACCAGCCCCTTGCGCGCGGTGACATAGGCCACCTCACCCGCGAGATGGACATGCCGGGCGCCTGAAAGGATGCCATCGGGGTTGAACGCCTTGCCGCCACCATCGAAGGTGAGCCGCCCCAGCCTGTTGCCGCGGAATTCGCCATCGGCCAGCGTCGTCACATCGACCAGCACCAGCCCCTCTTGGGCATCGGTCACCACCGCATAGGAATAGATCGGAAGGAACGGCTGCTCCTGGTTCATCGCGCGCATTTCGGCGGTGTTGCGCAGCGGATTGATCGGCTGGTTGGTGGCGAGCGCCATGCAGGTGGCGTTGCGCGTCTTGACCCTGGTGTCATGGCCGAGCGGCGAGAACGGGCCGGTGACGATCCTTTCCGACACGCCCTTGTTGGCGATCGAGGCCACATCGTAGACGCGAAAGCCGCCCTTGCCTTCAGCGACGAACATATATTCGCCGCGCAGCTGCAGGCAGCCGACCCGATCGCGCGTGCCTTCATGTGTATTGATGAACTGTTCAAACGCCTGCGTTTCGCCGCTCAGCTCGCCATCGAACGTCTGGCCTCTCGTCCAGTTCTTGAGTTCGCGTCCGTTCTCTTCGACATGGCGACGCCAGTAGTCAGGATAGGCATAGCGGTGGAGATAGGAACCAAGCACCGCCTGCGGTTCGTCCCATTCGGTCACGCGGATCGCCGAGAAGCCGCCTTCGAGCCCGGTCCATGCATTGAGGCCCACGAAATTGACGTAGTTGGTGCCCAGCAGCATCAGCTGCGCCATGATCGCGTTGTTGTCATCCTGCTCCGACAAATGGCAGTCCGAACAGGTCTTGGTCTCGGTCTTGCGCACGGTATGCGGGAAATGCGGGGCGAAGGCCTGGCTGGAAAAACCGATTGCGGACACAGGCGGCTGCTGGATGTAGATGCGCTCGCGGTTGATATTGGTCGAACTCAGCACCAGCGCGCTTGAGGAGCGCACTGGCGCGACCTGGTTACCCTTGGTGGTCTGGTGCTTGCCCAACTGGAACATCTCGTCGCGCGCGACCTGCGGGTTGTAGGTGGCGAAATTGCGCGTGGTCTCGCCCTCATAGCGGTGGACCTCGCTTTTCCAGTTGGCCTCGATCGGCAGGTGGCACCCGCCGCACGAAGTGGTCCACGAGAGGTGGCAGGTAAAACACGCCATCTCGGGATCCTTGTGGGCGCGGTCCTCTTCCGGAATGCCCAGACCGAATTCGAACTTGCCGGTTTCCGCACCCATCCGGCTCATCAGCTTGGCGCGCGCAGCCTTGGCATTGAAATGGGTGTCGCCGGGATCAAGCGTGTCCTTGACCAGGCTCATCTCCCACTCGAGCGCAGGATCGACAATCGAGCGCTGGACCAACCGGCGCTTGCCATCCTCGCCCTCGATCCATTCGAAGCGGCGCTTGCCATCGGGATTGCGCAGCAGGCTGAGGTCGTTGCCCTTGGGAGGTGCGGCCGGGCCACTGGTGCGCAGGGTAGGATAGGCATCGGCGGTACCGTGGCAGTCTTTGCAGCCGATCTCGATTGCATTGGCGACTTCGCCATAGATCAGCCCGTTGCCGTGGCTGTCCTGCGCGAAGTGGCAATCGGCGCATTGCATCCCCTTTTCGGCGTGGATGTCCATCAGGTGCACCGCCTTGCCCGGGTTCACCCCCGGCGGCACGAACTTGCCTTCATGCTTCCGGCGCCATTTCTCCGGATCATCGGGATCGACCACATTGCCATCGGCATCGAGCAGATTGCCTTCGCGGTCACGCTTGAAGATCGCGCGGAAGTTCCAGCCATGGCCGTGATAATCGGCAAACTGCGTGTCCCGCAGCTTGGGATTGAGGTCATAGACATTGCGCAGGAAATCGAGATCGGCCCATTTGCCGCGAGGCGCAGCGCCTTCCGGGTTCCGATCGAGCACAGCGCGCACTTCGTCTGCGGTCGGATACTTCTGCTTTTCCGGCCACATGAACGGCGCATCCGCCTCGTAATCCCACATGGTGTAGCCGAGGTAGGAGTTAAGGAAGATATTGGGCTGGTGCATGTGGCAGTTCATGCATTGCGCGGTCGGGATTGCACGCGTGAACACATGTTGCAGCGGATGGCCGCTCTCTTTCGCGCTCTCGCTTCGCTGCTTGAGCGCGCCATGTTCTTCGCTATCGCTTCGCTGCTTGAGCGCGCCGTGCCCGTGCTCCAGCTTGCCGGCGATGGTCGGGTCGACGGTCACCGTCTGCCCGTCGCGCCCGTGCTGCGCATAGACCAGCGAATGGCGCGGCTCGCGATCATTGGCATAGATCACATGGCAGCTGGCGCAGCCCGAATGGCGATAGTCGCCCGGCTGGTCATTGGTACCCATGAACCAGGTGAAGGGATCGTTCAGCCGGGTCTTATGGATGTTCAGCGCCGGGATCGCCACTCTGAGGCCGGTGGCAGGTCCGCGGTTCGACTGCTTGAGATCGGGCCGACCCGGCTCTTCCAGCCGCTGGATCGAGCCGGTCGGATTGGGCAGGCCGATTTCGGGGAACTGCGTATTGATCGTGCGCCCGCCGCGTTCGAACACTCGGAACACATCGGCGGGCGGGATGACATGCCAGGTCGGCAAGGGATAAAGCTCCGCCAGCGCCCCGCGCGCTTTCTGCCGATCCGACAGTGTGCCGGGTGGATCGCCCGGAGTGACCAGCTTGGCCGGCTCGCCTCCGCGCGTATAGGCCTCGCCCAGGACGTAGTTCTTGAACGGAAGGATTCCGTTGTTGTAGCTCGCACCGCCCCACAGCATCGCACCGGTCGCCATGATCGAGCGTTCGCCGGCTTCGATCGTGGCCAGGTGGCAGGCGCCGCAGGCCTCTCGCGCCACGCGATAATCGCTGGGATTGACGAAGCGGACAAATTCCGGTGCCTCGCGGTTCAGCAGCGCATAGCTGCGCTTGGGATTGGCGGACGAGGGCCAATGCCAGCTTTCGGGATATTTCGGCAGCACATGCGCCAAATCGCGCGCCGCCGTGTAATCCGGATGGTCGTGCGGCAGTTCGGCATTGCCGACCACCGCCGCATTGCCGCCATGGCAATCGGTGCACCCCAGCTGCACTGCCGGGCTCAGATGCATGCTGGGTGCATCGCTGCGCACATGGCAGGAGGTGCAACCTGCCGATTTTGCCAGCACATCGGCATAGCTTTGCCGCGCCGGGGCAGGCGGCGCGGTAACGCGGCTGTAATCGCGTTCGACCGGCTTCTCGCCTTCCGCCGCGCGGATCGGCCCGAGCGTCATGGTCGCGGCCAGCAGCAAACTGGCGAACACGAAGAGAAGATGGCGCCAGTGCAGCATCAGTAGGTCAGGATCGCATTGGCCAGGATCGAATAATACTCACTTCCCCCTCCCCTGCTGTCGAACAGGTCGCGGAAGCCCGCGCCCGAAAGCAGCGCCGCTGCCGAAAGCCGGAACACGATATTCTGGGTCGCCTTGGGGCGCCAGATCGCGGCAGTCGAAAGATCCCAGCCAATCTCGCGCGGGATCGAACCCTCGTTGCGCAGCGTCTCGAGCGTGGCTGTGTTTTCGAACCACAGATGGTTGGCATTGGCCGAAATGCGGAATTCGGGCGTGAGATCGAAATCCGCCCCTGCGCCCGCCAGGATAAGGCCAGGGTTGTTGAAGTTCGATTGCCCCTGTTCCTTCGACGAACGCAGCGAGTTGAGCATCCCGTTGCGGCCGTTGACAGAGACGGCGCGGCCACCACCGGCAAAGGGAATGGTCTGACGGATCCAGTAGCTGGTGTCGGCCCCGGCGAAGACCGGATTCTCGAACACCGCATCGAAGCCGGTCTCGCGCCCGTCAAAAGGATCGCTATCCCCGCTGGCCCAGGCACCCGACAGGCGAAAGCGCATCCAGTCACGATCGTAGCTCAGTTCGGCCGCCGCGAAGAAGGCGCAGATATCGGCCGGTTCGCCTGTGAAGAAGCTGTTACGGTCTTCGCCGAGCGCAGCATAGGCGCTGGCGGTGAGATTGATCCGGCCGATCCGCCCGTCGGCATTGTAACCGAGGTAGAACACGTCGTAATCGCGCCCGCGCAGATCGCCCAACAGCGCCGGCCGAACCGGAAAGCCGTTGTCGTCGATCTCGATCTCGTCGCCTTCGCGGTTGCGGTTGTAGGCCAGCGTGACCTGGCTGGTCAGCGCCGGGATCAGGAAGTCCTGGCGATAGACATTGGCCACTACCAGCCAGTCATCGCGCGGGCGCTGCACCACCGAATTGAGCCCGCTGTTGGTGTCCTTCTCGAGCCGCCAGAAGGCCGCCAGATTGTACTGCAAGCGGTTGTTGTCGCGCGTGCCGAAGAAGCGCAGCCCAAGCTGCTGGTCATTGAACAGGAAGCCGCGGAAATCCGACTGGAATGGCTGGATCCCGAACCGCAGCGAGTCGAAATCGTAGCGGGTCGAGGTATTGCGGATGTGGTAGTCGATAAAGGCTTCCTGCACGCCCACGAAGTAATCGAAGCGATGGCTTGGGCGCGAGGGCTCGACGAACAGCACGCGCCGTTCGGGCACGTCGACATAGTTGAGATTGACCGCCAGCGTGACGCGGTATTCGACATCGGGCGGCTTGAACGCGGTGCTGCCCTTGATCAGCGCCGCGCCGAGAATGAAGGTCTGCGACAGTACGGTCGAAAAATCGTTGCCGAACACATCGTTGCGATCGGGATCCTCGGTGGTCTGGACGCCCACGGGGATAGGGAAACTGCGCGGTTCCAGCACCGTATCGCTCACCGCATTGGCAACGAAGAACCAGTCATGCCCCTTGATCGGCAGCCATGGCACCTTGGCAGGGTTGATCGGGCGATCGCCCTTGTAGGTATTCTGGTTGTAGGGATCCCACCAGCGTTCTTTGACGAGGCCAAGGCTCTGGATGAGCCGCCAGCGATCAGGGATCGGCAGCTGGTCGGTCGGAAAGGCGCTGGGCGGCGGTGCACGCACCGCGCCCGGATTGTCCTGCGTCACCGGATCGGGCAACGGATCTGTGTAATCCGGCCGGCGGCGGCCTTCGATCACCTGCGGATCGACGGGCGGCGCGCCGACCTCCCATGGCGGCTCGGAAGAAGCCGGGGCGGACGCTGGCGGGGGCTCCTCTGTCACGGGCTCGGGCGGCGGCTCCACCTGCATGAGCACGACCAGCGGCAAGAGCAGCGGCACCACCGCTAGAGCCCTTCGCAGACATTGTTCTGCGCGCTGTCGAGGAACGGCGAGAAGGGGCAGCTGACATAGCGCAGGCGCACCTGGCGCGCGCCCAGGTTCACCACGATGCGGTCAGCCCGGATGCCGCTTGCGGCATTGCTCACCCCGCCTGCCTTTACCCCGGCGTTGTGGAGGCCGAGGAACCCGATCATGTCGTCCTGGTCGATCCCGTCGCCCGACACGCCGATCGCGCCCACCAGCGTGCCGCCGCGATAGACCGGCACCGAACCGGGGAAGATCTGCAGCCCGTTGGCGAGGCGGCTGCGGCCGGCACCGGCATCGGGCAGAGTGGTGCAAGATCGCGGTGTGTCGCTGCCGGCCGCCCCGGTCACGAAAGCGAGGTGCTGCGCCAGATTGCCGACCACCAGCGCTGACTGGAGCCCGGTCGAGAAGGGGTTGAACTGCGCGATCGGGCGCGACAGCGGGCCGTTTGGCTGGCCCACTTCGCCATCGGGGAAATAGGGCCGCGACAGGTTCCCGCCGGCACGATCGGTAAAGGCGAACTGGCCGGTGAGCGCGGAAGGATCGCTCAGGAAACTGCGCAGGCGGGTGACGAACTGCGGCACCTCGCCGCTTGCCGCCTGGAGTTCTGCGGCCGCAAAAGGTGCGGAGAGGAGGTTGGCGCTGCGCGCCTTCTGCAGGCTGACATCGATGCCGAAGATCGGCGCATCGGGCGACCGCACGATCCCCAGCACTTCTCCGCGCGTATCGACCAGCGAGATCGTCACTTGCGCGCGGCTGTCGAGTGGCTGGCGGATCTGCGCCCGCGCGCGGCTCATGATGGTGAACGCCTCTTCCAGGATCGTGCGCGCTTCAGCCAGAGTGATCGGCGCAGCGATCTCGGCCCCGTCGGTCCCGCCCCGTACCGGATAGCGGCCCACCCCGGCGCCATTGGACAGCACGAAGGCATCGCGATTGGAGAATTCCGCGACGCTGGCCGCGCGGACGCCCGAAGCCTCGGTGCCATAGGCAATCCCGGCGCGCAGCGCGGCACCATCGTAATAGCCGGTCACCGCCATCAGCGCCCCGGCAGTGCCGACGAAGCTGGCCCCGGCGACATTGGCGAGCGAGCCATAGGCCGTGTCGGCATAGCGCAGCGAAGTGCCATCGACGAAGATGCGGTTTGCTCGGATCGCTTCAGGCGCTTCGAAGCCAATCGTGCCGGCCAGCGCGATCGCTTCGTCAGCATCGGTATCGGTGTCGAGCACATTCGGGTCGAGCCCGTAGACCCCGTCGGCGATCACCCCGACGCCGCCCACCACGACGCCGTTCTTGTAGAGCGGGAACCCGCCCGGATCGGCGGCGAGGCCCAGCGGCGAGCGCTTCGGCCCGATCAGCCCGTCGCTGGCCCGCGCTGCGAGGTCCGAACAGGGCAACTGGCTGAACTGCACCCCGAACAGCGGGCCGCTTTCCAGCCCGGAAGTGCTGGGCGCGGGCGGGAAATGCTGCTGCACGATCATGCTTGCCGTGCGGGTGGAAAAGGCGTTGCCGCCGCTTGAGAGATAAGCTCCGGTTATCGCCTTGGCGATCGCCGCAGCGGCCGCAGGAACGACCAGCCCCTGCGCGTCGAGACTGTTGCCATCGGGCGCATCGGGGATGCGTGCCGTGGCGCCCGCGCCGGGCATGGCAAATACAGCCAGGACGTTGCCGACCCGGTCGACGACCGCGATCGTCGCGGAACTACCCTGCGCGCCGGCCTGCGCCGCAGCGCGGGCAATAACCGTGCCCACGTCTGCCGCAGTCAGCGCTTCGGGCGCCAGGATGCTGTAAAGCATGCCGCTTGACGGGCTCGGAGTGGGGCTGGGCGTAGGGCCACCACCCGAAGAGCCGCCGCCACAGGACGCCAGCAGCAGCGCGGATACAGCCACCAGCGGCAGCGCTGTGCCGCCCTGCCTCACCGCAGCGCACCGATCGCACGGGCAGCCTCACCCAGTGCGCTGCGGAACTGCGCCGGCCGGTAGCTGCCCGGATCGTCGACCGCGGCATAGGCGCGGTTGATATCGGCGCGGATGCCCGCCGCTGCCCCCACCGTGATCCGGCCGTCGCGCACCAGGGCGTTGAGCAGCGTGTCGATCGCCATCACCGCCTGGACCGATCCGGCATAATCGGTGAAGCGGGCCGACGTCGCCCGATCCGCGATCATCCTGACCACTGCAAAGGCATCTCCGCCGCTCGCCGCAGCCAGGCTGTCCGAGAGCGCGCCCGCCTGCCGCCCGAGCGCCGCAGCCGCTTCTCGCGCACTGCCCGCATCGCGCCCCATCGCGCGGTGGAAGTCGCGGCTGGCCGCCAGAAACGCCTCGGCCTGGCTTGGTGCCAGCGCGCCCGCCACCGCCGAAAGCATGATGATATTCTCGTCATTGAACGGCGGGTTGCCAAACGGGATCGGCCGCCCGGGATTGGTTTCGAAGGTCAGCTTGCGGCGTGGCCCATCGGTGATGCTGCGGTGACAGCTGTGGCAATCGTAGAAATAGAATTCGGGAAACATGCCGCGCATCCCGAAATCGGGCCGCGCGAAGAGGCTGGTCGAACGGCGCACTGCTTCGGCCTGACCCACCGCCCACAATTGCACGCTATCGAGCCCGCCCTTGCGTGAGAGATAATCAGCATCGACATCGTGGTGCTGCTGCAGCGCACTGAACAGGTCGAGTTCGAACGAAATCCGCGGGTGGCCCGCGGCCATCATCGAATGGGTCACGAACTGGCCGGTCTTGACCGAACCGTAATGACAATCAAGGCACACCTTGGCGCGCGCCTGCGGGTTTTCCAGCGGCACCAGCCCCGCCGCCACGTTCGAGGCATGGGTAGCCGGCCGGGCATAATGCAGCGGCAGCCACTCGCCCGAAGCCCCGTGGCAGCTTTCGCAGCCGACCCCGTCGCTGAGCAGGAAGCGCTCGCCACGCTGCGTCTCGGGTGCATAGGTAGCGTGGCAGCCGAGGCAGGCCGGGGCAGAACTGGCCACGCCAAGCCCCAGGCTAGCGGCAATCTGGCGGCCGCGCTCGCTCCCCAGAACGGCATAGGCGCGGCTGTGTGCGCCACTGGGGGAAGAGGGCGATTGCCAAGTGGCGATCTCGTCCTGTCGCACCACTGCACCATTGCCTTCGGCACGACCGTGGCAGGTCGATCCCGCGCAGGTAGCGACCCCTTCGTAACGGGCATTACCGCTGGCTTGCGAGGCAGGCAAAAAGGCCAGCAACAGCAGCGCGCCAAGCAGCCGGCCCGCTCCCCTGCGTCGCGGTCTAGGCGTTTCGACCATCCCTCTCGCTCCCTCCCTTGCGCCGCTACTTCTCGCTGGCGGTATAGACACCGTCCCAGTCATCGGGGGGCGGCGCATCCCGCAGCCGTGCCGCGCGCTCGCGGTACATTGAATAAAGCGATCCCAATCCAAAGCTTTCCGCTTCCTGCCCCCACTCGTCAAGCAGGCGATCGACACTATCCCAATCGCGCGCACGGTAGGCCGCGATCATGGCCGCATGCCCTTTGGCAAAGGCGCGATATGTGGCGCTTTCGGCCAGGCTTTCATCGCCCAGCAAGGCATGGAGTGATTCAGGTGTGTCGCGCCCGACCACCCGCACCAGATCGAGCTCGACCGACGCAAAGTGTGGCAGGCGCCGCTGCAGCGCGCTCCCCATCGCGATCGGCACGCCATAGAGCTTGGTCAGCCCTTCAATCCGCGAGGCAAGGTTCACGGCATCGCCGATGATCGAATAGGACAGTCGCTGGGCCGAACCCATGTTGCCGACGCAGCAGGGGCCGGAATTGAGCCCGATTCCGATCGCGACATCGCCCGGCCATGTCTGGTACTTGCGTCCGGGCATTTCATCATTGAGTTGCCGGAGCTTGGCCTGCATCGCCAGCGCGGCGCGCGCCGCATTCACGTGCTGATCCGGATCGTCGAGCGGGGCATTCCAGAAGGCGAGGATCGCGTCGCCTATGAACTTGTCGATCGTGGCCTTGCGGTCGAGCAGGATATCGCACATCGGGGTGAGGAAACCGATCAGGAAAGCGATGATCGATTTCGGCTCCAGCTTTTCGGAGATGCGCGAGAAGCTGCGGATATCGCAGAACAGCACAGTCATATCGCGTTCTTCGCCGCCCAGGTCGAGCTGGTGCGGATCGGCCGCGATCCGCTTCACCAGTTCAGGCGAAAGGTAGCGGTCGAACGCCTGGTGGATATAGCTGCGCGCTTGCTCCTCGCGGTAATAGTCGAGCACCGTGACAGTGAGGTAAACCCCCAGGATCGCCAGCACCGGGAAGGTCGGATCGAGCAGAAAGCGCTTTTCGCTGAATGCCCACCAGCTGCCGGCGGCCATCGCCAGGATCATCGCCAGCCCCAGGATCGCCCCGCCGCTTGCGCCGAGCCGTGGCAGCACCAGGAGCAGGAGCAGACCGGTCACCAGCACCAGTGTCCGCTCGAGCCCTACCGCCCAGTCGGGCCGGGTCAGGAACTCGCCCAGGATCATCTGCTCGATTGCCTGGGCATGGACCATCACGCCCAGTTCGCGGTCGCGCAGCGGCGTCGCCACCAGGTCACGCAAGCCGATTGCGCCAGCGCCGACCAACACGATCTGGCCCTCGAACAGCCCTGCCAGTTCGGCGTCCGAAGTCGCCGGATCAAGCACTTTCCATGCCGGCACAGTGCGCTCGGCCACCGGATCGGTGTAATGCATCCACAACTCGCCCGCCCGAGTGGTGGGAATTTCGAATTCCCCGACCTTCATCGAGACCACACCAGGATCCGCCCCGGCCGCGATATTCCCGCTGCCGTCGCTCATCTTGACCAGCACCGATCCGGCGCCCTGCGCCACTCGCAGCGCCGCGATCGAAAGCGCCGGCAGGATCTGGTCCTCCAGCCGCGCCCGCCGCTGCTCCTCCACA
>JBMSNZ010000038.1:0-17068 GCA_049421965.1 Erythrobacter sp.
CGTCCGGAACAGGTCGGTGCGGGTATAGGCCTGCTGCACGTCGACATTGACGATCGCCAGCTTCTCGCCAAAGCCGAACTTCTTGCGCGCCGGATTGGCCATCACTTCCTCGAACAGCTGGCGCGCAGTCTTGCCGTCCGCGATCATCTTCGTGCCGATCAACTCAGCCATGATGCTCCTCTTCGATTCCGCTTTGACAGGGGACAATAAACCCGCCTAGAGGCTTGTCGAGTGAAATTTGTCCGGACAACTTATCGCGCATGATCACGCGGCATATCCTGACGATTCCCGCAACCGGGCGGCGGGTCCACTATCGCAAATGCGGTAGCGGCCCGGCGCTGCTGATGGTCCACCAGAGCCCGCGTTCCAGCGCCGAGTACGAACCGCTGATGGAGCGGTGGGGCCAACACTTCACCTGCGTCGCACCCGACACCCCCGGCTTTGGCCAGTCCGATCCCTTGCCCGGAAAGCCCGAGATCGCCGATTTCGCGGACGCGCTGGGTGAAACTGTCAAGGCCCTGGGCCTCAAACGCTGTGCCGCCTACGGCTTTCATTCCGGCGGCATAATCCTCGTCACCGCGTTGAAGCGGCGGTCGCTTGAGCTGTCATGCCTCGCCATCGGCGGATATGCAGTGTGGACCAAGGCGGAAATGCAGCTGTTCGGCGACCGCTATCTGCCCGAATTCCACCCGTCGGCCTATGGCGAGCACCTGACCTGGTTGTGGAACCGGATGCTCGAGCAGAGCTGGTTCTTCCCCTGGTTCGACACCCGCGAGGCAGCCCGGCTGTCGGTAGCGCATGCCGACCTCGACCGGGTGCAGCAGGCGGTGATGGAAATGCTCGATGCGGGCAATGCCTACCAGGCCGGATACGGCGCGGTGCTGCGCGCCCCGCGCGACATCCCGCCCGTTGACGCCGAGACGCCGCCGGTGCTGATCTCCGCCTATCAGGGCGATCCGCTGCTGGCCCATATCGACCGGCTGGGTCCGATGCCTGCCGGATGGGAAGCGCGCAAGCTGGAGTCACCAGCTGAGCATCAGGCAACGAGCCTCGCGTTCCTGCTTGCCAATGCGGAGGCTGCCCCCTGCCCCGCCCTGTCGGAAGACGCGCATGAGGGCTGGCTGCCGCTGAATGGCGGGCTGGTTCACTGGCGCGGCACGCCTGGTGCCGACCGGATGATGCTGCACCTGCCCGCCGCTGAGGCGCCCCAGACCGCTGATCCCGGTACGCTGGTGATCGATGTGCCCGGCCATGGCCTGTCCAGCCCGTTCGATGAGATGGCGGTTGTGGCGGAAGATGCGGCGCAAGCTCTCGGGGCCGAACAATTGCTGTGGCCGCACGTGCCCGAGGGCGAGCCGGACCTGCTCTATCCCGACCTGACCCCCGACCGTGTCGGCGCACACCTGCTGCAGGCGTGGAGCGCGGCCCGGGCCGAAGCGATCTTCCGCCCTTGGTATGGCGCCGGGAAGGATAATGCGATCCCGCTCGACCCCGGCCTGCTTGAGCCCCGCGCCATTGCCCTGCGCGCCCGCGCCCGCCTGCGCGCCGGCGCCAACGCTTGCCGGTGGCACAAAGCCCTCGTCCAACGCCAAGGAGACTGACCACCGTGATCGACCTTGCCAGGAAAATGCCGCTGCTCGCCCGCCACGAAGGGGTGTGGGACGGCACCTATTCCTATTTCAACGCCGCAAACGAAAAGATCGACGAGCATGCGAGCCGTCTGCTGTGCCGCCTGACCGGCGACGACGCGATGCCCTATCACCAGACCAACCATTACACCTGGCCCGACGGCCGCACGGAAATTCGCGATTTTCCCGCCAGTTATCGCGACGGGCGTATCTGGTGGGACAATGAGCTGATCCAGGGATGGGCCGCCGAAGTACCGCTGGACGAATACCGCCGCACCATGATGCTCTATTGGCAACGTACCGGCGATCCGACACTCTACCTCTATGAGCAGATTCAGATCTCCGATTGCGGACAACATCGCTGCCGCACCTGGCACTGGATCAGGAACGGCATGCTCGAAACCCGCACTGCGATCCAGGAACGCTTCGTCACGCGCGACTGGCGCCGGATCGACGAGGAGATGAGGGCGACAGCCTGATCCGAGCCATGCCGCAGACGCTGTTCGACAAAATCTGGCACACCCATCTGGTCGCCGACACCGGGACAGGGTCGTGCTTGATCGCGATCGACCGGGTGTTCCTGCATGAACGGACAGGGGCGGCAGCGCTCAAGCGAATGGCGGAACTGGGGCGGGCCGTGCTCGATCCGGCGCGCGTATTCGCGGTGATGGACCATATCGTCGACACGCGGCCCGACCGCGGAGATAGTACGCTCATGCCCGGGGGCGACAGCTTCATCACCGAAACCAGGGCGGCTTGCCGGAAAGCTGGCATTACCCTGTTCGATGTGAACGACAGTGACCAGGGTATCGTCCACGTCATCAGCCCTGAACTGGGCATTGTCCTGCCCGGCTGCACGCTGGTCGCGCCGGACAGCCACACCTGCACGCAAGGGGCATTCGGTGCGTTCGCGTGGGGGATCGGTTCATCCGAGGCCGAACATGCCATGGCCACCGGCACACTGCGCCTGAGCAAGCCGAAGCAGTTGCGGGTCCGCTTCCAAGGCGCGCTCGCACCCGGCGTCACCGCCAAGGACATGGCCCTGCACCTGATCTCCGCATACGGCGCAGGCGGTGGCAAGGGCCACGTGATCGAATTCGCGGGGGAAGCGGTCACTGCCCTCGACATGGAAGCGCGGATGACGCTGTGCAACATGGCGACCGAGTTCAGCGCAGTCGGCGCGCTGATCGCACCAGACGCTACTACCTATCAATACCTCGCCGGGCGGCGCTTTGCCCCGGGCGAGTTCGACGATCCCTACTGGCAAATGCTAACCAGTGAACCCGATGCCCGGTTCGATGCCGAGATCGAGATCGACGCCGCTGCGATCGCACCGATGGTCAGCTGGGGCACCAGCCCGGAGCACGCCGTGCCGGTCGACGGCGCAGTGCCGCAGGGACCAGATCGGGCGCATGACTACATCGGCCTTGCCCCGGGGCAGCGGCTGGAGGGGACGCCGATCGACGCCGCCTTCATCGGCAGCTGCACCAACAGCCGCCTGTCGGACCTGCGCCGCGCGGCGGCCATCGTGCGAGGTCGCCGGATCGCTCCCGGCATTCGCAAGGCGCTGGTCGTGCCCGGCTCGATGGCAGTAAAACGCGCCGCAGAGGCCGAGGGGCTGGACAAGGTATTTGCCGAGGCCGGGTTCGAATGGCGGATGAGCGGTTGCTCGCTGTGCTTCTACGCCGGGGGCGAAGGCTTTCCGGACGGCGCGCGGGTCATGTCAAGCACCAACCGCAATTTCGAGGGCCGGCAGGGCCCTGGCATCCGCACCCATATCGCTTCGCCCGAAACGGTCGCCGCCAGCGCTCTCGCGGGCATGATCGCCGACCCGCGCAAGGTCATCACCGCATGAAGCCGGTCAGCACGATCACCAGCCCGGCGGTGCCGCTGCTGCGCGACAACATCGACACAGATACGATCATCCCCAGCCGCGAGATGAAGACCACGGGGCGCACAGGGCTTGCCGATGGGCTGTTTGCCCCGTGGCGCTACACTGATGCCGCCGCGCGGGTGCGCGACCCCGCGTTCGTGCTCAACCAGCGCGATGCCATCGGCACACGGCTGCTGCTCGGCGGCAGGAACTTCGGCTGCGGATCGAGCCGCGAACATGCCGTGTGGGCCCTTGCCGAGTTCGGGATCGAGGCAATCATCGCCCCCGGCTTCGCTCCGATTTTCAAGGCCAATTGCCTGCGCAACGGCCTGCTGCCCATCGAATTGCCGGACGAAGTGGTCCGATCTCTCCAGTGGGAGATGGTCACGATCGACCTTCCGTCGCAGTGCGTCACCGCCGGTGAGCGCAGCTGGCTGTTCGAAATCGATCCAGAATCCAAGCAGATGCTTGCTGAAGGGGTCGATGCCATCGACCTCACACTGAAGATGAAATCCGCAATAGCCCAATGGCTCGATCGCGACCGTGCCGCGAGACCGTGGATCTATCCTGGAGATTGGCGATGACTGAAATCCTCGTGTCCGAGGTTGGACTGCGCGACGGGTTGCAATCGATCAAGCGCATCATGTCTCTGGAAGCCAAGAAGCGCTGGATTGCTGCCGAGGCAGCAGCGGGCGTGCGCGAGATCGAGGTGGGCAGTTTCGTCCCCCCCGCCCTCCTGCCGCAGATGGCGGATACGGCAGAGCTGGTCGCTTTCGCGAAAGGAATTGCCGAACTGACCGTCGTCACCCTGGTGCCCAATGCCAAGGGCATGGCCCGCGCCGCCCAGGCGGGGGTGGACTCAGTCAGCATCCCGTTCTCGATGAGCGAGACTCATTCGATCAAGAACGTGCGCAAGGACCACCCGGCGATGCTGGCCGAGATTGCTGCAGCTGCCTGCATTGCGCAGGACCACGGGATCCAGTTAGCCGTCGGACTGTCGACTGCCTTCGGCTGCACCATGGAAGGCGCGGTCAAGGAGGACGCGGTGGTGCGACTGGCCGAGGCAGCGATGGAAGCGGGCGCACAGGAATTCAGCCTGTCCGACACCACCGGCTATGCCGATCCGGCGCAGGTCAGGCGACTGGTGCGCAAGGTCCGTGGCGCAGTGGGGGACAAGCTGACCACCCTCCACCTGCACAACACCCGCGGGCTGGGTCTGGCCAATGTGGTCGCCGGACTGGAAGAAGGTATCACCACCTTCGATGCTTCGCTCGGCGGCCTCGGTGGCTGCCCTTTCGCACCGGGCGCGAGCGGCAATCTGGTGACGGAGGATCTGGTGCTGATGCTCAACAGCATGGGCTGCAAGACCGGGATCGACCTCGACGCCCTGCTCCAGGTCCGCGCGATCGTGGCGGAGGCGCTGCCGGGCGAGCCGCTCTACGGCTTCACGCCCAACGCCGGGCCGATGCTCGACTATCCCGAAAGGATCGCCCGATGAGTGCCCCCGCCCCGCTCGCCGGAATCACCGTGGTCGAATTCACCCACATGGTGATGGGGCCGACGGTCGGGCACATCCTTGCCGGGCTCGGCGCGGAGGTGGTGCGCGTGGAACCCATCGGCGGCGACCAGACCCGCCGCCTGCTCGGCTCGGGTGCGGGCTATTTCCCGATGTACAACCGGGGCAAGCAGTCGATCTGCCTCGATCTCAAGAGCGAGGCCGGGCTGGCGGTGGCGCGCGACCTGATCGCGGCCGCCGATGTGCTGGTGGAGAACTTCCGCCCCGGCGCGCTCGACCGGCTCGGGCTCGGGTATGAGGCTTGCTCCGAAGCGAACCCGCGCCTGATCTACTGCTCGGAGAAAGGGTTCCTGCCCGGCCCCTACGAGAACCGCACCGCGCTCGATGAAGTGGCGCAGATGATGGGCGGGCTCGCCTATATGACCGGGCCGCCGGGCAAGCCGCTGCGCGCCGGGGCCAGCGTGATCGACGTGACCGGCGGGATGTTCGGCGTAATCGGCATTCTCGCCGCGCTGGAGCAGCGCCACCGCACGGGACGCGGGCAGAAGGTCGTCGCCAGCCTGTTCGAGACGACGATCTACCTCGTCGGGCAGCACATGGCGCAATATGCCGTCACCGGCTCCCCCGCCGCGCCGATGCCCGCGCGCGTCTCCGCCTGGGCGATCTACGATGTGTTCGAGACGCAGGACGAGCCGGTGTTCATCGGCGTCGTCACCGATGCCCTGTGGGAGAAATTCTGCGCCCTGTTCGGGCTCGACGACCTGTGGGCCGATGAATCCCTGCGTGCAAACAACGCGCGGGTGCAGGCGCGCGAGCGGATCATCCCTGTCATTGGCGCTCTGATCGCCACCATGACCCGCGCCGAGGTGATTGCGAAGCTTGACGGCAGCGGCCTGCCCTTCGCCCCTATCGGGCGGCCCGAAGACATGTTCGACGATCCCCACCTCGCACACGGAGGACTCGAGGACGTGACGCTCGACAACGGCACACCGGTGCGCTTGCCGACGATCCCGCTGGAGATGGCGGGGCAGCGGATCGGCGGACCGCAGGAACTGCCCCGGCCGGGGCGCGATGCTCGCGCGGTGCTGGCGGGGCTGGGATACGACAATGACCGGATCGAAGCGCTGATAACCAGCGGCGCGGTGGAGGAGAGCACATGAACAAGGCACTGATCGCAGCCACTGGCGCTGCACTGCTGGCGGGCTGTGCTGCCACCGGGCAGACCGGCGAGGTCGCCTCGACCAAGCCCACCGCTGCAGGTGTCGAAACCGCGGAGCGCCTGCCGACCGACGTACGCCGCGCGACGATCATCGTGCGCAACATGGAAAACTCGCTCAGGCTCTATCGCGACGTTGTCGGGATGAAGGTCAACTACGACACTGTCGTCACCACTTCGGGCGTGGCGCTGCCCGCAGGCGAGCCGGGCGCGAAGGCGCGGCTGGTGCTGCTCAATGCCAATGATCCGTGGGTCGGCTGGGTCGGCCTGATGGAGTGGCTCGATCCGGCGATCCCGGCGGGCGACTATCCGAAGCGGATGGGCCC
This sequence comes from Erythrobacter sp., assembly GCA_049421965.1. Taxonomy (GTDB): domain Bacteria; phylum Pseudomonadota; class Alphaproteobacteria; order Sphingomonadales; family Sphingomonadaceae; genus Erythrobacter. Next base: position 6,560 of record JBMSNZ010000038.1, read on the forward strand.
CGGTGGCGTGGTGATCGTGATGAACACCGACGATGTCGAAGGACGCTGCGCTGCGGCGAAAGAGGTGCCGGGCGTGACCTTCACCGCCGAGCCGCGCCTGCAGGTCTATCCCGGCCGCAACGGCGGGCCGGACATCCGGGTGATGGGCTGCAACTTCTTCGATCCCGACGGCATCCTGATCGAATTGAACCAGATCCTCGAATAGGCTTGCGCGGCGGAATTTCACCATCCATCCTTCCCGCAAATGGGAGAGGAACTGATGGCAAGCACCGCGCTGGACCGGCCGCTGGCCCATTGCGACGTCAGCGATGCTGCGCTCTACGTCGAGGATCGCTGGCAGGAACCGTTCGCCCGGTTGCGCCGCGAGATGCCTTTGGCCAGGCATCCGGACAGCGCTTACGGCCCGTACTGGTCGATCAGCAGCCATGCTCTCATCCAGCAGGTCGAAGCCCTGCCCGAGGTGTTCTCCTCATCGACTGACAACGGCGGGATCACCATTCTCGATTCCCGGCGCGACCTGCCGTTCGAGAACTTCATTGCCATGGACCGGCCCCGCCATACCGAGCAGCGCCGCGTGGTGCAGCCCAGCTTCAACCCCAGCGAGATGCAGCGCCGCGAGGCCGATATCCGCCGGCGGGTGCGCGATCTGTTCGACGGACTGCCGCTAGGCGAGACATTCGACTGGGTCGAACGGGTCTCGATCCCGATCACCATCGGGATGATCTGCGTCCTGTTCGATTTTCCCTGGGACGAACGTCACGATCTCAAGCGCTGGTCGGACTGGGCAAGCGAAGTCTCTCCAGACCAGAGCGAGGAGCGGATCGCCCAGTGGAGCGAGCAGATGATGCAGATGCTGCTGCGCTTCGACCGGTTGCTGGAGGAAAAACGTGCCGCCCCGCCGAGCGATGATCTGATGAGCCGGATCATCCATTCCGAGGCGATGGGCAGCATGCCAGCGGCGGAACGGATGGGAAACATCGCCCTGCTGATCGTGGGCGGCAATGACACCACCCGCAATTCCATGTCGGGCCTGGTTGACGCCCTGCACCGTTTTCCCGAGCAGCTAGTCCAGCTCCATGCCGATCCCTCGCTGATCGAAAATGCGGCGAGCGAGATCATCCGCTGGCAGTCCCCGGTCACGCACATGCGGCGCACGGCGGTGGCCGATCACGAGATCGGCGGTCATCTGATCCGCAAGGGCGAAAAGGTCGTGCTGTGGTACATCTCCGGTAACCGCGACGAAGCATTGTTTGCCGAACCCGACAGGTTCGACGTGGCGCGGGAGAATGCCCGCCGGCACATCGGGTTCGGCTTCGGCATCCACCGCTGCGTCGGCGCGCGCCTGGCCGAACTGCAGCTACGAATCTACATCGAGGAAATCGTGGCACGGAACATCCGGATCGAGCCGGCAGGCAGCTGGCAGCGCATGCCGACCCCGTTCCTGCACGGATTCACGCACATGCCGGTGAGGATGCAGCCGCGCTGACGCCAAGGTCAGACCGCGGCGATGTCCGGCCCGTGGATAAGCAGAACCTGCACCTGGGCCAGCCCCTCGCGCAGCTTCTTCGCCTCGGCGTATTCAGGACTGTTCCAGAACCGTCGGGCGGCATCACGATCAGGCCATTTGGAAATGACCATTGAAGCGCCCTGCCCCCAGCTTCCTTCCAGCAGCTCTGCCCCCGGGCCGCGCAGCAGGTATTCGCCGCCAAACTGCGGGATGAGTGCGGCCGCCGCCGCGCCATACCCGGAAATGAAGGCTTCCCGGTCATGAACCTGTGCGGTCACAATCATGTAGGCAGGCACTGCTGCCTCCTCAGAACGGCTTGACCGCGCCCAGGAAGCAAACCGAGGCAATGGTGATCCAGTAGATGTAGGCCGCGATCCGCGCCTGCGCGATTTCCCGCTCCAGCGCCGCCTCCTGCGCTGCGTCCGGCCCCATGGCGAGAATGCGGAACCGCTCGGTCCAGCGCCGCATGACCAGCCGCAGGAACAGCCCGATGCACAAAGCAAAGGCGTAGAGCGCCATCTTGGCCGGATACCAGTTGTTGCCTTCCCCGCTCTCGATCGGGCCGCTGCCGCCAAAGGCCATGAACGCCGTGACAAACAGCACCGCGATCAGCGGGTAGCGCAGCAGTTCCTCGGTCCGGGTGACCTTGAGGCCAATGTCGGTTTCGCGCTTGATGAACGCGGTCCATGTCATTGCCAGCCATATGGCGAAGAACAGCCACATCCACCACACGCCCGCACCCTCCAGCCAGGGGAGGAAGCCGTAGAGCTTGCCCATGTGCAGGCCCAGCGGCAGCAGCAGCACGATCCCGGTGCGCGCGAGGATGTCGATGCGATAGGCGGTTTCCATGTGCCGCTTGCGCTCGTCGAGCGGCAGCGCACGGTTAGTCACGTGATAGCTGGTCTGGAACACCCCCCATTCGCCGCCGAGCCAGTAAACCATGGCAAGAATGTGGATCCAGCGCAGGATCGCGAGTTCGTTGTTGACGAGAAATTCCATGTCCCCTCCCCCGTTCGCGCGTCAGCGGCGCGACAGCTCCTCGACAATATCCATGATCGGCGGGTCCTGCGCCTCCAATCCTTCGACCTCCTGCTGGAAGCCGCGCATGATCCGCGCGATATAGGCGCGGGTGGCGAGGCCGCGTTCCTCGCCTGCCTTCCGGTCCGGTTCATAGGCCTCGATATCCTCGCGCCGGAGCGTTCCCTTTGCGTCGAGCAGCCGCTCGATCGTGTCCTGCCGCTCGCGCAAGGCTGACACCTCTGCCGCCAGCGCAAAGACCACCGAATAGAGCCGGTCGAGCGCGGGCTCGTCGAAAAACTCCGGCCGCTTGCCCTTGGCGCGGCGGCCCGAAAGGGCGACCCAGTCCAGTTGCTCGCTCATGCCGCCACCGCCTGCTTCGCGGGTTTCCACGCACCGTAGGCATTCCAGATCGCCGCCCGGCCATAATCCTCCTCGCCGCCATCCGGAGCCGGGGGGAAGATTGCCGGATCAACCACTGCGCGCACCCCGGCAACGAACTGCGCCTCGCGCGGGAACCCGGCCTCGGCCATGACCTGTTTCAGATCCTGCCCGTGCATCGCCGACCAGAATGGTTCGTTGTTGTTGAACGCGTCCCAGTCACGCATGAACTGTTCGAACAGCGGCATTTCTTCGGTGTACTGCGGCTGCTCGATGTGCAGGATCAACCCGCCCGGCGAGAGCACCCGGTTGGCCTCCGCGAGTATCCTTGGCATCGATTGCGCCGACAATTCGTGCAGGAACATCGTCGTCTGGACCCAGTCGAAAGTACCGTCGGCCCAGCGCGACAGGTCCTCGCCTGATGCCTGCACGAAGCGGATGTTGCGCACCGACAGCCCCGCCGCCCGCGCCGCGCCGTAACGCAGCGAAGCCGCCGCCGTGTCGATCGCGATCACCTCGGCATCGGGGAACGCCTGCGCGATGGGCACCGCGTTGTGGCCCACGGTGCAGCCGATATCGAGGATCCGCCGCGGCTGCCAATCGGGGCGTTCCTTGCGGATCCATTCGACCACTGCCTGCCCGCCGCCATCGTTGAGCCCGCCCAGCGCGCCGCCGGTGGTAGCGAACAGCCCGACATCGTAGTTCGCCCCGACCGTCACGTCCCCGGCTCGCTCGCCCCCATGATAGCCGCCGGGCTGGCAATGGATGTCGACTGCCGTCTGGTACCTCGGCTGCTCGATCGCCGGGTCAAGCTCGAGCATCCCGGAATGCTCGTTGAACTGCGAGGCCATGGCGTCGAGCTCGTCAAGCTGGCGCAGAACTGCCTGGCGGCCGGTGTGCTGGCGCATTTCCATCGAATTGCGCTTCAGGGCGGACCACATGCGGTGCCAGGAATCGAGGTTCATCGCATCGCGCACCTCATACCTATGCTCGGGATCGCGCCCGTGTTCTGCGCGAAATGCTGGAAGGACCCGCTTTTCGTAGGCCAGCTTGTTCCCCGCCCCGATCGTGCCCGAGAGGTAGCGGTTGAAATGGGTGAGGAAATTGAACCGCGCGGCTTCGTCGTGCGTGGTCCGCGGCATCATCGGATGGCGGGTCAGCGCGGTATAGGGCGGCGGCAGGTCATCGGCCATGATCGGCACTCCAAAATTTGTCCGGACAACTTTGCTTCGCCGCAAGGCTGAAGTCAAGGGCTGCAGTCGTCAGAGCAGATTGTAATGTCGCGTGATGGCTGTGCAGCCGTTTCACCTGACGCGTTCAGGTGTGAACACTGCGACTGACTCGAAAGGAGCAATCTGGCCGAAGACCATTGGAGACGGAAACGCGCAATATCGGCAATCACCGCGCTTCGGCCGGATCCTCAAGAACGGCGCAGGACTGGAGGTTTCGAGTGCTGCAAATAACTTTCTCATGATATTTCAAATATTTAAATGGCGGAGCAGGAGGGATTCGAACCCTCGATACGGTTTTGCCGTAGACACACTTTCCAGGCGTGCGCCTTCGACCACTCGGCCACTGCTCCGCGTTCCCATCTGGCTTACCGCGCCGTGCGTTACTCGAGGCCAGTTGTTTGTGATCAAACGGCCACGCGCTCAAGCAGCGAAGCGGTAGTGCAAACGGGAAAGCGCGCGGATAGCGGTGCCGCCCCCCTTTCGCAAGGCGCAATGCGGTGGCACACAGGCAGGCATGATCAAGCACTTGCCGGGCGGGATCGCCGCCATCGCCCTGTCCGCAGCCGCTATCGCGCAGGATACGCCCGCAGCGCCCCCCTCGCCCGCCGAGATTGTCGCTGCTGCGCCCAAGTCACACTGGCAGCCGATCGCGGCGGAAGACCTGCTGGTGATGACGCTCGCACCGGACGCAGCCGGTAATCCGCGCCAGGTGGTGATCCAGCTGATGCCGGCCCCGTTCAGCCAGGGCTGGGTGCACAACATCCGCCTGTTCGCGCGCGCCAAATGGTATGACGGCATCTCGGTCAACCGGGTGCAGGACAATTACGTCACCCAGTGGGGCGATCCCAATTACGACAACCCCGAAGCGAGCGGCGCGGTCAAGCCGCTGCCGCAAGGACTCAAGGTGATGGGCGAGGGCGAGTATGTGCAGCGCGTCCCCGAAGCGGAAGAAGAGCAGGCCGGGCGCTTCGGACTGATCGACTCCTATGCCGAAGCCACCGATATCAAGTTTGGCTTTCCGGTGGCGCAGGTCGGCGACCATTGGTGGCCCGTCCATTGCTACGGGATGGTCGGCGTAGGGCGGAATTACTCGCCCGACACCGGCAGCGGCGCCGAACTCTACACCGTGATCGGCCATGCCCCGCGCCAGCTTGATCGCAACATCGCGCTGGTGGGGCGGGTGATCGAGGGGATAGAGCATCTCACCAGCCTGCCACGCGGCAAGGGCGAACTGGGCTTCTACGCCGAATTCGAGAAAGACAAGCGCACCCCGATTCTGAGCGTGCGGGTGGCGAGCGACCTGCCCGCCGAAGCGCAACCCAGGTTCGAATATCTGTCCACCGAAAGCGAGAGCTTCGCCGCCTATGCAGACGCCCGCGCCAACCGCCGTGATGCCTTCTTCATCCACCCCGTCGGCGGGGCGGATATCTGCAATGTGCCGGTGCCGGTGCGCCGCGCGGAATGAGCGAACTGCTCGAACACACGGGCCCGCTATGGCGCTGGGCCGGGGGCCCAACGGGCGGGTCGTGGCATTTTCTGACCATCGATGGCGCGGCAGGGGAATCGCTTTCGGGTACTGCGCTGATGCGCCGGCTGGAACGCACGCTGGGCGGGTTCGGCTCGCTCAAAGTCACCGCCACGATTGGTGACAGCACCTTCAACACTTCGCTGTTTCCCTCGAAGGAACTGGGCTGGCTGCTGCCGGTCAAGGCCAGTGTGCGCAAGGCCGAAGCGATCGGCGAAGGCGATCTTGTGACAGTGGAGTTGCAGCTTTAAATTCGCTCCGCCTGCGCCACCGCATCGCTCGCGCGCAAGGCGCTGAGGATGCGGGTGAGATGCGCCAGGTCCTGCACTTCGAGGTCGATCTCGTAAGTGGTGAAGGGATGGTCGGTCTCGACCTGCGCCAGCCGTTTCACATTGGCGTGGTTCTGGGCGAAGATCCCGGCCATCTCGGCCAGCGTGCCCGGCCGGTCATACAGCGTCACCCGCAGCCGCCCCACCGCGCCCTGCGACCGCTGGCCCCAGCTGAGATCGAGCCAGTCAGCATCGACCCCGTCGGCCAGCTCGAAGCAGCCGATCGCGTGGACTTCGACCGCCTCGTTCTTCTTCCTGAGGCCCACGATCCGGTCGCCCGGCAAGGGGTGGCAACATTCGGCAAGCTGGAAGCCCACCCCGGCGGTGAGCCCGCGGATCGAGATCGCGTGCTCGCGCCGGGTCCAGTCGTCCTCCTCGTCGATGTCGGCGGTGCAGCCCGGCACCAGCGCTTCCATGACCGCACGGTCGGTGAGACGCGCGGCACCGATCGCGAACATCAGATCTTCCTCGTCCAGCAGTTCGAGCCGCTTCACCGCCTCGCGCACCGCCTTCTTGCCGATCCGGGCGGGCACCTTGGTGGCGATCTCGTCGAACAGCTTGCGCCCGATCTCGGCGATTTCGGCGCGTTCCTTCAGCCGCACTGCGCGGCGGATTGCGGCGCGCGCCTTGCCGGTCACGACAAAGCCCAGCCATGACAGCTGCGGTTCGGCATTCTTGCCCTTGATGATCTCGACCACATCGCCGTTCGCCAGCGGTGTACGCAGCGGCATGTGCCGGCCGTTGATCTTGGCACCCACTGCGCGCGCGCCGAGGTCGGTATGGACCGCGAAGGCGAAATCGACCGGGGTCGCGCCCTTGGGCAGCTGGAACAGCCCGCCCTTGGGCGTGAAGGCGAAGATGCGATCCTGGTAAATCGCCAGCCGCGTGTGTTCGAGCAGTTCCTCGGCGTCGTGGCTGGCATCGACGATTTCGATCAGGTCGCGCAACCAGCCGACCTGCCCGTCAGGCTTGTCACCCTGCTTGTAGGCCCAGTGCGCAGCCAGCCCGAATTCGTTGGTCATGTGCATCGCGCGGGTGCGGATCTGCACCTCCACCCGCATCGAGTTCTCATACATCAGCGAGGTGTGGAGCGACTTGTAGCCGTTCGACTTGGGGGTGGAGATATAGTCCTTGAAGCGCCCGGGCAGGAACTGCCAGGTGGTGTGGAGGATGCCCAGCGCCAGATAACAATCGGCTTCGCTTTCGCAGATCACGCGAAAGGCCATGATGTCGGTCACCTGCTCGAAGCTGACGTGCCGCTCGGCCATCTTGCGCCAGATCGAATAGGGATGCTTCTCGCGGCCCGAGACCTCGACCTTGAGCCCCGCCTCAGCCAGCGCCTGCTTGATCTTGAGCGCGATCGCATCAACCTGCCCGCCGTCCTGGCTGCGCAATTCGCCCAGCTTGTTCGCGATCGTGGCATAGGCATCGGGTTCGAGCTGCTCGAACGCGAGCAGCTGCATCTCGCGCATGTATTCGTACATGCCCACGCGTTCGGCCAGCGGGGCATAGATATCCATCGTCTCGCGCGCGATCCGCTGGCGCTTTTCCGGCGATTTGATGAAATGCAGCGTGCGCATGTTGTGCAGCCGGTCGGCCAGCTTGACCAGCAGCACGCGGATGTCCTCGCTCATCGCCAGCAGGAACTTGCGCAAATTCTCGGCCGCGCGCTCGTCTTCCGGCATCTGCTCGATCTTCGAGAGCTTGGTCACCCCGTCGACCAGCCGCGCAACATCTTCGCCGAAGTTCGCTTCGATATCCTCGATCGTGGCCAGCGTATCCTCGACCGTGTCGTGCAGCAACGCGGTGATGATGGTCTGCTGGTCAAGCTTGAGGTCGGTCATCAGGCCGGCGACTTCGACCGGGTGGCTGAAATAGGGATCGCCGCTGGCGCGTTTCTGCGTGCCGTGCTTCTGCACGGTGTAGACATAGGCACGGTTGAGCGCCGCCTCATCGGCGTCGGGGTCGTATCCCAGGACCCTTTCGACAAGTTCGTATTGGCGCAGCATGACAGAGCGATTGTGTGGGGATTGCAGCGCGGAGCGCAAGCGCGAAATGATGCAATGCGGAAGAATCTGGGCGGGCAGCGATTGGCCCAGCCTCGCTGAATGAACTGCCGCAAGCCGGGCTGCGGCAGCCTAGCGCAAGGCGGAAAAGGCCTCGATCTGGTCGATCCGCCCCGACACCACCAGTTCGTCGCCGGGAAAGATGATCGTGTCCGGCGTGGCGTGGATGAAATCCTGCCCCGAACGCTTGGCCCCGATCACCGTGACCCCGTGCCGCTTGCGGCATTCGCTGGTGATCAGCGGCAGGCCGACGATCGGTTCGGGCGCCTTGAGCTTGGCGATCGCAAACTCGTCGCCGAAATCGATGAAATCGAGCAGCCGCTCGTTGACCAGCCGCGCCACCCGCTCACCCATCTTCTGTTCGGGGAAGACCACGTGATGCGCGCCGGTGCGCTCGAGGATACGGCCGTGCCGCTCGGTCGTGGCCTTGGCCCAGATGTTGGGAATGCCGATATCGCTGAGCGCCAGCACGATCAGGACACTCGCTTCGATATTGGTGCCGATCGCCACCACCGCGGAATCGAACTCGCCCGCGCCCAGGCGCTGCAGTGTCTCGACTTCCGAGCAATCGGCTTCGACCACTTGCGTCAGCAGGTTCTTGTGATCGTCGACGATCTCGGGATCGAGATCGACCCCCAGAACTTCATGGTCCATCCGTTCGAGCGTGGTGGCCACCGCGCTACCGAACCGGCCCAGCCCGATCACCAGCACGGGTTTGCGTGTGTCAGCCGACAATGGGGTTCTCCTCTGGGTAACGGTAAGGCAGGCCATGGCGCAGCGCCAGGGCCGTGGCAGCGGTGATCGTGCCAACCCTGCCCACGAACATCAACAGCGCCAGTACGAGCAGTGCGGAATCGGGCAAGCTGGCGGTGATGCCGGTCGAGAGGCCCACCGTTGCGAAGGCCGAGATCGCTTCGAACAGGACATCCTGCAACGGCAGCGGGGTGACAGAAGTAATGTACATGGTCGCAACCAGGATCAGCCCCAGCGCCAGCACCGCGATCGTCAGTGCCTGGCGTTCGACCGCATGGCCGAAGCGGCGCCCGAACATCGAGGCATCGTGCCGCCGCAAGACTTCGGAGGCGACGATCGCCAGCAGGACGAAGAAGGTCGTGACCTTGATGCCGCCGGCGGTCCCCGCACTGCCCCCGCCGATGAACATCAGCACATAGTTGAGCACCAGCGTCTCTTCGCGGAATGCGGCGAGATCGAGGCTGTTGAAACCCGCCGTGCGCGGCATCACCGAATGGAACGCGGCGTTGAGCAGCTTGCTACCCACTGCCATCGGTCCCAGCGTGTCCGGATTGGTCCATTCGGTGACCAGCATGGTGACGAAGCCGAGCAGGAGCAGGATCACCGTACCGGTCAAGGTGATCTTGGTATGCAGCGTCCAGCGCCGATAATCGCGCCCGCGCTTCCGCAGGTCCTGCATGACCGGAAAGCCGAGCGCGCCCAGCACCACCGCCAGCATGATCGGGCCGAGAATCAGGCCGTCGTGCTGGAAGTCGATCATGTTCCGGGAGAAAGTGGAGAACCCGGCATTGTTGAACGCGCTGATCGAATTGAACAGCCCGTGCCACAGCGCCGCGCCGGGGCTGAAGCCATATTGCTGGGCGAAGCGGAAAGCGAGCACCGCCGCGACCAGCGCTTCCACCACCAGTGTCACACCCAGCACCAGCTGCAATACCGAACGCGTGCTGCCGAGGTCGAGGCGGCTGCGTTCGACATGCGTGGCCAGCCGCTCGCGCAGTCCGAAACCGCGCCCGGCCATCAGGCCCAGCAATGTGGCGGCGGTCATGATGCCCAGCCCGCCGAGCTGGAACATCACCATGATCGCCACCTGGCCGAACGGCGACCAGTAGGTCGGCGTATCGACCACGATCAGGCCCGTCACGGAAACGGCAGAAGTGGCGGTGAACAGCGCTGTCATGAACCGCGTACCGGTGCCATCCGCACTCGACACCGGCAGCATCAGCACCAGCGTGCCCAGCGCGATGAACCCGAGAAACAGCAACGGCACCAGCCGGACAGGATCGCGCAGTGCAGTCATGGTGCGACAACCTCTTGCAGCACTAGCCGTTCCTGGCGGGACCAGCAGCGTCTGCCGAGCGCTAGCGGCGTGCCCGGCCAGGCGCAAGGCTTGCCAGCGTACTGCCCCCATTCCCGAACCACTCTCAAGGCAACGTTACGTGCTGGACTTTGCCGAGATTGAGGATATTGTGAACGTTCCCATAAAGCGAGGGTGCACAGGGCATGCGGCAGGCAATGACACATTTGGGCAAAGCGGCGTTGGGGCTCGCGCTGGCATCATGCCTGCTGGCAAATCCGGCTGCGGCCGACGACGAGACAGCTGCGGCGGCGAACGGCGAGCGCGCGCTGCTGTTTGCCGACGAATTCGATGCGCCCGCGCTGGATCGCGACAAGTGGATCGTGATCGGACCCGAATTCTGGG
>JBMSNZ010000039.1:0-16390 GCA_049421965.1 Erythrobacter sp.
CGCCGCAGATTCCCGCCTTGAGGCCGGGCTTCGCCTGCCGCCCACGCTCCGTGCCGATCCGCACCAGTTCGCCCACCCCCTCGATGTCGAGCGAAATGAACGGGTCTGTCTTGAAGACGCCCTTGGCCGTGTACTCCCCGATGAAGCGCGCCGCATCGGGCGCGAAATTGGCCATGCGGGTGATCGGAATCGAGCTGGTGTTGCTGGCCATGATCGCATCGCTGGCAAGCACCTTTCCGGCCGCCTCGAAGATCGCCTTCTTGATCTCCTCACGCTCGGTTGCGGCTTCGATGATCAGCTCGGCATCGGCCATCGGGGCGTAATCGCCCACCGCGCTGATCCTGCCCAGCGCCGCTTCGGCTTCGGCGATCTCCAGCTTGCCGCGCCCTACCAGCTTGCCCAGCGCCTTGTCGATGCTGGCCCGGCCCGCCTCGGCGCGCGCGCGATCGACATCTGCCAGCAGCACCTGCATCCCGTGCTGAGCGACTGTCTGGGCGATGCCTGTGCCCATCTGCCCCGCGCCGATCACCGCCACTGTCCGCATCAATCCCGTTCCTTCGCAATTGCAGCAAAGGCGGTCCGTTAGCCGCTGTCTGGCCCCTTGCCTAGCGGTTTACGCCGGGAATCCACTTCACATCCGCGCGCCCGCCGTCGTTCAGCACGCGGGCCAACTGGAAGAGATAGTCCGACAGGCGGTTTATATATGCGAGCGCCGCCGGATTGACCGGCTCGGCATCCGCAAGCGCCACCATTGCCCGCTCGGCCGCACGGGTCGTCGCCCGCGCCACATGTGTGCGCGCCGCCGCTTCGCTCCCGCCGGGCAGCACGAAGCTGGAGAGCGGTTCGAGCTGTTCGCCCAGTGCGTCGATCGCGCGCTCAAGCCATTCGACCTGCTGCGGAACGATCCGCAGCACCGTCTCCGATGGCGCGAAATCGCCGTCCGGCGCAGGTGTCGCGAGGTCCGCTCCAAGGTCAAACAGATCGTTCTGGATCCGCGTGAGTGCCGCGGCATGGGCGCCGCCTGCAATCGCGGCTACCGCCAGCCCGATCGCGCTATTGGCTTCATCGACCAGCCCGATCGCGTCAATCCGCAGCGAAGCCTTGGCCACGCGCGAGCCATCGACAAGGCCGGTCGACCCGTCATCGCCGGTGCGGGTGTAGATCTTGTTGAGCTTGACCATCGGTGGTTGCGCTTACCGGCCCTTACTGCGCGATCGCGAGCATGATCGCGACCACCGCCACTGCCAGCGCCTGGTACTTGATGCGCGCGAACATGGCGCGGTTCTGCATCAACTGCATCTCGGGCACCGTTTCCCCCTCGCCCGTTTCAAGATCGATCTTGGTCGTCTTGAGAAAAGCCACGATGCCGCGCACCAGCGAAAAGACCACCAGCGCCATGAGCACGAGCAGCACGAGGATGAGGAAAGGAGTCATGCGCGTAATCTAGGCCTTTGCCAGCGAGATACCAGACGGAAAACGGTGCAACCGCAGTTGCGTTGCAAGCAACAGCCCGTCCTCACCCGCCGTGCGCCGGTCAGCCAGTGCAGCGCTGCCGCGCCGTTTGGCCAGCTTCTCGCCCCGCTCGTCGAACAGCAACAGATGGTGGTGCCAGCGCGGCACCGGCAGGCCGAGCAGCGCCTGCAGCAGGCGGTGGACATGCGTCGCCACGAACAGATCAGCCCCGCGCGTCACCAGGGTTACTCCGTCGGCGGCATCGTCAAGCGTGGCGGCGAGGTGATAGCTGGCCGGCTCGTCCTTGCGCACCAGCACCACATCGCCCAGCAGTTCGGGCCGCGCGCGCTGCACGCCCGCCAGATCGTCGATCCATTCGAGCGGCCCGGTGCGCGCCAGCGCCGCCGCGACATCGAGCCGCCAGGCGACCGGTCGTGCGGGATCAGGTGCGCGGTGGCGGCAAGTTCCCGGATAGATCGGCCCTTCCGGCCCGCTCGCCTGCGCCGCACCGGCAATCTCGGCTCTGGTGCACTGGCATGGATAGAGCAGCCCCTCATCGCGCAGCCGCGCTGCTGCCCGCTCATAACTCGCCAGCCGGGTCGACTGGGGCGGCACTTCTTCCCATTCGAGCCCCAACCAGGCGAGATCTTCACGAAACTCCTCTGCCAGCTCCGGGCGGCTGCGCGCGCCGTCGATATCCTCGATCCGCAGCAGGAAGCGCCCGTCCGCCTGCTGCGCCAGATCGTGCGCGACGATGGCGGAAAAGGCATGGCCCAGATGCAGCCTGCCATTGGGGCTGGGGGCGAATCGCGTAACGATCATGCTTGACTCGATTTCGGGTTCCTGCGGCTCAGCCGTCAAACCATGCTTGTGGAAAGCCTGAATGTCACGGGGTTGACGCTTTGCTCAGCAAATGTTTGCCTGCATTCAATCAGGGAGGCACGCGATCCGTGTTCAGGACCGATCTGATCGAAAAGGCCGCGCGGTTCCGCACCGCGCATGAAGACCCGACGCGCAATCTGTCGGCCTGCCCCTCGCTGGTGCTCAACGCCGACTATACCCCGCTCAGCTATTACCCGCTGAGCCTGTGGCCGTGGCAGACCGCGATCAAGGCGGTGTTTCTCGACCGTGTGGATATCGTCGCCAGCTATGACCGCGAGGTCCATTCACCCTCGCTCGACATGAAGATCCCCAGCGTGATCGCGCTGCGGCAATATGTGAAGCAGAGCGAGTTTCCCGCCTTCACCCGCTTCAACGTGTTCCTGCGCGACAGCTTCCAGTGCCAGTATTGCGGCAGCCATGATCATTTGACGTTCGACCATGTGATCCCGCGCCGGCTGGGCGGGCGCACCACCTGGGAGAACATCGTCACCGCCTGCGCCCCCTGCAACATGAAGAAGGGCGGGCGCACCCCTGGCCAGGCGCAGATGCATCTGCACGAGAAGCCGATCCGGCCGACCAGCTGGCAATTGCAGCAGCGCGGCCGGCTGTTCCCGCCGAACTACCTCCACGAAACTTGGCGCGACTATCTCTACTGGGACATCGAACTGGAGGAGTGAGCGGGCGTTTGGGCAGTCGCATGGCGAGTCTTCATCCGTTCCTCACCTCAGGCTTGACCTTGCAGAGACACTTCGGACGGGTTCCACCACTTACCATTCACGTCACTGCGGCACGTTCACGAAACTCGGGGCGTTGCCATTCGCCGCTTCCCAGCACCTCGTGCAGATGCCGCGCGGCTTCGGCCATGTCGGCAAAGCGCAGATAGGCCGGGGCAAAGCCCAGCCGCAGGATATCGGGATCGCGGAAATCGCCGATCACCCCGCGCGCAATCAGCGCCTGGCAGATCGCGTAGGCATCAGGGTGGCGGAACGAGAGCTGGCTGCCCCGCGCCATGCTTTCGGGCGGGCTGGCCAGCTCCAGCGTAAGCTCGCGCTCGCCAAGGCAGGCAAGGAAGAATTCCGACAGCGCGCGCGATTTCTCCGCCAGCCGCACGACACCGATCTCCGCAATGAGATCCACCCCCACTTCCAGCGCCGCGAGGCCCAGGATCGGCGCAGTGCCGCATTGCAGCCGGTCGATACCTTCAGCGGGCTGAAAATCGTCCGAGAAGGCAAAGGGCGCGGCATGGCCGAACCAGCCGGTCAGCGGCTGGTGGAGCGCGGCGTGGTGGCGTTCGGCGACAAAGGCATAGGCCGGGGCGCCCGGCCCGCCACACAGGTATTTGTAGCCGCAGCCGACCGCGAAATCGGCGCCGGTCGCGTTCAGATCAACCGGCAACGCGCCGCAGGAATGCGACAGGTCCCACAGCACCAGCGCGCCCGCCGCATGCGCCGCCGCGGTCAGCGCGGTCATGTCGTGCATCGCGCCAGTCTTGTAATGGACATGGGTAAGCAGCAGCAGCGCGACATCCTCGCCCAACGCTCCAGCCAGGCCTTCGCGCGGGGCCAGCCGCCGCGTGGCGAGGCCTTGCCGCTCGAGCCCGGCGATCATGTAGAGATCGGTCGGGAAATTGCCGGGTTCGGACAGGATCACCTTGCGGCCGGGCCGGAGGTCGAGCGCGGCGGCGATAAGTTTGAACAGGTTCACGCTGGTGCTGTCGACCGCGACCACCTCGTGCGGCCGGGCGCCGATCAGTGGTGCGAGCTTGCCGCCAATCCGGCGTGCCGCTTCGATCCAGCCGGCGCTATTCCAGCTGCGGATCAGCCCTTCGCCCCATTCGCCGCGCACCACCTGTTCGAGCCGCGCGGGCGTGGCCCGGGGCAAGGCGCCGAGCGAATTGCCGTCGAGGTAGATCACACCATCCGGCAGCGTGAAACGATCCCGAAAGGCGCCGAGCGGATCGGCGGCATCGAGCTGGCGCGCACGGTCAAGCATGGGGCAGCTCGCGCAGAATGGCGCGCACCGGCGAGGCATCGCCGCCCGCGATCGGCAGCGGCAGCGCGATGAGCTCGTAACGGCCGGGTGGCACCTCGTCGAGCACCAGCCCTTCGAGCACGCGGATGTCGGCTGCGAGCACGGCGAGGTGCGCGTCCATGGTCTTCGAATCCTGCGGATCAAGCGAAGGCCCGTCCATGCCGATCAGGAGCACCCCCTCGGCGGCCAGCGCGGCGATGGTCGCGGGCGCGATGGCGGTGTGTTGCGCGTCCCACGCCTCGTGCGGGAAGCGCCCGTAGGTGCGCAGCAGCACACGCCGCGCCCCGTCCAGCGGCGGCAGGTGGTGCGGCTCGACCAGCGCGCCGCAGCCGCGCACATCGGCGACCAGGCACTCACCGAGATAGGGTTCAAGCGCGACCGAGGCGATATCCGGCGCTGTGGCTGCATAATGCAACGGTGCATCGGCATGGGCGCCCGAATGGGTCGAGAGCGTCAGCGCCGAAACGTTGACCGGGGCGCCGCCTTCGATCTGCCAGGTTCCAACCTGCTGGAACGCAGTATCGCCCGGCCACACCGGCAGACCTGGGCGCAGTACCTGCGAAATGTCCCAGATGCGGCGGCCGACATGGGTCTGCGGCATCAGATCGCGGTCCTTACGCTCAGCAGTTCGGGGAAGAACGCCTGCTTCAGCACGCCCGCCAGGTAGGGCACGCCGGGCGTGCCGCCCGTGCCACGCTTGAAGCCGATGATCCGCTCCACGGTCTTGAGATGGCCAAAGCGCCAGCGCTGGAAGTGGTATTCGAGATCGACCAGCTTCTCGGCCAGCTCGTAAAGATCCCAATGCTCGTGCGGCGCGCGGTAGATCGCGGCCCAGGCGGCCTCAACGCTGGTTGAATGCGCGTAGGGTGCGGTTAGATCGCGTTCAAGCACCCCTGCATCAATTGCGAAACCGCGCCGCGAAAGCAGCCTGACGGCCTCGTCGTAAATGCTCGCCCTGGTTGCTTCCTCGGCCAGCAAATCAGCAGCAGCCAGCCCCTGGTGAAGCCGGACCATCTCGGGATTGCGACCGCCCAGCATGAATTCCATCATCCGGTATTGCCACGATTGGAACCCGCTCGATGCGCCCAGATGCGGGCGGATCGTCGAATAGTCATGCGGGGTCATGGTGCTGAGCACGTCCCAGCTCTGGATCAACTGCACTTGCGCCCGCGCGACCCGCGCCAACATCTTGAAAGCAGGTCGTAAATCGTCAGTTGCAATATGCCCGCGCGCCGCAGTGAGTTCGTGCAGGCAAAGCTTGAGCCACAACTCGCTGGCCTGGTGGACGATGATGAACAGCATCTCGTCATGCGCGCCGGACGCGGGGTGCTGCGCCGCGAGGACGCGGTCAAGATCAAGATAGCTGCTGTAGGTGACCCCGGATTTCGCCATGCGCCCGCACTAGCGCGGGTCGGTCACAATTGAAACTAGCCCTCGATTAGGCGCGTGGCGGGGTAATGCTTGTCGAGGTGCCGCTTGATGATCCGCAGATTGCGCGTGTTGGAACGGAAAAGCAGGTCGGCAGCGTCGCCCACCAAGGGGATCGCGCCGATCGCGGTATCAAAGGCGACATTGCCCGCCATCCGCCACAGCTTCCACTTCGGCATGCCAAGGTTGCGCGCTTCCCACACCAGGTAGGCGCCCATCGCCGTGGTCAGCAGGTCACCCAGCACGGGGACCAGGCCGACGATTGCGTCAAGCCCGACCGGGTAATTGATCCCTGGAATGCGGAAACTGCGTTCGAGCAGAAGCTCGAGCGTCTCGACCCGCTGCCGCACGGCCTGCGGATCGGTGCCGGTGGCTATCGACAGGCCAAGCGGCTGCGGGCGCTGGGAATCTGGCATGCGAACTCCTTCTCCCGCTAGTTGGGGGGCTGCGACAGCGGGAACAAGGGGTGCACTCCCCATTCATTGGCGTCGAAGCCACGGATGTCGCCGCGCACCAACGACCAGCGGACCGGTGCTCCAAGCGGGATGAAAGCATTGCTGATGGTGAGTTCGCGATGCGCCGCGTCGAGCAGCCGGTCCTTACGGCCCGGATCGGTTTCAACCAGCGCCTGCGCGATCAGATCATCCGCTTCCGCTGAGCAAATTCCGTTGCGGAACAGGCAATTGAACTGGTTGAGGTACCAAAGGGGTGAATCGTAGCGTGCCAGCCGGTCGTACAACTCCAGATCGCCGCGTTCGCCCTTTCGCGCCCGCACCGCCACCACCCCGATCTGGTCGAAATCGCGCGCGATCTGCCTGAACAGCACATCATTGCCGGGCCCTTCCGCCATGGCGATGCTGATCCGCGGTCTGCCGCCTTGTGACCCGGGCCATCCTGCCACACGCTGGCGGGCAATCGTGCGGCGCTGCTCGAGCGAGAGGTTCTGCCAGCGTTCACCGCGATTGTCGCCCGGGCCGAACAGGCCGGCCGGGACGATCCAGGTGCTCGATTGCCAGCCGCCGATGTTGAGCGGCTGCAGCAAGGCATCCCGGTCGATCGCCATTGCCAGCGCTTCGCGGCGCAGTGGGTCGCCAAGCAGCCCGCTGCTCCTGCGCACCATCAGACCAAACAGGCCGCGCGCCGGATCAAGCCTGAGGTTGCCCCGACTCAACGGGCCGGTATCGGCCAAGGGGAAGCTGGCAATCTGGCCGTTCAGGACAATGTCGACATCGCCCGAACTGAAAGCCTGGGCCGCCTTGCGGGCAGACAGCGCCCTGATTGCGAGCGGTCGAAGGCTGCCCTCCCAGTCTTCTTGCGCAGGAAGGCCCAGTCGCTCAGGCGGGAGCGGCTGCAGCCGGGCGAGGCCCGCCTTGGAATCGATCTCGGCCGCCATCGGCCCTGCCCCTTCGCCCCGGTGCGTTATGCCCAGTTCGGGTTGCGCGAGCAGGCGCAGGAAATCGGGCATCGGGCTTGTCAGGCGGATCTCGATCACGCGGCCCGTCATCGCGCGGATTTCGGCGATCTTGACGAGATCGAGTCCCAACGAGGTTCCCGACAGGCGATTGACTGCCTGCTGCAGCGATTGGCGGACATCATTGGCGGTGATCGGCTTGCCATCGGGCCAGTCCGAATTGCGCAGCCGGAAAATGTAGCTCTGCCCGTCGTCGGTCACGATCCAGCGTTCGGCCAGTGCGGGCACCACTTGCCCCACGGAATCGAGCGAAACGAGGCCCTCTGTTGTTGCTGCACGCAAATGCTGCGCAGCGGGGGACAGCCGCAAGCCTTGCTCAGCCAGGTCGGATGGCTCGCCAATGATGGCCACCTGCACCGGGCCGTCTGAACCCGCAGAATCGCAGGCGCCAAGAAACATCGCAAGCAGGCAGGCGCAGAAGAATCGCATCAAGCGATGGCGTAGCAGCTTGCGCGCCAACGGTCAGCGTCGATCAGGCCAAGATTATGGAAACCCTTTACCGGTGAGGTCAGGAAAGGGTCGCAAGCTCATCGTCAAAGGCAACGCCAAAGCGGGGTTCCTGCACCCAGACAACCGTCCCGGAAACACGGCCGATATCGCCCAGTTCGAGGTCCAGCCGCGTCCCGTTTGCGACCTTGACCGCACCTTCTCCCATCAACCCGCGCGATGACAGGTTGCGGACCTTGATGGAATGCTGTGCAGGGTCGCGGCCGAAACGCACTTCGGCTGTCTGGCAGATGTTTTCGCGCGCATTCTGGCGCCGTTCGACACTAGCCATGGCTCAATCTGCCCCGCAATCGACCCCAACTACACAGATGCCGGATTTCCGGCACTATCGAGTGGTCTAGCGCATCAAAGCTAAGGAAGCATTAACCTCGCCTGCCGACGCAGCTTCAGTCGTCGCGCGAGATTTTTTCGCGGCGCTCGTGCGCTTCCTGCGCTTCAACAGTCATTGTTGCGACGGGTCGGGCAATCAGACGGCGCAACCCGATCGGATCGCCGGTCACTTCGCAATAGCCATATTCACCCGCGTCGATCCGCCGCAACGCGGAATCGATCTTGGAGATCAGCTTGCGTTGGCGGTCACGAGTGCGCAGCTCGATCCCCCAGTCGGTCTCGCTCGATGCGCGGTCGTTGAGATCGGGTTCGCGGATCGGGCCGTCCTGGAGCGACTGCAAGGTCTGACCCGCAGCCTGATGGATCGAGCGCTTCCATTCGAGCAGCAGCATCCGGAAATAGTTCTGCTGCTTCTCGTTCATGTATGGCTCGTCATCGCTTGGGGTGTAATCGGGCCCCAGAATGCGCTTGGCCTTTTCGAGAATGTCGATTTCTTCAGATGCCGCAGTGGCCATGTGGTCCTCTCAACCCAAGTCAATCCCTTGCCAGACCGTTCCATGCCTGCTGCCCCGATGTTCCGGTGGCGAGGGGTGACCCTCTGCGCGGGCCTATAGTCACGGGCCTTGGCAGGCACAAGCTGATTTGACGGTGTGCGGGGGATAACGCCGAAGGGTTAATCCTTTAGCGGGCGGCTCAGAATGATGCCCCGAGCCCAAACGAAAGAAATTAATCGAGGCGTTAACGTTTTGTTGACCATGTTCTGGCGAATTCCCCTCATCACCGGAGCGGCGGGGGCCAGGTCCGGGAAACAGGGGGTACAGGGAAATGGAACTCAAGAGCATCACGGGCCAGGGCGCGGAAGAACTCAAGGCCACGCAAGCTGATCTGGTTATCGCCAAGTGTCTTGCCGCAGCGGCACAAGGTGAAATCACTGCCTACTTCGACCTCGGGGTCGCCTTTTCGACCGGCAGCCACGGTGTCGACTGCAATCTTGTCGAAGCACACAAATGGTTCAACCTTGCCGCCTCCAAGGGGCATGAGGAAGCCGCATGGTGCCGTGCTGACATTTCCGAGGAAATGACCGCGCGCGAGATCGCCGAAGCCCAGCGCCAGGCGCGCGCGTGGCTCGCCAGCGAGCGTTGCCGCGCTGCCTAACCTTTCCTGAATGGCGTGCGCTGATCGAGAAAATTCTGATCGGCTGCCACGCCCGCCCGTTCGCGCTCAAGGAATTCGGCCACCGCCGCGCGAAATCCGGGATCGGCGATCCAGTGCGCTGACCAGGTCTTCACCGGCTCGTATCCACGGGCAAGCTTGTGACCGCCTTGCGCCCCGGCCTCGACCCGATCAAGCGCGCGTTCGATGGCAAGCTCAATAGCTTGATAATAGCACAGCTCGAAATGCAGGAAACGCTTGTCGAATGTGCACCCCCAATAGCGGCCGTAGAGCGCATCTTCGCCTATAAAATTGAGCGCGCCGGCAATCGGCTGCCCGTCCATCAGCGCCAGGATCAGTACCATCCGGTCCGCCATCCGCTCGCCGAGCAAGGTAAAGGCTTCGCGGGTCAGATAGGGCCGCCCCCATTTGCGCGCTCCGGTGTCCTGGTAGAACACCCAGAATGCGTCCCAATGGTGCGGGCGGATGTCCGCCCCTGAAAGGCGCAGGATCTCAACCCCCTCCTGTGCCGCCTCGCGCTCCTTGCGGATCGCCTTGCGCTTGCGCGAGGCGAGCTCGCCAAGGAAATCGTCGAAACTGGCATAACCGCGGTTCGACCAGTGGAACTGGATGTCGCTTCGCATCAGCCAGCCAGCCCCCTCGAACATCTCCAGCTGGCCGGGCTCGATGAAGGTGGCATGTGCGGATGAGAGCTTGCTCTGGAGGCACACGGTCTCCGCTGCTTTTAGCAAATGCGGTGCAAGCTCCGGGTCCCTGAGCAACAGGCGCGGGCCATTGGCCGGAGTAAAGGGCGCTGCAATCTGCAGCTTCGTATAGTATCGCCCGCCTGCGCGGTGCCAGGCATCGGCCCAGGCATGGTCAAACACATATTCGCCCTGGCTATGGCTTTTGGCATAGCTTGGGAGGGCCGCGAGCAGAGCGCCGCCGCCATCCGTGATCACGATCGGCACCGGATCCCAGCCAGTACCTTCGCCCACGCTGCCCGAATCCTCGAGCGCGGTCAGGAATTCGTGGCTGACAAAGGGATTGCGATGCCCCCCCAGTGCGTTCCAATCGGCGGCTTCGAACGAGCCCACCGACGGCGCGATGCTGACTGTCAATTCGTCCGAACTCATGCCAGGCCCGCCCCTTCGACAATCAATGCATCGGCGTGCGACAATCCTTGCAGTCGCATTAGAGTTGAATTGACAGTCCAGGTTAGGATCGGCAGCCCCTTGGCGCGCAGGCGGGCCACCCACGGGCTGGGCAGAGCAGCGATATGGTAAGCAAGGAAATCGGGCTTCGCGATCGCTAGCGCCAGCTGGCGCTGCCAGGCCTTGCGGGTCGAGCCATGCTCGTCTTCGCGCATCACCAGCCCCGCCGTGGTATGCGGGGAGTTACGCCGGAACCAGCGCGCCACCCGGGGGTCGAAACTCATCACGGCATGGTCGCCGCCGTAAGGGACCAAGGCATCGCGCACCGCCGCGCAGCTCCGCGCCACGTCATAGCCGCGCTTCGACTTGATCTCGATCAGGATCGGCACCTGGCCTGCGACGAGACCAAGCAGATCTGCCAGCGACGCGATCCGCTCATCACTGCCCAGGTAATGCAACCCTTCTAGCGCATCTTTGGTAAGCGATTCAGTGGTTTCGCTGCGCCCAATCAGCCGCTTCAAGTCCCAGTCGTGGAACACCATCGGATGATCGTCAGCACTGCGCTGGATATCGCATTCGATCCCCATCCCGGCGGCGATTGCCAGCCGGGCGGCTTGCAGCGAATTCTCGGGCACGCCAGCTCCATGCCGCCCGCGATGGGCATATTCCCATTCGGTCAGCCAGGCTGGCGCCTGCCGGTCACGCACCTGTGACCGCGACCACGGCGTCAACCTCGACCGCAACCCCCAACGGCAGGGAGGGAACGCCGACAGCGGCGCGGGAATGTTTGCCGGCCTCCCCGAACACTTCAAGCATCAGATCGGAAGCGCCGTTCACCACTTTCGGCTGATCAGTGAAGTCGGCCGCCGAGTTGACGAAGCCGCCCAGCTTGACCACGCGCTGAACCCGGTCGAGCGAGCCGAGCGCGGCCTTGAGCTGCGCCAGGATCATAAGTCCGCACCCTCTCGCTGCGCGCATTCCGTCCTCGACCGAAAGGTCTTCGCCCAGCCTGCCCTTCAGCAGCTCGCCTTCGACAAACGATACCTGGCCCGAAACAAAGGCAAGATCGCCATGCACCACCACGGGGACATAGCTGGCTACCGGAGCAGCCGCTTGCGGCAGTTCGATCCCCAGTTCCTGGAGGCGCTTTTCGATGCTCATTGTGGTTCCTTCTCCAATTGTGCAAGCAACCAAGGCAGGGCCTCTTCCCACCGGTCAATCCGGGCATGGGCATGGCCGGCTTCATGCGCACAGTCGATATGCGGCGCAATCATCGGCTCGCCGCACAGGTGCAGCCGGCTGACATTGGGCACGGTTTCGGCAGCCGATTGGTGGTGCTGTGGCAGATCGTCGATGAAGATGGCGCGGCTGGGCGCATATTCGTCGAGGATCGCTTTGAGTGCCGGCCCCTTCGGCCCCTGATTGGTGAAGACCCTTGCGTGAACGCCATGGTTGGCCAACTGCCTGGTGCGCCGCTCCTGCCGCTCGTCATTGAGATTGGTCAAGATCACCACATCCGCATCTTCGGCCAAGCGGTTGATGGCCGCAACCGCACCTTCGATCGGAAGCTGGCGGTGCATCTGGGTATCGAAAAACCCGCCAAGGAACCGCCAGATATCCTGCTGCGACAAAGGCTCGCCGGTATCGGCCCAGCGCATGGCAGTGGCAAAGTTGTTGCCCCTAAGTTCAAAACGGACGCCTTCGCTCTCTTCGAGCCATTCCTTGAAATGCGCCACCATATGCAGCAGCACCTCGTCGCAATCGCTGATCACAAGCGGACGGCTCATGGCGCAAGCTCCCCTGCCGCACGGACGATTTCTTCCGGCGTGACGGCCAGCGCTTCGGCACAGCGCAGAAGGTCAGGCTCGTGATTCACGAGAAACTCCATAACGGCGCCCAATAGCGCCGGGTCGCCGAGCCCGGAGCGCAGATGATCCGGACTGAGCCCGGTCAACGACAGCAGGCGCTGCGCCCGCTCCGCCTCTTCAAGGATCCAGCCCAGTGCGGCCAGCGCCAGCACCTGTGGCTCTGCCGACGCCTGATTGGGGGATGATCGTCGCATGTGAATTGTCAGCGGCCTTTCTGCTGGACTATCTGGGGCCTGAGGCAATGGAGTGCCAGAGCGCAGTGGCAAAGAGAATCCTGGTTGTCGAGGATAACGACCTAAACCGGAAATTGTTCTGCGATGTCCTGCGCGCGAACGGCTTCGAGGTTGAGCCGGTTGCAGACGGCGCGCAAGCGCTGGAAATGGCACGCCAGCTTTCGCCCGATCTGATCATCATGGATATCCAGCTGCCGCATGTCTCGGGCGTTGATCTGATTGAACAGGCCAAGTCCGATCTGCAGTTGCAGGCAATCCCCGTCCTGGCCGTCACTGCCTATGCCGCCAAGGGGGACGAAGAGAAGATTCGCGCCGCGGGAGCGGCCGGATATCTGGCCAAGCCGGTTTCCATCATGCCTTTCATGAATGCCGTAAAAGCACTCCTGCCCGATTGATCTGGCGGGCGGCTGAGAGCGTGGCTATGAGCGAGGGAACTTGACAAGCGAGCATATCCATCGCTTTTCCACCGCAACCGCGTGGCAGGCGCCGCGCCGCAGTTACCTTGGAAGGCCTTTTCCCCATGAACCGTGCTGAAGTCGAAGCCCAGATCCGCTTGCTGATCGAGCCCTTCAACAAGAAAGGGATCGAGATCTCGGATGCAACGAGCTTTGCCAATGATTTCGAGTTCGACAGCCTGACGGTGATGGATTTCGTCGCCGAGATCGAGGACGCCTTCGACATTATCATAAGCATGAATCAGCAGGCCGAGATCGAGAATTTCGGGCAGTTGGTCGATGCGGTAACCAAGCTTCAGGGTGAATGATGGCTGACGCAGCACCGGCCGGAGACCTGTTCTCCAAGTTCGACGAGCTCATCGCGATGCGCGAAGGGCTGCTTGCGAGCGGAGTCGAAGATCCGTTCAACCTGGTGATGGAAAAGGTGCTGTCGCCTACCCGCGCGATCTGCAACGGGCGCGATACCATCCTTCTCGGCACCTACAACTACATGGGCATGACCTTCGATCCTGACGTGATCGAAGCCGGCAAGGATGCCTTGACCCATTACGGTTCGGGCACCACGGGCAGCCGCGTGCTCAACGGCACCTACCAGGGACACCGCGAAGTCGAGCAGGCCCTGAAGGAATTCTACGCCATGGACCATGCCATGGTATTCTCGACCGGCTATCAGGCCAATCTCGGAATCATCTCCACCATCGCCGGCAAGGGCGATTACATCGTGCTCGATATCGACAGCCACGCCTCGATTTGGGACGGCTGCGCGATGGGCAATGCCGAAGTGGTGCCCTTCAAGCACAATGACATCGAAGCGATGGAGAAGCGGCTGCGGCGCATCCCTGAAGGGGCGGGCAAGCTGGTGGTGCTAGAAGGCGTCTATTCGATGCTCGGCGATGTCGCTCCGCTGAAGGAGATGGTCGCGGTCGCCAAGAAATACGGCGCTATGGTGCTGGTCGACGAAGCGCATTCGATGGGCTTCATCGGTCAAAACGGCCGCGGCGTGTGCGAGGCAGCAGGCTGCATCGACGATGTCGATTTCATCATCGGCACCTTTTCGAAGAGTGTCGGCACGGTCGGCGGCTTCTGCGTTTCCAACCACCCCAAGTTCGAGATCATGCGGCTTGTGTGCCGACCCTATGTCTTCACCGCTTCGCTACCGCCGAGCGTGGTGGCAACCGCGGCGACCAGCATTCGCAAGCTGATGCACGGCTCCAACAAGCGCGCGCATCTGTGGGAGAATTCGAAGAACCTCCACGCCGGGCTCAAGGCACTGGGCTTCTCGCTAGGCACCGACGAACCGCAAAGCGCGATCATCGCGGTGATCATGCCCGATCTGGAGCGCGGCGCAGCAATGTGGGAAGCGCTGCTGAAGGAAGGGCTCTACGTCAACCTGGCCCGCCCGCCTGCGACACCGGCCAACATGACGCTGCTGCGCTGCTCGCTGTGCGCCGAACATAGCGACGAGGAAGTGCAGACCATCCTGGGCATGTTCGAGCGCGCCGGAAAGCGGGTCGGCATCATCTGAACCCGGGGCGGCAACTGGCCGCCGCTCAGTTGATCGCAATCACCCCGTCAACGGCGCGCCATTCCTGCGGGCCGATCAGGCTGCGATGCGCCACCCGCACCGAATGCAGCACCGCATCGATCTCGCGCCGCCAGAACTCGAGGAACTTGCCCAGCTCGGGAAACCTTGGCGCCAGATCATATTGCTGCATCACGAACAGCTGCAGCAGGCTGGAATGGTCGGGCATGTAGTAATGGATCTCGACCGTCGTGAGGCCGTAGCCGTCGAGCTGGCGGATAAACCCCGGATCACTCATCAAACTCCTCCCCCAATCAATCGCGAAGAAAAGCTCGACAGCAGAATCTAATCGCGCCGCGTTGCGGTCAAGTTAACATGCTGGTTTTTCCGCAGGTTCCGGCAACCATTGCCTTCGCGCCGACATGCGAGCCCTCACCACTGAAATAACCTATTTGGCACTTTGTTATTGACATAGTCACGTTTTTTGTTTAGAGAAAGTGAACATCGCGATAGTGCGATTCGAAAAGGGCGGGCGCCATCCGGCGCTCCGCCCTTTTCAGTTTCAGGTTCGCCGGAGGGACCATTCGATGAGCAGGACCACCAGGATCAAGCCTCAGTTGAAGACTGGCGAAAGATCGGATCTCAACCGCCACTGGCGCGGCTTGTTTCTCGATTGCCTGGCCGAGACCTCGAATGTCTCCGAAGCGGCGTGCCGCGCCGGTCGCCGGAGATTGCTGGATCGTGGCGTCCGATCCTTCCGGCTTGTGGACCGGCCGCTCGCAAAATCTGGCATGTTACACCGGTTCCAGTTGGGTGTTTGGCGCCCCTCGCCAGGGAATGCGGTTGTTCGACCTCGCGCTTGGCCAATTCCGGACGTTTTCCGAAACCTGGCTGGCGCCATCCGCACCGTTGGCTCCACAAGGCGGCTCCACCGTAGACAGTGAAGCGCGCAATGCGCTCAACCAGGTCATTTCGGCGCTGAAATCAGCCGGAATCTTCAACCAATCCTAGCATTCTTGCGAGCAGTTCCCGGGCCCATGCTGGTCGAAACGTTGCTTGGCTGCGCCAAATTGCAATTGGCCGGCAATAGCGTCCAAAATGCAACACTTTGGAGCTTTTGAGCGCTTGCCACCGCTTGTCCGACAAGTTAGAAAGTTGCGCATATCCTGCAGTTCGCAAGAAAGAAGGGGAATACACAAATGCGCAAACTCGTCATGGGATTGGCGATGGCATCCACCGCGCTCGCCACGCCGGCGCTTGCCCGCGAAGGCCAATGGTACATTGGCCTCGATGGTGGCGCGATGATCGTGGAAGACGCCTCAGTTAAGGATGCGGATCTCCAAGTCTCGCACGATGAAGGCTACGATTTTGGTGGCGTCGTCGGTCACGACTTCGGCGCGTTCCGCCTTGAGGCCGAAGCTGCTTACAAGGCCGCAACGCTCGACACGATTTCCGGCGAGGACGTCGGTGGTACGTTTGAAGGCGAAGGCGAAGGCAACTTCCTCAGCTTCATGCTGAACGGCCTGTTCGACTTCGGGCCTGATGACGGCCTGCAGGGCTTCCTCGGTGGCGGCGTTGGTATTGCCCGCAGCGACCTGCAGGGCACTATCAATTCGAACGGTGCCGATCTTTATGACGATTCGGACACCGGGCTTGCCTGGCAGCTGCTGGCTGGCATCCGTGCTCCGCTGTCGGGCAATTGGGACGTTGGCCTGAAGTATCGCTTCTTCAACGCCCCCAACATCGGCATTGTCGACACCACCGGTGGCGCGATCAAGACCGACGTGTCGACGCACTCGCTGCTCGGCTCGCTGATCTACAACTTCGGCGCGGAAGCTCCGCCTCCGCCTCCGCCGCCCCCCCCCCCCCCCCCCCCCCCCCCCCCCCCCCCCCCCCCCCCCCCCC
>JBMSNZ010000040.1:0-15459 GCA_049421965.1 Erythrobacter sp.
TCAATATTGTCCGCCGCACGGCTTCCTGCCTCGCGAAACAGGGTGATATCGCCGGTGTAGTCGGGAATGCCCACTGCCGGGCAAGACGAAAGCACAGCAGTCACGCCCACGCCCTGCTCAACCACCAGTTCGCCTTCATTGGCACATCCGGCGAGCGTGGCGGCAAGGGCGGCTAAGGAAAGGAAGCGGCGGCAACGGGTCATCAAATGGCAATCCTGGCTTCGGCCGCGCCTGCGGCCATGGTCGTTCAATCAGGCCAAGCGGCCCTTGCGGCTAACACGCTGTCTCGCCCTAGCCGCGCGCGTCGCAAAGCGCTAGAGGGCGAGACATGAACGCTCCATTTCAAGCCACCGAAGCCGGGGACAATCAGATCCCGCTCAAGCTGTTGATCGCCGCACCGCGCGGCTTTTGCGCGGGGGTCGACCGTGCGATCGAGATCGTCGAGAGAGCGCTCGAGCGCTATGGCGCGCCGGTCTATGTCCGCCATGAGATCGTCCACAATAAATATGTCGTAGAAGGGCTGAAGGCCAAGGGAGCGATCTTCGTCGAGGAACTCGATGAAGTACCCAACGATGCACCGGTAGTGTTCAGCGCGCATGGCGTGCCCAAATCGGTCCCGGCTGAGGCTGAGCGGCGCAAGCTGCTGTATGTCGATGCAACCTGCCCGCTGGTGAGCAAGGTCCACCGCCAGGCCGAGCGCCAGATCGAGAAGGGCCGCCACATCATTTTCATCGGCCATGCCGGGCACCCCGAAGTGGTGGGCACCATGGGCCAGGTCGAACCTGGGCAGATGACGCTGGTGGAAACCGTGGAAGATGTGGCGCGGCTCGAATTCGCGCCAGGCACCGAATTGTCTTTCCTGACGCAGACGACGCTGTCGGTCGACGACACCGCCGAAATCATCGCCGCGCTTGAGCAGCGGTTTCCCGATATCTTGGCCCCGAAGGCAGAGGACATCTGCTACGCCACGTCCAATCGCCAGGCAGCGGTCAAGCAGATCGCACCAGCGAGCGACCTGGTGCTCGTGATCGGTGCGCCCAACAGCTCCAATTCGCTGCGGCTGGTCGAAGTGGCCGAGCGGCTGGGAACCAGATCTTATCTGATCCAGCGCGCCGACGAGATCGACCCCTCCTGGCTCGAAGGGGTCGCAACGATCGGGTTGACCGCTGGGGCTTCTGCTCCAGAGACGCTGGTCCGCGAAGTGATCGCCCGCTTGTCGGAGTGGCGTTCGGTGGAGGAAGAGACCATTACGGCGGTCGAAGAGAAGATGGTGTTCAAGCTGCCGCGCCAGCTGCTGGACTAACGGCGAAGCGCCGATGGCGGTCTACACCCATCTAGCGGCCGAACAGCTGGCGCAACTCATTGCGAGCTATGACGTCGGCTCGCTCATTTCCGCCAAGGGGATCGCCGAGGGCGTTTCGAACAGCAATTGGCTGGTCGAGACCAGCGGGCGCGATGGCTCGGGTGCACGCTTCATCCTGACCATGTATGAGCGACGGATCGAGATTGCCGATCTCCCGTTTTTTCTCGACCTGCTCGATCACCTTTCTGCGCGCGATTGCCCCGTGCCACGCACGATCCACGACCGCGACGGGGCGAGTTACCGTCTGATGGATGGCAAGGCCGTGGCGCTGATCGAGTTTCTGCCAGGGGTTTCGGTCGACCATCCCACGACGGCGCAGGCAAGAGCGGTGGGTCATGCCTTGGCGCAAGTGCACCTGGCTTCGCAGGACTTCGCTCGCAAGCGAGCCAACCCGCTTGACATCGCCATGTCGCACCTTGTGCTTGAACAATGCGGCGCGGCATCTCTGGCGGGCATCGACCCTGACCTGCCAAGCTTCATTGCAAAGGCTGCCGCCCTGCGCGAGGCCTGGCCACATGACTTGCCGCGCGCCATCTGCCACACCGACCTGTTCCCCGACAATGTGCTGATGCTGGGTGAGCGGGTCAGCGCGTTGATCGACTTCTACTTCGCGTGCGAGGACGCGATGGCATACGACCTAGCCGTGACTCATGCCTCGTGGAGTTTCAGCCGTGGCGGATACGAGTTTGCGCCCGACATCGGCCATGCCCTGCTGACGGGCTATGAAGAGGTGCGCGCGCTCACGCTGCAGGAACGTGAAGTGCTGCCACTGCTGGCGCAAGGTGCGTGCCTGCGCTTCATTGCCAGCCGCACGGAGGATTGGCTCAATACGCCACATGATGCATTGGTGACGCGCAAGGATCCGATGGACTTCGCCCGCCGGTGCGAATTCTATGCCGCGGCGGGCATCTCGGCCTTCCAGCTGGCACGGTGACATCCAGGCATGCCGCAATGAAGAAGGTCGAGATTTTCACCGATGGCGCCTGCAAGGGCAACCCCGGCCCCGGCGGCTGGGGGGCTCTGCTGCGGATGGGGCGGCACGAAAAGGTAATTTCGGGCGGCGAGGCACAGACCACCAACAACCGGATGGAACTGACCGCTGTGATCAAGGCGCTGGGCACGCTGACCGAGTCGTGCCAGGTCGAACTATACTCCGACAGCACCTATGTGGTCGAAGGGATCACAAAATGGGTGAAGGGATGGCAACAGCGCGGTTGGAAAACCGCCGCCAAGAAACCAGTAATGAACGAGGACCTTTGGCGTGCGCTGATCGACGCGAGCGCGCGCCACCGGATTCACTGGCATTGGGTCAAAGCGCACAATGGACACCCCGAAAACGAGCGGGTTGACCAGCTGGCGAGTGCAGAGGCCGAGCGAATCGGCGCAGCGCAGTAGGCGCCGTGCCGATCGCAGGACTGCCTATTCTTCGATAGTTTCGGCGCCCGGGCCGTTCTTCTTGATCGATTCGATCGCGTTCTTGGCGCTGGCCTTGGAAGCGTAGCCTTCCGTCCAGAACATCGCTTCCGAATTGTACATGAAGTAGGCGACGTATTCGCCCTTCTTGTTCTGCTTGATCTTGAAATGGTGCGCCATAGAGCTCCGGCTCCCTGCTAGAGGTGCCGTCAGTCTAGCTATTTCAACGGCTTTGGCTAGCCGAACCGCGCAGGCGAATAGGCTTCTGCTTGTAAGCGACAAGTCATCCGGTCGACTGGCAGGCCGAGCAGTTGCTGCGCCCCCAGCCGCGCTGCTGCAGGAGCGGTCTGGATGCCATATCCGCCCTGCCCCGCGAACCAGAAGAAGTCCGGGCAAGCCGTGTCCCGGCCGTATACCGGCAGGCGATCGGGCGCGAAACTGCGCAATCCAGCCCATTTGCGCTCCACTGCCTGCACCCGCCATTCGGTCGCTTCCTCAAGCCGCGCGATCGCCAGCGCCACATCGAGTTCGTCGGGCGCCGCGTCGACCGGCAGCGATGGCGTTTCGTCATGCGGGCTCAACCATAATCGCGCGCTTTCGGGCTTGAAGTAGAAGGTACCCGAGATGTCGAGACACAGCGGCAGATCGGCCGGTGGCAACGGATCTACGCGGAGCTGCACCACGGTGCGGCGGAACGGAGTGATCCCGACGGGCTTGGCCCCGGCCATTTGCGCGATCTCATCGGCCCATGCTCCCGCTGCATTGACCAGCGTTGCCGCCGAGAATTCGCGGCCATCGGCCAGTAAGATGCGCCAGCGCCCGGCGTGCCGTGCAATCCGCACCACGCGGGCGCGGCAAGCCAACTCCGCGCCCGAAGATTTGGCACGGGCAAGGTAATGCGCATGTAATGCGGCGACATCGATGTCGGCGCAGCGCCGCTGCCATATGGCCCGGTCCCAATCCTGCCGCAAACCTGGGACAATCCGCTCGAGCACGGCGCGATCGATCCGTTCGAACTGTGCTCCGGTATCTTTGAATGCCGAAATGAAGGTATCAATCTTCGCATCATCCCGCGCTCTCGCCAGATAGAGAGCGCCGCGATCGCGCAGGAATCCATGCTCGTGCAGGAATTCGCCCGAAGCCAGCGTCAGTGGGACGATCTCCGGCCCGCCATAACATTCTTCCCAGAAGGCTGCCGAACGCCCGGTGGCATGATAGCCCGGTACATCTTCGCCTTCGAGCACGATCACCCGCGCCCCCGCGCCAACTTCTGCCGCAAGGCTGGCACCGGCCATGCCCGCGCCCACAATCGCAATATCGAATTCGGAACTCACCGGCGCGGCACCGTCCGATCCAGAAACTCGGAGATCGCATTAATCGCCCGGTCGCGCACAGGATCCACTTCGCGCAGGATCTCGTGATGGGCCTCCTGACCGAACCGGACGAGCTCGGCCTTGGGCAGACGTCGCGCTGCCTCTTCGATCGCAGCCATCGACACCAGCT
The DNA here is from genome assembly GCA_049421965.1 of Erythrobacter sp. Lineage (GTDB taxonomy): Bacteria > Pseudomonadota > Alphaproteobacteria > Sphingomonadales > Sphingomonadaceae > Erythrobacter. Next base: position 4,280 of record JBMSNZ010000040.1, read on the forward strand.
TGTCGTTCGAAGTACCGATCAGGAAAGTGGGCACATTAACGCGCTCGAGCCGCCCCCGCGCAAACAGCCCGCGCATCGAGGCATAGGCTCGCTCGACCCAGCCCCAGCTGCCCGGCCCCATCACCAGCTCAGGCCGCGTGTCGCGCCACCACAATTCGTCCCCATAGCGCGCATCATCATGGCTCAGAAGCGCCTGGCGCGAAGCAGGCACCTCACCGGGCTTCTCGCTCCATTTCCAGGCCGGGCGCGCAGGATCGCCCAGCACGCACATCAATCGCGCGGCGACCTGTCCGATTGCGGGTGGGAGCGGGCCGACAAAGCCGAGCATGGGCGCTGAGAGCACCAGCGCATCGGGATCGACCTTGCCATCCGCGACCCCGCGCAGGACCAAATGCCCGCCCATCGAATGTCCTGCCAGCACATGCGGCGCCGGAGTTGTGGCTTTCCATTCGTTCCAGAGCGCCGCAAGATCCTCGATCCAGACGGCAAAGTCCGCAACATGGCCAGTCACCGAATCCTTGCCGAGACGCCCGGATCCAGCCTGGCCGCGCCAGTCCGCCGCAGTTACCCGCCAGCCTGCGCGATGCCATTGTTCCAGCGTTTCAAGGTACTTTTCGTAATTGTCGCCGCGTCCTGGAAAGAACAGGATCGAGCCGCGCGCCGCTCCGGCTGATGGCATGCCTGGCCAGTCGATCCTTCTCACCGCATGGCCGTCCGGCGCGCGCCATACGCCTTCCGTGGCTTGCGGGGGAATGGACCTGCGGTCGATCGCTACGCGCTGAGCTTCACTCATGTGGCTAATGTCGACCCTCCGGGCTTGGTTACTTTTTAGTAAGGCATACCCACTAGCACTGGCCCCTGAGGGAAACCACGGGGGCGAAATGCTCGGCAATTATCTCCACTACGGATTGCTGGTCGGATTGGCAATTGCGCTGCTTTTCGCCGCTTTTACCGACCTGCGTCGGCGCCAGATCGACAACTGGCTTAACGCCGGGATCGCGCTCTCCGCTCCGGCATTCTGGTTGGCCAGCGGTCTTGACCTGTGGCCTGGCGTGGCCTTGCAGCTGGGCGTAGCCCTGGCCGCCTTCGCTGTCTTTGCCGGCCTGTTCGCATTGAAGATGATGGGCGGCGGCGATGTGAAGCTGCTGACCGCGCTGGCGCTGTGGATCGAGCCGAGCTGGTTCCTGAAATTGCTTATCGTGATGGCGCTTGTCGGCGGCATCCTGACCATCGTGGTTGCGTCCTGGCACCTCGTGCGCCGGCAGCGCGACCGGATCGCGATTCCTTATGGCGTGGCCATCGCAGCAGGCGGGCTTTGGGTGCTCAGCATCGAGTACCTTCCGCAGGCCGGCATGGCGGCCGGATTGCGATGAACCTGATTTTAACCAGTCTGAGAATAGACGGATGAACCATTACCGCCCGCAAGCAGTCGGGCCGAACTAGGGGGCTAGAACAGCCATGGATAGGAAGAAGCTGGTTTTGCTGCTCGGAGCGCTGGTCATTGCGATCGGCACGGCATTGGCAGCGCGGAGCATGTTTGCCGGCAGCGCGGCGCCCGAAGTGGCCGCTGCACCTGCGCCAAAGGGCCCCAAGGTCCTGGTTGCGCAGCGCGCCCTGCCTGCTGGGACCATCATCACTGCGGATGCAATCAGCTTCCAGCAGTGGCCTGACGAGCTCGTCAAGGACGCCTATTTCATCGATGGCGAAGCCGATATCAACAAGCTGCTGGGCACGGTCGTGCGCCATCCGGTCACGGCTGGCGAGCCGGTCACCCAGGGGTCGCTGGTGAGCCCGGGTGACCGCGGCTTCCTCGCGGCAGCGCTTGGCCCCGGCATGCGCGCGGTTACTGTGCCCGTGTCGGCCAAGACTGGCGTCGCTGGCTTCGTCTTCCCGGGTGACCGCGTCGACCTCGTGCTGACGCAGACCGTGAAGGGTGACGAAGGCCAGCCGCTTAAGGCAGCAGAGACCGTGCTGCGCAATCTGCGGGTCTTGGCAACCGACCAGTCGACTGAACAGACCACTAATGAAGACGGCAAGACTGTCGTTACCGCGTTCCGCACCGTCACGCTCGAAGTGACCCCGCGCATCGCGGAAAAGGTGGCGGTGGCGCAAACCATCGGCACGCTCAGCCTGGCGCTGCGCTCGCTGGCCGATAACCAGGTCGAACTCGAGCGCGCGATCGCTTCAGGTGATGTTGTGATCCCCGAGAACGCGACGCCCGAGCAGGAAGAAGAGCTGATCCGCACCGCCATGAGCCGTCCGATCGACAAGGGCGCGACGTTCAGCACCGGTGGCGACGTGTCGCGCTTCCAGCGCCGCAGTATGCCGGTGATGAACAGCTCGCGTGGCAGCCCTGCACCGGCCGCATCGGGCCCGCAGCAGAGCTATGCTCCCGCTACTCCGGCTGGTCCGTCGGTTCGCGTAACCCGCGGCAAGAACACCACCGCTGAACCCGTGGGCAAGACCGGCTTCGTGGGCCAGACCGCCAGAGGCGTGAGCAACGCCGGACGGACTGTCCCCGTCGCCACCTCCACGCTGGTCATGTGAGAGGACAGAACATGATCCGCGAAGCCACCAACAACACCGCCATTCCGGCGCAGCGAATTGAAACAAGGGGCAAGACCATGAAGAGCCGCCTTACCGCCAAACTGCTGCTTGCAAGCCTTGCCGCTGCTCCGCTTGCCAGCCTGCCGCTGAACACTGCCGCCGCGCAGTCGGTCTCAAGCCCTGCGAGCGACATCGTGATCTCGATCGGGCGCGGTGAACTGATCACCATTCCGGGCTCGATGTCCGATGTGTTCATCGCCAACGACACGATCGCCGATGTCCAGGTGAAGTCGCAGCGCCAGCTCTATGTCTTCGGCAAGGCCGGTGGCGAAACCACGATCTATGCCAGCAATGCACGCGGCGATGTGATCTGGTCGGCCAATATCCGCGTCGGCTCGAACATCGACAGCATCGATCAGATGCTGGCGCTGGCCATGCCCGAAGCGAAGATCGGCGTTGCCACTATGGGCACCAATACCGTGCTGCTGACCGGCACGGTGGCCGCGCCCGAAGATGCAGCCGAAGCCGAGCGCCTGGTTCAGGCCTTTGTTGGCGAAGATACGAATGTGATCAGCCGCCTGAAGATGGCTACACCGCTGCAGGTCAACCTGCAGGTCCGCTTCGCCGAAGTAAGCCGCTCGCTGGTGCGCACCATCGGTGCCAACCTGCTAACGGTCGACCAGACCGGCGGCTTCCAATTCGGTGTCACCACTGGTCGCGCCTTCTCACCTCAATACACGCCGGGCAGCCCAGGAGGGCTTGGTGTGGGCCTCACCAAGGGGCCTGAGGGCGGATCCGTCGTTACTGGAGCTTCGGGTGGCACGACCATCGGTGCCTTCGGCAAACTGCTCGGCCTTGACATCGGTAGCGCGCTTGATCTTGCTGAACGCGATGGCCTCGTGACCACGCTGTCGCAGCCCAACCTGACCGCACTCTCGGGTGAAACCGCGGAATTCCTCGCCGGTGGCGAGTTCCCGATCCCGACTAGCCAGGGTCTCGGCGCAACCTCGATCGAATATCGTAAATACGGGGTTAGCCTCGCCTATACGCCGACCGTGCTGGCCAATGGACGCATCTCGATCCGGGTGCGTCCGGAAGTTTCCGAGCTGTCAAGCCAGGGCGCAGTGACGATTGACAACTTCCAGATCCCGGCACTTACCACTCGCCGCGCCGAAACGACGGTAGAGCTTGGCTCGGGCCAGAGCTTCATGATCGCGGGGCTGATGAGCAACAACGCCCAGAATACGATCGACAAGGCACCGGGTGCCGGCGACATTCCGATCCTCGGCAATCTGTTCCGCTCGCGCTCGTTCCGTCGTGGCGAGACCGAGCTGGTGATCGTGGTGACGCCGTATCTGGTGCAGCCGGTCAACGCCAGCGACATCAAGCTGCCAACTGATGGCTTCCGCGCCTCATCGGAATTCCAGCAACTGCTGGGCTACCGCGAGCACAATGGCGAATCCGGCGTCGAACGGCCCGGTCCGACGGCCACCGACAAGCAGGCTCCTGCTCCAGAAGTGGGCGCGGTGACGCAGGATGCGGTTGCCCCGCGCCAAGGTAGCGACGAGACACGCAACAAGGATCGCCGCGCCGAAGCGGCGGCCCCCGGCTTCAGCCTCTAATCGAGAAAGGTGAGAACGATGCCCTTTGCAAATCACAGCAAGCTGGCCAAGGCTCCGGCCCTCGCCCTCGCTCTCTCGCTCGGCCTCGCGCTGGGTGGCTGCGGCGGCATGGCCAGCAACGCAAGCCTCTACAGCACGAAGCAGCCGGTGGTCGAACGCACCAGCTACACCTTTGACGTGCGCACCAGCGAAAGCGGACTGACCGTTTCCGAACAGCAGCGCCTCGACGGCTGGTTCGACGCCATGGACCTTGGTTATGGCGACCGCATCTCGATCGACGATCCGCTGGCCAGCGAAGCCACGCTGGGCACGGTCGCCGAGCTCGCCGGACGCCGCGGCATACTGGTCGAAAAGGGCGCACCTGTCACCTCGGGCGCAGTGTTGCCTGGCTATGCCCGGGTGGTTCTGACCCGTTCGTCAGCGTCGGTTCCTGGCTGCCCTGACTGGTCGGCCTCTTCGGACATGAATTACGGTAACGCCACGAGCACGAACTATGGCTGTGCGACCAACGCAAATCTCGCCGCCATGGTCGCCAATCCGCAGGATCTGATCGAAGGTCAGCAGGGTTCCGGCGAGACCGTGATCATGAGTTCGAGCAAGGCGATCAAGACCTATCGCGAGCAGGCTCCGACCGGGTCGCAGGGTCTGGCCAAAACCACAACCGGAGGCAATTAAGCCATGAACGCTCCCTGGAAATCCGGCATGGCCGGCAACCGCGATCCCTTCGCTGCTTACATCTGTGATGATGCTGCGCTGGACGTACTGCGCCCGGTGGTGATCGAGCTCGGCTGGCAGCCGGAGAAATGCAACAAGGGTGGCCTGCGCAACGCGGTTCAATCGCTCAGCGTCAGCGCCAGCCCGAACATCCTGCTGGTCGATCTGTCCGAAAGTGGCGACCCGCTGAACGACATCAATGCCCTCGCCGAGGTGTGCGAACCCGGTACGGTGGTGATCGCGATCGGCCAGGTCAATGACGTGCGGCTCTATCGCGACCTGCTCGCCAGCGGCATTCACGACTACCTGCTCAAGCCGCTTTCGGCCGGGCAGCTGCGCGATGCCCTGAACCAGGCGCAAGCGGTTTTCCTTGCGCCGCGCAACCAGGACGGTGACGGGATCAAGCATCATATCTCGACCGCGATCATCGGCACCCGTGGCGGGGTGGGCGCTTCGACGCTCGCCACTTCGCTCGCCTGGTTGTTCAGCGAAGAGCATCGCTCGCCGACCGCTCTGCTCGATCTCGACGTGCATTTCGGCACCGGCGCGCTCACGCTCGATCTCGAGCCGGGCCGGGGCCTGACTGACGCGATCGACAATCCCAGCCGCATCGATGGCCTGTTCATTGAACGCGCCATGATCCGGGCAAACGACAATCTGTCGATCCTTTCGGCAGAAGCCCCGATCAGTTCGCCGCTGATGACCGATGGCGCCGCCTTCGTTCAGCTGGAGGAGGAATTCCGCCAGGCTTTCGAAATGACCGTGGTCGACCTGCCGCGCAACATGCTGATCAACTTCCCGCATGTGCTGGCAGACGTGAACCTCGTCATCCTGATGTCGGAAATGACGCTGGCTTCGGCCCGCGACACCATCCGCATTCTCAGCTGGCTCAAGTCGAACGCGGCGCATGCGCATACCATGGTTGTCGCCAACAAGGTGCAGTCAGGTGTGGCGGAGATCAGCAAGGCTGATTTCGAAGCCTCGATCGAACGGCAGATCGACTTTGCGATCCCCTACGATCCGAAGGCGGCGGCCAATGCGGCCAAGCTGGGTCAGACCTTTGCCCAGGCCAATCGTTCGAGCCGTGCCAGCGCGGTCATCAAGCAGATTGGCGAACGGGTGATGGGCGCAAGCGCGGAAGACTTCCAAGCTTCCAGCACCGGCAAGAAGTCGCTGCTTGGCAGCTTCGACCTCAAGTCGCTGCTGGCGAAGAAGGACAAGGCCGAGGCCGCAAGGGAAGCGGCTGAGTAAGCCGGTACGGGGCCGGTGCGGCAGGCCAAAGCCTGTCTGTCTCGGCCCCGGCCAGCCTGTGCATATGAACGAATGACGGAAAGGCGGTAGGATCGCATGGGCATTTTCGAGACCCTGCTGATAAGCCTGGTGATGATGGGCGTGCTGGTTGGCGGATACACGTTGGCCACGGGCACTTCTGCTGCCAAGGCCGGACATCGCCGTCTGCAATCGGTGCGCTACCGCCACTCTGAAAGCACGGATGCCAAGGTTGAATCGCAGCTGAAGAAAGCGATCGCCGCGCGCAAGCCGAAGGCGCATCGCACGGCCGGGTCGGGTTCGCGCGCCGAAGCACTTATGATCCGCCTTGACCGCACCGGCAAGAAGTGGACCCTGTCGCAGTACATCTATGCCTCGATCGGGCTCGCGCTCGTCGTGGCCGTCCTCGTCTTCCTGCAATCAGGCGCGTTTCTGCTGTCGTTCGGGATCGGTCTGGTTGTTGGCGCGGGCCTGCCGCACATGGTGGTGAACTTTTTCATCAAGAAGCGCACCAATGCCTTCAACGCAAAATTCCCGGACGGGATCGAACTGCTGGTCCGCGGGCTTCGCTCGGGTCTTCCCGTGACTGAGACGCTCGGGGTTGTGGCCCAGGAAGTTCCCGGCCCGGTGGGCGAGGAATTCAAGAGCATCGTCGAGCGGATCAAGATCGGCCGGACGATGGAAGAATCGCTCCAGGTCACCGCTGACCGGCTCGGCATTCCGGAATTCAACTTCTTCTGCATCACGCTGGCAATCCAGCGCGAAACGGGGGGCAACCTCGCTGAAACGCTGTCGAACCTGGCTGATGTGCTGCGCAAGCGCGCCCAGATGAAGCTCAAGATCCGCGCCATGAGCTCGGAATCGAAAGCCTCCGCCTACATCGTCGGCGCGCTTCCGTTCATTGTGTTCGGCATGGTGACCTGGATCAACCCGGAATACATCGGCGGCTTCTTCACTGACGACCGGCTTATCGTTGCCGGGCTTGGTGGCCTGGTATGGATGTCGATTGGCGGCTTCATCATGGCCAAGATGGTCAGCTTCGAGATCTGAGTGGGGGAATAGAAGATCATGTTTGGCACGCCTTCTGGACCCACGCTCCTCGGCTTCGACGTCATCCTCGTCGGCACGATCCTCGCCGGGATCGCCGCCTTCGCTGTGATGCTCGCGATCTATGCGGCTGTTACCGTCAAGGATCCGATGGCCAAGCGCGTCAAGTCGCTTAACGAGCGCCGCGAGGAGCTCAAGGCCGGGATCATCACGTCGAGCGCTCGCAAACGGACCAGCCTGGTCCGTAAGAGCCAGACGACGGACAAGATGAAGCAGCAGCTGGAGGGCATGAAGGTCCTGCAGCAGAGCCAGCTCGAGGTCATCCAGCAGAAGCTGGCGCATGCTGGTTTCCGCAACAAGGAACTGGCCGTCCTGATCATCGCCTTGCGCGCGATCCTGCCGATCGTGCTCGGCATCACCGCTTTTGTCCTGCTCTATGTGGTCGAGATCTATCCCGACTGGCAGATGAAGCGCGTGATGGCATTCGGCGGCGCGATTTTTCTGGGCTACAAGGGGCCTGAGATCTACCTCAAGAATCTCGCCTCGAAACGCACGACCGAGATCCGCAAGGGTCTGCCCGATGCACTCGATCTGTTGGTCATCTGCGCCGAGGCCGGCTTGACGGTCGATGCCGCGTTCAACCGCGTGGCAAAGGAACTTGGCCGGGCATACCCCGAACTGGGTGACGAGTTCGCGCTCACCGCGGAGTTACTGTTCGTGACGCCCAATCATTTGTCCCGGTCGGTCAAGGAGGCGACGGGCCGGACCGCGCTGTCCTTCCTCAACGAACGCAAGAAAGCCTTCGACAATCTGGCCTATCGCGTCGACCTTGAATCGGTTCGCGGCGTGGTGACCACCATGATCCAGACCGAACGCTACGGGACCCCGCTAGCCAGCGCGCTGCGCGTGCTGTCGGCCGAGTTCCGCAACGAGCGCATGATGCGCGCCGAAGAAAAGGCCGCGCGCCTGCCGGCGATCATGACCGTGCCGCTGATCCTGTTCATCCTGCCGGTGCTGTTCATCGTGATCCTTGGCCCAGCGGCCTGTGACATCGCCGACGCCTTCGCGACGAACCCGGCGCAGAAGAACGGCTAGTTTTGGTCCCGCACTGTGGCCCGTTCCGGGGGGATAGGAACGCCACAACTCCGATCGGCCCGCTACACGTCAGCTGCGTGTGGCGGGCCGTATCGCTTCGGCCTGCTGGAACACCCGGCGCAGCAATTCGCGGAACTGGTTGCATTCGGCCTGGCCGAGCTCGGAGAAAATCTCTTCCTCGATGGCCCGCGCCAGCGGCATCACTTCGCCATGGATCGCCCGCCCCTCGTCAGTCAGTTCGAGCAGATGCGAGCGCCCATCGCCCGCGTTCGGCCGGCGCGCCACCAGGCCGCGATCCTCCAGTACCTTGCAGGCGCGATTGACCGCCACCTTGTCCATCAGCGTCGCATCGGTAAGCGCCCGCTGCGTTGCCGAGCCGGCATCCCCCAGCACCGCCATCACCCGCCATTCGGGAATCTTGAGCCCGAACCGCGCCTGATAACGCTCGGCAATGAGGCTGCTCACGGCATTCGAGGTCACCGAAAGCTGGTACGGCAGAAAATCCGCCAGTCGGCCCCTGCCTGTATGCATCTTGTCCATCGCCATGGTTTCTAATGCAACCAACCGCGCTGGCAAGTGGCCCGCAAGCGGAGCACTCGACAGACGTCAGCGGTATTCGGCAGGGTCCCACCACGGATAGAAATCGGGCATGTCGGCGCTCACCTTGCCCGGATAGGCCGGGCTGCGCTTTTCAAGGAAGCTGGCGATACCTTCCCTGGCGTCCGCCCCCCGACTGAGGCGATAAATTGCGCGGCTGTCGATCCGGTGCGCGTGCATCGGATGTTCGCCCGATGGCAGCCGCCACATCATCGCACGCGTCATCGCCACCGAGATGGCCGATGTGTTGTCGGCGATCTCGCGCGCCAGCGCACGTGCGGCGCCCATCAATTCCGCCCCCGGGTGGACCGACCTGACGAGGCCGCCGGCCTTGGCTTCGGCGGCATCGAACACCCGGCCGGTATAGCACCATTCGAGCGCCTGGCTGATCCCGACGATGCGCGGCAGGAACCAGCTCGAAGCGGCTTCAGGCACGATGCCGCGCCGCGCGAACACGAAGCCATAGCGCGCCGTATCAGCCGCCAGCCTGATATCCATCGCCAGCTGCATGGTGGCGCCCACACCCACGGCAACGCCGTTGCACGCCGAAATCAGCGGCTTTTTCGATTCGAACAGACGCAAAGTCAGCAGCCCACCGCCATCGCGCACCTTGGGGTCCGACAGATCGGCAACCTCGGTCGGGTCGGAGAATACATGCCCGCCACCTTCGGGGGTCAGATCGGCCCCGGCGCAAAAGGCGCGGTCACCGGCCCCGGTGAAGATCACCGCCCTGACGGCGTCATCGGCGTCGATATCGTCCATCGCCGCAATCAGTTCCTCCCCCATGGTGCGGGTATAGGCGTTCATCTTCTCGGGCCGGTTGAGCGTGACGGTGGCGATGCCATCCGCCTTGTCGACGAGGATTTGCGAGTAGCCGGTCACTGCATTCTCTCCCTATTGGCGGCGGGCACGCACCGCCTGCACCACGGTTCAGGACATGAAAAACCCGCCCTTGCCTGACCGATCACCCAAGGGGCATTCTGGCGGCAAAGAGCGGGTCTTGTCATTGGCAAAAAGAGCATGGACACTTGCGATAGCCCGCGCCTGCCCCTGTAGGAAAGCCCATGTTCGAACGGTCTAGCGTGGCGCCATGCGGATCGCACCGTCGAGGCGCACATCCTCGCCGTTGAAGTAGCCGGTTTCGATCATGCACAGTGCCAGCCGGGCGTATTCCTCGGGCATGCCAAGACGCTTGGGGAACGGCACCGAGGCTGCCAGTGCATCCTTCACATTCTGCGGCGCGGCCTGCAGCAGCGGGGTATCGAAGATGCCGGGCAGGATGGTGTTGACGCGGATCCCCTCGTTCATCAGGTCGCGCGCGATCGGCAGAGTCATGCCGATAACGCCCGCCTTCGAGGCCGAATAGGCGGCCTGGCCGATCTGGCCGTCTTCGCCCGCAACCGAGGCGGTGTTCACGATCGCGCCGCGCTCGCCGAATTCGTCGAGCGGATCGAGCGTCAGCATGCCGGCCGCCGACTTGGCGATGCAGCGGAAGGTGCCGATCAGGTTGACCTGGATCACGAAATCGAAGGCCGAGATCGGGAAATGCTTAATCGAACCATCTTCCTTGCTGCGGCTGGCGGTCTTGATCGCATTGCCGATACCGGCGCAATTCACCAGGATCCGCTCTTGCCCATGCGCGGCACGCGCCTTGGCGAAACCGGCATCGACATCGTCGTCGCTAGTCACATTGACCTTGCAGAAAACTCCGCCCAGTTCGGCAGCGATCGCGTTGCCCTTCTCCTCGTTCATGTCGAAGATCGCGACCTTGGCGCCCTTGGCCGCCAGCGCGCGCGCAGTGGCTGCGCCCAGGCCTGACGCGCCGCCGGTCACGACTGCGGGAGTATTGGCCGAAACTTGCATGTCTATCCTACCTCTCTTTCTTCACTCTCGTTGCATCGCCTTGCGGCTTCACACATTCTTGTTTCTTGCTTCAGCGACCATGACGCTGGATTACGGTCAGTCCGAACAGAAGATGTCGTCGCCGATTACCACGGGCTGGCTCACCGGATTGCCTGTCAGTTGATGCGCCTGACTCTCATCGTGCTTCCGCCATCAAGCTCGGCGATGTAATTGCCCAATGCGCCACGCTTGATCTTCACCTTCTTCGACTTGAGGTCACGGATGCGCACCTTCTCGGTATCGATTTGGGCCCACTGTACACCGTCTTCCAGTCGCAGCAGCAGTTTGCCATCCCTGCCCTTTGTGATCGAAGCAAAGTAGGCTACGAAATCGTTCAGCTGTACTTCCTCGGTTCCATTGTCACCACCGTGGAAGATGCCATGGCGG
>JBMSNZ010000041.1:0-14981 GCA_049421965.1 Erythrobacter sp.
CTATTGAGACCGGGTGCTGGAAAGGTACCCGGCTCTCAGAATTCCGCCGACAACCCCAGCGAGAACGACGGTCCGACATCGTAACTGTTGATCTCGATCCGGTTCGCGCCGCTTTGCTGGTACTCGAAGTTTCCGCGACCGAAGATGTTGCGCACTTCGAGCGAAAGCTCGAACGGGCGCCCTAACGCGGCGACTTCGTATTTTGCGACGAAATCGACCGTCAGGCCGGGATCCTCGACCACGTCGGGCCGCTGGAAGCCGCGGCTGGTCACGCGCTTGCTGGCGTAATTGAACAGCAGAGTCGCCTGCCGCTTTTTCTCGGTGTCTTCGATGCCGACCTGGAAATTGGCGATATGGTCCGACTGGCCGGTCAGCGCATCGCCATCGGTGAACAGCAGATTGGCCGCGGTCGCACCAGCGGGTGGGACGAAGGTAACATCGCCGCCACGCACTGCGATTTCCGACTTGGTGTAGGTATAGTTGGCAATCAGCACCAGCTGCGTCGTGTCAAACCCTTCGCCAAGACCAGCCAGGTCGACGCCGTACTGCACGTCGAGTTCCGCGCCATAAAGCGTGGCTTCCGGCGCGTTGGCGAAGCTGGTGAGGAGTTCGCCCGCAGCAGTGGTGATGAAGGCTTCGATCGGTTTGTCGATCTTCTTCCAGAAGCCTGCGAGGCTCACGCGGTTGCCGCCGCCGAGGTAATACTCCCCGCGCGCTTCGAGATTGGTCAGCCTGCTGTCGGTCAGGAAGGGATTGCCGCGATAGGCGCGGTTCGATTCTGGATCGAAGTAGAGCTGCTCCACCAGTTCGCGGAACTGCGGGCGTGCGATCGTCTTGGAACCAGAGAGCCGGAGCTGTAAGTCGTCAGTCGCTTCCCAGGTGATCGTGCCAGCCGGCAGGAAATAGTCCGCGCGGTTGTCGGTCGGGATCGCGCCGGTGATGGGCGTCACGAAGATCGACTGATCCAGCGCCACACTCTGCACCGCATCCTCATAGCGCACGCCGGCCTCGATCGTGACGGTGTCGAAAGGCAGGAAGCGCACCAAACCGTAACCGGCGTGGATCCGCAGTCCGGCATCGAAGGCCGGGAACTGGCTGGTTTCATCGAGCCGTACAGTAAAGGCATCAAGCGTCGCACCGTTGAGCAGGTCGCCGGGCCGGCGCAGGCCGATGGCAGGGACCAGACTGTCGGGCAGGACATCGCCTTCAGCGCGCGGAGCGAATTCGCGCCGAACAGAGTAGCGGTCGGTATCGGTATAAGCATAGCCCACAGTGGCTTCGAGATTGTCGAGCAGCTGGTAGCTCAGGTCCACGCCGCCATAGAGCAGCTCTTCGGTCAGGTCGTCGAACGAGACAGTCGTTAGGCCAGTGTCGGACAGGCGGTTGAGGTAGACCACATACTGGTCGCCATAGGGGCTGCCCGTCACATTGGTACGCGTATACGACACATTGGCATTGAACGGCGCTTCGCGATCGGTGCGAGCATAGCCAGCGCGCAGGTCAAGCTGCAGGCCGCCGAAGTCGAATTCGGCCACCAGCTGGGTGTCGATCAGCTGGCGTTCGAACCAGGCAGTGTTCTGGTTGGCGAAATCGAACCCGGACTCGCCCAGCTCGAACTTGGTGCCGAGCTCCAGCCGGGCGGTCTTGAGCGTGTCGCGGATGTAAAGGTTGGTCCAGCGGATGGTGTGCTCGCCGAAGTCGAGCCCCACGCCCAGCAGGCCGTTCACCAGCACATTGTTGTCGGTGATGAACGTGTTGAAATCCTCGGTCAGCACCGAAAGGTCGGTATTGGCCTGCTGCGAGCGGACCGAGCGGTTGCGCCAGTTGTTCTTGATGCTGGCGGTCGCGATGATGCCGAGATAGGCGTCATCGCCCACTTCGAACGAGGTGCCGCCGGTAATCGAGCCGGAGAAATTGGCGGGCAGGACATCGTTCTTCTGCAGCGTGACCAGATTGGCAGGCAGCAGCTGCCCGGCAATCCCTTCCTGCACGTCGACCGGCGTATCCTCGATCCTCAGGCCGCTGTCGATGAATGCCTGGAGGTTCGAGGGCAAGTCGCGATTGCCGGTGTCGAAGCCGAGCCAGTCGAGATCCGAACCGAAGTACTGCAACCCGTTCTGGAAAGTGGTCTCGCTATCGCCACTGACGCTGGTGCTGAGCTTGAGGAAGCTTTCGGTCGGGATCGCGCGGGTCGTGAGATTGATTACCCCGCCGCCGAACTCGCCAGGATAGTTGGGCGAATAGGTCTTCTGCACCAGTGACGAGGCGATCACATTGGTCGGGAAAATGTCGAGCGGGACCACGCGGCTGAGCGGTTCGGGGCTGGGCAGCGGCAGGCCGTTGAGCAGTGCCAGCGAATAGCGGTCGCCCAGGCCTCGCACGAAAACGCGGCCATCGCCCACCAGCGACAGGCCCGTCACACGCCCCAGCGCGCCTGCGATGTCACTTTCGCCGGTGCGTGCGATGTCGGCTTCGGAGAGCACATCGAGCACCTGGGTGGAGGAACGTTCCGGGTCGCGGTTGCGGCGCCCGGTGACGATAATCCCGCCACCCGGCACCGAGACTTCGGGCTGTCCCGCGCTGTCCTCGGCAAACTCGTCGGAAAGCGGCTCCTCGGCCAACTGCTCTTCGGCGGCTGCGTCATCCGCTGCCGGCGGCGCATCCTGGGCCGAGGCGATGCTCGGGAATGCCAGCGAGGTGGTGAGCAACAGCAGCCCTGCAAGGCGTTTGCTGGTCGACATGGTGGAAGGCCCCCTCATTGTGTCAGGTCCTGGTTCAGATTGCAGGCCCGTTGCGCCCGCCGATGGATACGAACGAGGGAGGCGCCCGCGAATGTGGCGCCTCCCCCAAATGTGCGAAGGCGCGATCAGTAGACCGGCAGCGAGGTGCAGGCGCCGTTAGTGCTGGCGAAGTCAAGCGTGCCCGAATTGCAGGTCCAGGTCGCGAAGCGTGTGTCGGAGCTGTTGCGCACGGCGCCGATGTAACTGACCGTCTGGAAGAAGCTCGACAGCGTCGTCACGTCAAACGCCGGCACGGCGGTTTCGTTGGCGCCGTTCACATAGCCCATCGTCAGCGTGATAACGACCGAAGCATTGTTGTTGCTACCGGCGCCGAAGGCGGTTTGCACCTGCGCGTCGGTCACGCTGGTGCTGCCCTGGAACGGGCGCGCCGGATCGAAATCGCCGATCACCGACTGGAACACCGGCCCTGCCGCCAGCGTGGCGGCTTCGTCGATGCGGATGCCGGTCTCGACGTCGGTGTCGATCACGCCATTGGCCAGCACGCCCTTTGCGCCGCCGCGATACCGGGTCACATGGGCATTGGCGGTCGAACGCTCGACGAAGGTGAAGTTGGCGACCTGCAGCACGGTGCGCGGCAAGGCGAGCGAGGAATAGTCACCATCGGGCGAATCGAGCTCGATGATGTTGTCGCCGCCGGCGGTGCGCTGAGCTGCGATGACATATTGCAGATTGGCCTGCGCACCGGTGTCAACGTCGATCGCATCGTCGTCCGCGCCGATAATCGCGACATTGCGCATATTGGCCGAACCGCCAAACACTTCCACGCCGTCATCCGAGCTGTTGAACGACATGAAGTTGTTGATCACGGTGCCTGAACCCGTGCCACCGGTGGTGAGCGACTGGAGCTCGCGCCCTGGTGCAAGGCTGAAGCCCGAATAGCGGATCTGCACGAATTCGAGCCGGCCCGAGTTATCGGCGCTGTTGGTGCCGCCGAACAGGGTGGTCGTGGCGGCACCTTCGAGTTCCTGCTCGCATTCGGACTGGACGAATGCGCCCGAGCCGTCGCTCTTCTGGCCGTTGTTGTTGTAGATGCCGGTGCGGCAGTCGGATACCGGTGCGCGGCCGAGCAGCACGACGCCGCCCCACTGGCCGGTCGAGGCATCGTTGCTGAGGCCCAGCACATTGTCGCGGCTCGTGAACACGATCGGCCTCGCAGCAGTGCCGGCCGCGAGCAGTTGGTTGCCGCGGTTGGCGACCAAATAGGAGCGACCGGTGGCGCCATAGACGATCACGCCGGGCTCGATCGTCAGTTCGACAGTTGAGCCGGTGCTGGTCGGGCCGCGATCGGCGCCGATGTCGACCCGGCCGGGCAGGGCATAGAGCAGGCCGCGGATATAGGGCAGCGTGGTGTCGACATCGATCAGCGCGGGAAGTTCGCAGATGCGATAGGTGCCGGTCGGGCCGCTGATGGTGCCGCCATCGCGCAGGCCGCCAGTGGCATTGATGGTGGGGCAGCCTGCCGCAGGGGTAACGCCGGTTGGGCCCGGTGTTGGCGTAGGGGTAGGCGTCGGCGTCGGATTGTTGACGATGATGTTGCCGCCAGAACCGGGCGAAACGATCTCGTCCGCGCCGCAGCCCGCGAGGGCAACGAGGCTGCAGCCGAGAATGAGTGAGCGGTGGAAATGTTTCACAGCGAACGGTCCCCTAAGAAATGCCGAGAATCGGTTTGCGCGGTTCGGCGCAGGGGCTCGCTAGGCAGCGCTAATGACAGTTTGTGGGCCAAGATTGCGACTTTGCGACAATCCACAAACTATGACGGTGATGCGACGCAATGCTGACAAGAGCCCGAACGGGCCCCGCTGCAGGGGAGTTCAGGTGCGGAAAATATTACATATGAAAAACAGATGTTTAAGGTATTTTCATTGCGCATTTATGACAATGTTTCAAATTCATTGCGCGATGCAGGCGGCACAGGCATCTTCAGCCGGAACTTGGGGAGAGACCGGATATGATCGCTGTATCGCTCGCTGCCGCACTGGCTCTGGCGCATGTTTCTGCAGGCGCGATTGAAGAGGCTGGCCTGCCCGATTCGGGCACGATCGAAGTCACCGCAGCAGAAACGAGGGGTGGCTACGAGGCGCTGATGGCGGGCGATAACGCGCGGGCGATCGCGGAGATTGAAGCGAACCGCTCGCTGGCACAAGACGATCCGGCGCGGCTGATCAATCTTGGCATCGCCCACGCTCGCCTTGGCGACACTGCGCGGGCGCAGGACCTCTTTAGCGCCGCGGTGGCGACCAGTGACCAGATGGAACTTGAAACCGCCACCGGCGAATGGATCTATTCGCGCGCGATCGCGCGCCAGGCGCTGAACCGCCTCGAACAGGGCGATCTGGAAATGGTTCGCATCGCGATCCGCTGACAAAATGTCCTAAGAAGCCGAGTCCTTCGGGTCAGGGCAAGGCGCTGCTCATGACGCGCCTGTTGGCGGACAACTGAATTTCGGCAATTTTGCGACGATTTGTTCCGTTGCGGCCCAGGCACGCCAGCGGGATGTGGACAGCCTGTGCATGATTAGGCCGAACCGGGCTTCGCCGTTTTGTCACCGCATTGTCATTTGAGCTAAGCATGGGAGCCTGATGAAGGTTCGCGGGCCGATTCTCTTGCCGGGGCATTTCCTGCCCGCGGTCGCCTTGCTGGCGCTTGCGGCAGTCCCTGCGCGGGCCGATGTGCTCGAAATCGGTGCCGATGGCGCGCAATGGATCGCAGGCGGGCCGGATCTGGCGGTTGCGGCACCATTGGCCGCAGACCAGACCGCGGCCGTGGTTGATCCGGTCAGCAATCATGAAGCCAGCGCCCGCGGCGTGCCTGCCGCCTATGCCGCCAAGGTGGCCGAACTCTCGATGCGTTACGATCTCAGCCCCGCGCTCATCGAGGCGTTGGTATGGCAGGAGAGCCGCTGGCGGCATGGCGCGGTTTCGCCCAAGGGTGCGCGGGGCCTCGCGCAGCTGATGCCCGGCACCGCGCGCGATCTGGGGGTCAATCCCGACGATCCCTATGCCAATCTCGAAGGTGGTGCGCGTTACCTGCGCGAGCAGCTCAACCGGTTCGGCGGCGATCTTGAGAAGGCGCTGGCTGCTTACAATGCCGGGCCGGGCCGGGTCGAGCGTGCCGGCGGCGTGCCGCGCATCGCGGAAACCCGCCAATATGTCGCGGCGATCCTGGGTCGCCTCAACCACCATAGCCGCAAGGAAGACCAGTAATGCATGTGATGTCCCGCCTGACTGCCGCGGCGCTGTTGGCCTTGCCGAGCGCAGCCTACGCGCAGCAGGTCGCCGATCCGCAGGGTTCGGGCCCGATCGTTGCCGCGCTCTCGTGGCTGCAGGGCACCTTGCTGGGCACGGTTGCGACCACGGTTGCCGTGATGGCGGTCGCGGCGATCGGCTTCATGATGCTGACCGGGCGGATGAACTGGCGCTTCGGCGTGACCGTGATCATAGGCGTGTTCATCCTGTTCGGTGCGACCACGATCGTCGCCGGTATCCAGGCGGCGGCGGGATAGAGCCGCGATGAGCGATCTCGTCCGCCATCCGGTGCACAGGGCACTCACCCGGCCGCAGATGTTTGCCGGCGTGACGATGAATTTCTTCATCATCAACCTGATGATCACAACGATCGCCTTCCTGATCCTCAAGAGCTTCTGGATCGTGCCGGTGCCGATCCTGACGCACCTCGTCGGCTATTTCGTATCGCTGCGCGAACCGCGCATCTTCGACCTGTGGATCACCAAGGTGTCGCAATGCCCGCGCGTGCGCAACTACGCGCGCTGGGGCTGCAACAGCTATGCACCATGACGCGGAAAGCCTGAGACGATGAGCAAGTGGATCGGAGCAGCGGCATGGGGCGAGAAGGAAGCCCGTGCGGGCGACCGGCTGCCTTATCTGCGGCTGGTTGACGAAAGCACGCTGCTGCTGCGCGACGGATCGGTGATGACCTCGATCCAGGTGCCGGGTCTGCCGTTCGAGACCGAGGACACGGACAGCCTCAACGCCCATGCCGCCACTCGTGAGGTGATGCTCCGCTCGACGCTGGATTCGCGTTTTGTGCTCTATCACCACGTGATCCGGCGGCGGGTCGAGGTCGAACTGCCGGCCGAATTCGACGATCCCCTGTGCCGTCATATCGACGCGCGGTGGAAAGAGCGACTGGCCGACGGTTCGCTGTTCATCAACGACCAGTTCATCACGCTGATCCGGCGCCCGGCGCGCGGACGGGCGGGCCTTGCCGAACGGGCAGCGCGGCTGTTCCAGCGCAGCCGCCAGAGCGAGATCGAGGCCGACCCGCGCGACCTGCGCGTGCTGAAGGCTGCGGCGACTGGTCTGGTTGCTTCGCTTCAGGCTTATGGCGCGCAGGTTCTGGGCGATTACGACAACCCGGCCGGCGGCACCAATTCGGAAATGCTCGAATTGCTGAGCGCGCTCTTCAATGGCGAGATGCGCCCGGTGCGGCGCCCCGCCGAGGATACCGATCTCGGCCAGATGCTGCCCTATCGGCGCGCATCGTTTGGGCTCGATGCGATGGAACTGCGCGGCTCGGGCGCACCGGAGTTCGCCGCGCTGATCGGCCTTAAGGATTACCCGGAGGCGACTTCGCCCGGCCTGCTTGACGGCCTGCTGCGCCAGCCGTTCGAAATGGTGGTGACCGAAACCTACGCCCCGGCCGAGCGGACCACCGCGAAGGAACGGATCGACCTGGCGCTGCGGCGTCTGCGTTCGGTTGACGAAGAGGCAGCCGCCGAACGTGCCGACATGCTGGGCGCGCGCGATGCGTTGGGCAATGGCGCGGTCGGGTTTGGCGACCACCACCTGACCGTGCTGGTGCGCGAGAGCAATCTGGCACGGCTAGATGAAGCCGCTGCCGCATGTGCCGCCGCACTCGCCGATACTGGCGCGATCGCGGTGCGCGAAGACATCAATCTCGAACCCGGCTTCTGGGCGCAGTTTCCCGGTAACGAGCGCTATGTGGTGCGCAGGGCGCTGATCTCGAGCGCGAATATGGCCAGCTTCGGCTCGCTCCATGGCTTTGCGCTTGGGCGCGCCAGCGGCAACCATTGGGGCGACGCGGTCACCCTGCTGCAGACCACCAGCTCTACCCCGTTCTTCTTCAATTTCCACCACGGCGACCTGGGCAATTTCTCGGTGATCGGACCTTCGGGATCGGGCAAGACGGTGGTTATGAACTTCCTTGCCGCGCAGGCGCAGAAGTTCAGCCCGCGCACGATCCTGTTCGACAAGGATCGAGGTGCAGAGCTGTTCATCCGCGGCATCGGCGGGCGGTATGACCGGATCACGGCTGGCGAGCCGACCGGCTTCAATCCGCTTGCGCTGCCCGACAACGCGGCCAACCGAGCGTTCCTGCGCGACTGGCTGGCAGTGCTGCTCGATGCCGACGGGCCGGAGGAACTGGCGACCGTGGCGGCTGCGGTAGATGCCGCATATGAGAACCATGCCGCGCTGCGGCGCCTGCGCCATTTCCGCGAGCTGCTGGCGGGGGCCAAGCGGCCCGAACGCGGCGACCTGGCTGACCGGCTGGCGCCCTGGATCCACAGCGGCGAACACGCCTGGCTGTTTGACAACGAGCGCGACGAGCTCGACCTCGCCAACCGCGTGCTCGGTTTCGACATGACCGCGCTGCTCGAGAACCCGCGTCTGCGCACGCCGGTGATGATGTATCTGTTTCACCGGATCGACGAACGGCTTGACGGGCAGCCGACCATGATCCTGATCGACGAGGGCTGGAAAGCGCTCGACGATGCAGTTTTTGCAGCGCGCATCCGCGATTGGCTGAAGACGCTGCGCAAGCGCAACGCGCTGGTCGGCTTCGCGACCCAGAGCGCGCGCGATGCGCTCGACAGTCGCATTTCGGCAGCACTGGTCGAACAGACCGCAACCATGATCTTCATGCCCAATTCGCGCGCCCGGCCAGAGGATTACTGCGACGGATTCGGCCTGACCGAGCACGAATTCGCACTGATCCGTTCGCTCCCGGCGCACAGCCGCTGTTTCCTGGTGCGTCAGCCAGACGCCAGCGTGGTGGTGCGGCTCGACCTGTCGGGCGCGCCCGAAGTGCTCACCATACTTTCGGGCCGTGAAGCCTCGGTGCGCCGGCTCGACCTGCTGCGCGCCGCGGTCGGCGACGACCCGGCCGACTGGTTCCCACCGCTGACCGGGCGGGTCTGGCCCGGCCATGCCGACCGCGACCCATTGGGCGAGCTGCCAGTGTGGCAGGCCGCCGAATGAGCGGCCCGATGTCCGGCCCGATGACCGGGATGTGCGACAGCGCGCTGTCCGAAATGGGCGGCGGAATCGCAGCGGCGCTGCAGGCGGTTGATTGCGTCGCCTCGGGCGAAACCGCGAGCGCGTTCGGCCAGCTCTTCGCACCCGGCGGCGCACTCGAAGCGGCGCTGGTGATCCTGCTGACGCTTTACGTGGCGTTTTTCGCGATCAGCCTGATGCTGGGGCGCTCGAACCTGTCGATCCGCGCGCTGCTGCCGCGCATGATCCTGGTGGGCATGGTACTGGCCTTCTCGACCAGCTGGGTTGCTTTCCGCAGTTTCATCTGGCCGCTGTTCGTTGAAACGCCCGATTACCTGGCCACCATCCTGACCAGCAGCGACGGCTCGGCCACCAGGGTCTTTGCAGAGAAGCTCGATGTGGTGTTCGCTGCGGTCGAACAGGCGAGCCAGGGACAGCAGAATTTCGAAGCATTCTCGCCCGCCGGACTGATGTGGCTGGGGGCGGTCATGCTGCTGCTGGGCACAGTCGGTATCCTGGTAACCTCGCGGATTGCGCTGGCGCTGCTGGTCGCGATTGGCCCCATCTTCGTAGTGATGGCCCTCTTCAACGGCACGCGCGGCCTCTTCACTGGCTGGCTTAAAGGGCTGGTGATGCTGGCGCTGACCCCGCTGTTCGCGGTGCTGGGCGGCAGCATCATGCTGGAACTGGCGGTGCCGGTGCTGTCTGCGTTGGGCCAGACGCCGGGCCAGATCGATCCGCGCGCGGCAATGGCTTTCTTCCTGGTGGGCGCGGTGCATGTCGCGCTGATGGTGATGGTGCTCAAGGTCGCCGGCACCATGGTGTCCGGCTGGCAAGTGTTCGGGATTGCGGCTGCGCCGGCCGAGAGCACGGGCGGCGCGCCCACCCTGTCGGCTGCTGCTGCCCCTCGCCCTGCCGACCCGCGCTATGCAGCGGCAGCAGCAAGCGCTCCGCGCCGCACCGATGTGGCAGGGGTGGTTGCACCGATCGCGGCGAACGATCCGGGCGTGGCAGCCTCCGGCACTCGCGCCCGCGAAACGCGGGTTTATGCCACCAGCGCGGCCAGCAACACTACTGCCACCGGATCCGCTGCTCCTTCGCGCACGCGCGGGATCGGCAACCGCTTTCGCCCGGCGCAATCGCGCGCGTCGGCCCGTCCAACGGAGAACGTCACATGATCCGCGCAGCCTTTGGCGCGCTTGCGCTCACCCTCGCGATTGGGCTCGCGACGCCGGGCCTCGCCGATGATCCGCGCCTTGTCGAACGGCTTTACAATCCTGCCGAAGTTGTGCGGATCGAAGGCAAGCCGCGGGTCCAGGCGACCATCATGTTCGGCGAGGACGAAGTGATCGAGAATGTCGCGATCGGGGATTCGCAGGCGTGGCAGGTGACGCCCAACAAGCGCGCCAATCTGCTGTTCGTGAAGCCGCTCGCGCCCACCGCCACCACCAATATGACGGTGGTGACGAGCAAACGGACCTATCTTTTCGACCTGGTTGCAAGCCCGCGTGGCAGGCCGGTCTATGTGCTGAGCTTCACTTACCCCGATGATCCGGCCGATGCACAGGCCGAGGCCGCGCTGGCCGCCCGCCAGGCTGCCAGCAGCGAAGAGATGGCCGCCGCTACCGATCCCTTCGCCGTGGCCGATCCTGCGGCGCTCAACTTTGCCTGGGCCATGGCGGGGGATGCCGCGCTGCATCCCGCCCGCGCTTATGACGATGGCCGCGCCACCTTTCTCGCCTGGCCCGCCGATCGCGCAGTGCCGGCGATCCTGGTGCGCAATGCCGAGGGTGTGGAGGGTCCGGTCAATTACACTGTGCGCGGTGAAGCGATCGTGGTGCAGGGCGTGCCGCGCGAGATCGTGCTGCGCTCGGGTGACAATTCGGCGGTGCTGACGAACACCGGGCCGCAGCGGGCACAGGCACCCCTGCGCGAGGACCCCGCGCTGGCGCAGGCACCCACTCAGGTGATGGAGGCGAACTGATGCGTCTGGCAATGCGACTTCCCGGCAAGTCCGGCGGTCAGGGCACCTCGACCGGCGCCGACCCGCGCGAGCAGGAATCGGCCGAGATCATCGATCTTGCCAGCCGCACCGCCTATCCGGCGGTGGCGCAGCGCCAGGGAAAGTCTGACGCGCTGGGCCTTTCCGCCGGCGTTGCGATAGTCACAGGGCTTGGCGCAGTGGCGTTCTGGGCGATGAACTCGGCGCGGCTTGAGAGCGGGGCCGCGCCAGCCCCGGCGCCGGTTACTGTCGCACCCGCGCCGGTCGCTGCCCCGGCCACAGGCGCGGTCGTACTCCAGCCCGATCCGGCGCAGCCCGGCGTTGCCCCTGTGCCTGCGATCCAGCCTGTGCCGGAAGGCGCGCCCGTCGGCGCAGTGATGCCCGCGACCAATCCCTACGCCAGCCCGACGATGGTGTTCGATTCCAGTGTCGCAAGCCGCTCGTTCGAAGTCGCTGCGGCGTCACTGGCGGCAGAGGCGGCCGCTCCTGCGGCAACCGGCAATTCATCCGCCGATTTCGCCAGCCGCGTCGGCGGCGTGGGCGGGGCGGCGGCGCAGGCCCGTGCCATGGCCAATCCCTCCACCACGGTGATGCAGGGCACGCTGATCCCGGCGGTGCTCGAAACCGCGATCGACACCAATGTGCCCGGTTTCGTGCGCGCGATCGTGAGCGAGGATGTGCGCAGTTTCGACGGGCGGCGCATCCTTGTCCCGCGTTCGTCGAGGCTGATCGGGCAATACCAGTCGGGCCTGCAAGGCGGGCAGAAGCGTGCCTATGTGATCTGGACGCGGCTGATCCGGCCCGATGGTGCCTCGGTCAGCCTGGCCTCGCCCGCGGTCGGGTTCGACGGTGCCACCGGCATCCAGGGCGAAGTGAAATCGAACTTCTTCCAGCGTTTTGGCTCGGCCTTGCTGCTGTCGGTAGTGGGCGGGCTGTCGACCATCGCGTCAAGCGGCGCGACGGTGGTGCTGGGCGGCGGCCAGTCGGCGGCGGCGTCGGCGGCGGATCGCGACGGGCAGATCGGGCCGACGGTGCGGG
This sequence comes from Erythrobacter sp., assembly GCA_049421965.1. Taxonomy (GTDB): domain Bacteria; phylum Pseudomonadota; class Alphaproteobacteria; order Sphingomonadales; family Sphingomonadaceae; genus Erythrobacter. The sequence continues at coordinate 12,096 of JBMSNZ010000041.1, forward strand.
TCCGCCAGGGCGAACCGATCCGCGTCTTCACCGCGCGCGACCTCGATTTCTCGCAAGTGAGCGGATGAGCGCGGAAATCCATCCGCTCCCGCAGGAAAGCGGCGGCCCGGGCGAGCGCAGCGTCTATCTCGACGCCTATCTCGCCCCGTTCCGGCGCTGGCTTGATCAGGACACGGTGACCGAGATCATGGTCAACCGGCCAGGCGAGGTGTGGATCGAGGATGCCGCCGATCCGGGCATGAAGCGCATCGAAACTCCCGATATCGACGATGCGCTGATCCAGCGGCTGGCCGAACAGGTCGCGCGGGTCAGCCACCAGGGGATCAACCGCGAGCACCCGCTGCTGGGCGCAACCCTGCCCGATGGCGCGCGCGTCCAGTTCTGCGGCCCGCCCGCCGCGCGCAAGCACTGGGCGATGGCGATCCGCCGCCACCGCAGACTTGACCTGCCGCTCGACGCCTATGACGCAGGCCCGTTGGCCCGGCCGGCCCAACCTGCGATGCCTGATCCACAAGCGCAACCGATCGCTTACCTGCGCGAGGCAATTCGCCAGCGCCGAACGATCCTGATTTCAGGCGGCACCAGCACCGGCAAGACCACTTTCCTCAACGCCATGCTGCAGGAAATCCCGCGCGGCGAGCGAGTGGTGCTGGTCGAGGATACGCCCGAACTGAAGCTGCCCGGCGCAAACGGTGTCGGGCTGGTTGCGGTGAAGGGCGAGCTGGGCGAATCCCGCGTCACTCCCAACGACCTCTTGCAGGCGGCGCTGCGCCTGCGGCCTGACCGGATCGTGCTGGGCGAATTGCGCGGCGCGGAAAGTGTCAGCTTCCTGCGCGCGATCAACACCGGGCATCCGGGGAGCTTTTCGACTATCCACGCCAACAGCCTGCGCGGCGCGCTGGAACAGCTGGCGCTGATGGTGATGCAGACCGGAATCGGCCTCACCCGTAGCGACACGATTGCCTACGCCGCTTCGGTGATCGACGTCATCGTCCAGCTGGGTCGTGACGGGCAGGGCAAGCGCGGCATCAGCGAGATCGCGGAGAGCCGCAGCCTGGTGTGAACTGGGCCAACCGCTTGACCCATGGCACAATCAGCTTTCGACTTTGGCACGGGCACCCGATAGATTGCGCCTTCACCGATGAGCAGCCACCCTCTCCCTGAACTGCAACGATCCACGCAGGCTTCTGCCAGCGAGCTCTATTTCAATCGCGAGCTGAGCTGGCTGGCATTCAACGAGCGGGTCCTGGCCGAGGCATGCAACCCGGCCTATCCGCTGCTTGAGCGGCTGCGCTTCCTCGCGATCTCGGGTAGCAATCTCGACGAGTTCGTGATGATCCGGGTGGCGGGCCTGGTCGGCCAGGTCCAGCGCGGGATCGATCGCCCCTCGATCGACGGTCGCACCCCTTCGCAGCAATTGGCGGCGGTGCGCGACCGGGTTGCCGCACTCTCGCGCCAGCAACAGGCGGTGTGGGGCGATCTGCGCGCGCTGCTTGATGCCAGTGCGATCCACATCGCTGATGAGCAGCGGATCGATGCCGAGGCGCTCGCCTGTCTGGAGCGCTATTTCCTCGAGGAAGTTCTGCCGGTGATCACGCCGCAGGCGCTCGATCCGGCGCATCCGTTCCCGTTCGTCGCCAACCGCGGGCTCGGCCTGCTGTTCACGCTCACGCGCGAAGCGGACGGGGAACAGGTGATCGAGATGATCTTGATCCCCACACCCTTGCCGCGCTTTGTGCTGGTGCCTGGGGGCAAGGAGGCGATCCTCGTCAGCCTTACCAGCCTGATCTGCCGCTTCGCCGGGCATGTGTTCCCCGGCTTCAAGGTGCATGGCGACGGCCTGTTCCGTGTGCTGCGCGACAGCGACATCGAAATCGAGGAAGAGGCGGAAGATCTGGTCCGCACGTTCCGCAGCGCGATCCAGCGCCGTCGGCGCGGCCGCGTGATCCAGCTCGAGCTGGAAGCCGACTTTGATTCCGTGGCGGAGCAGGTGCTGCTTGAACAGCTCGATGTCAGCGACGCGCTGGTTCTGAAGAGCAAGGGCATGATCGGGCTCGACGGGCTGGGCGAGATCGTCGCGCTCGACCGGCCCGACCTCAAGTTCCAAAGTTATGCGCCGCGCTATCCCGAACGCATCCGCGAACACGATGGCGATTGCTTCGCGGCGATCCGCGAGAAGGATATCGTGATCCACCATCCCTATGAAAGCTTCGAGGTGGTGGTCGATTTCCTGCGCCAGGCGGCGAGCGACCCGGGTGTGGTGGCGATCAAGCAGACGCTCTATCGCGCCGGCAACCAGTCCGCCATCATCAGTGCGCTGATCGCGGCGGCGGAAGCGGGCAAGTCGGTTACCGCTGTGGTCGAGATCAAGGCGCGGTTCGACGAGGAGCAGAACCTGATGTGGGCGGCGCAGCTGGAACGCGCCGGGGTGCAGGTGATCTATGGCTTTGTCGACTGGAAGACCCATGCCAAGGTGGCGATGGTGGTGCGGCGCGAGGAAGAGGGATTCCGCACCTATTGCCACTTCGGCACCGGCAATTACCACCCTGTAACGGCGCGCACCTACACCGACCTAAGCTTCTTTACCGCTGCGCCCGAGTTCGGCCGCGATGCCGCCAAGCTGTTCAATTTCGTCAGCGGCTATGTCGAACCGCGTGACACCGAAGCACTGGTGATCTCGCCCCTGCACCTGCGCAGCGAGCTTTATGCTGCGATCGATCGCGAGATCGAGCATGCCCGGGCTGGCCGCCCCGCCGCGATCTGGATCAAATGCAACCAGATTACCGACGAAGCGGTTATCCAGCGGCTCTATGCCGCCAGCCAGGCGGGTGTGGAGATCGAGCTGGTGGTGCGACGCGACGATCACCCATTTTCCGTCTTTTTCGG
>JBMSNZ010000042.1:0-14869 GCA_049421965.1 Erythrobacter sp.
CCGCGGGCCGGCGCCCGCGAGGTGGGGGCGGGCGCGGGCGGGGCAGACCGGATCGCCTGCATCGGCATCACCAACCAGCGCGAGACGGTTGTGGCGTGGGACCGGAACACCGGCGCACCCTTGGCGCGCGCGATCGTGTGGCAGGACCGGAGGACCGCCGATTTCTGCCAGACACTGCGAGAAGCGGGGCACGAAGCCGAAGTCCAGCGCCGTACCGGGCTGCTGCTGGATCCGTACTTCTCCGGAACCAAGATGCGCTGGCTGCTCGACAATGACGAGGCTGTGCGCGGCGCAGCCGATAGGGGCACGCTGGCGCTGGGCACGATCGAGAGCTGGCTGGTCTACAAGCTGACCGGCGGGGCGCACATCTCGGATGCCAGCAATGCCAGCCGCACCATGCTGATGGAGCTGGCAGGGGCGGGCTTCGACCCGGCCCTGTGCGACCTGCTGGGCGTGCCGCATGCCGCGCTGCCCGGGGTGTTCGACACCGCCGGCGATCTGGCCGTGGCCCGGGCCGAGTGGCTGGGCCGCCCGATCCCGATCACTGGCCTTGCGGGCGACCAGCAGGCCGCGACGATCGGCCAGGGGTGCCTGCGCCCCGGCGAAACCAAGGCGACCTATGGCACCGGCGCGTTCGTGCTGACCAACAAGGGTAGCGCCATCCCTGCCTCGAACAACCGGCTGCTTGGCACAGTGCTTTGCCAGACGGAGGGGACACGCACCTACGCACTCGAAGGCTCGGTGTTCGTGGCGGGCAGCCTGGTGCAATGGCTGCGCGATTCGCTCGGCATCGTCGACGTTGCCGCCCAGACCGAAGTGCTGGCGCGCTCGATCTCCGACAGCGGCGGCGTGACCATCGTACCCGCGCTGAGCGGGCTGGGTGCCCCGCATTGGCGCGCCGAAGCGCGTGGGGTAATCACCGGCCTCAGCTTCGCGAGCGGCAAAGCTGAACTGGCGCGTGCCGCGCTCGAAGCAATGGCGCACCAGACGCATGACCTGGCCGAGGCCTTTGCTGCCGATGGGGCGAAGTGGGAAACGCTGCGTATCGATGGCGGGATGAGCGCCAACAACTGGATGGCGCAGGACCTTGCCGATGTCCTCGACCTGGTCGTCGAACGCCCCGCTCTGGTGGAGACGACCGCGCTCGGCACGGCCATGCTCGCGGCCACCGGGGCCGGGCTTTACGGCGATCTGGCCGGTGCGGCCGCGGCTATGGCGGGCCAGCGTAGCCGCTTCGAGCCGACGATGGACCCGCATGTCAGGAGCGAACGTCTCGCACGGTGGAAGGCCGCGCTCGCGGCGGCCTGATCGGGTCAGCGCCCGCCCAGCGCGCGCCCCAGCCGCTCGTGCATATTGTGGACGGTTGGCTGCGCGTCGAAGCGCTCGCCCCAGGCCTGGTCCAGCCTGGCAATGCGGCGGTGCAAGCGAATGGTTTCCTCGATCAGTTCGCGCGTGGCCGGCTCGAGCAAAGCAAGATCGTCGGCGCGCGACGGGCGATCCTCGGGCAATCGGCCGTGGCGCCGTAGCTGCACATCGCTGAGCTCGCCGGTGAAATAGGCACGTTGGTTAAGCAGCCAGGCCAGCACATGCATGATGCGGGTGGTGGCCTTGAGGCCCTCGCTCGACAGTGCCAGCCGCAGCATGTCGTCGGTCTGCTCGGCGCTGTCGCCCATGCGCAAGGCAAAGGCCGAACGGACCTCGTCCGCAAGCAACAGGGCCTCGCTGTAAAGCGACTCGATGATAGGGCGTGAAAGGCTGGCAGTGCGCAACATTCCGGCATCGCTAGAACGGCCCGCGCGCCAAGGTCCAGAGCCTCAACCATATTGTCCGCGACCTTTGCGGGCGATGTCCCATAGCGGAACGGATCGCAAGGCGCGGTTAACCATCGATGCGATGGAAAATGCGGATTTTCCGTGACTTGAGTGGTTTAATCGGCGTGTTCAGAGCCGTCTGCCGTTCATCATGGCACGGCGGTGTCAGGCGATGATGTCAGGCAGCAGATAGTCTTCGATCAGCGCAATCTGGTCTTTCAGCTTCAGCTTGCGCTTCTTGAGCCGCGCGATCTGCAACTGGTCTTGCGAGCCGGCCTCGGTCAACGCGCTGATCGCCGCGTCGAGATCGCGATGCTCGGTCCGCAGCAGTTCGCGGCGCTTGCGAAGCTCCTGCTCGTTCACTGGCTGGTCTCCCGGAAATCGGCTGGGCGCAATTCCCTGCGCCTGCGTCGAATACCTAGTGCGTGGTTCTTTTCAAGATAGGCGTATTATGATTTGATGACAATTCGCGGCTCGTCCGCGTCCGGACGAGTCGCTCCAGCGGGTAACCACGCGAAAGGAGAGCCTTGATGGTATCGACCCATGTCCAAGCGCTGCAATCCAAACATGCCGGCCTCGAAGCGCAGCTGCGCGAAGAGATGAGCCGGCCCGCGCCGGACCTTGCGACCATTCAACGGCTCAAGAAGCACAAACTCAGGATCAAGCAGGAACTGTCGACCGCCTGATCGCGCTGCCTCTCGCCTGTTTGGCACCTATCTGCCTACGCACATCTTTGCGCGAGCGGGAGAAGTTCTGGCAGGCATGATCGGCGTTTCGGATCGCGCGGAACCTGTTATAGGCTCGGCACATGACTGCCGCGACCTCTGCCCGCCAGATCCTGACCCGCCTGCATGAGGTTATGGCTTCGCGTCTGCATGCGCAGGGCAAGCTCGATCAGGTGGTCGATATCATCGGGCAGAACCTCGATAGCGAGGTGTGCTCGATCTACCTCCTGCGCGAAGGCATGCTCGAACTGTTCGCGACCCGCGGTCTCAACAAGAGCGCGGTGCACGTGACGCGGATGGCGGTGGGCGAGGGGCTGACCGGCACGATCGCGGCCAATATCGAGACGCTTAACCTGGCTGAAGCCAAGGCGCATCCTGACTTCCAGTATCGCCCCGAAACCGGCGAGGAAAAGTATCACAGCTTCGCCGGTGTCCCGATCGTCTACCGCGAACGTGCGGTGGGCGTGCTGTGCGTGCAGCATGTCGATCCGCGGCGCTACGAGGATATCGAGATCGAAGCGCTGCAGACCACCGCGATGGTGCTGAGCGAGATGATCGCCAATGCCGGTCTGATCGATGAGGAACAGGCGCTCGGGCTCACCGAAGGGCAGATCGGCACGCAAACCATTGCCGGGCTGACGCTGGTAAAGGGGCTGGCGGCAGGCCAGGCGGTCTATCACCAGCCGCGCGTCACGATCGACCAGGTCATGGCGGAAGACATCGAGGCCGAGCGGCAGCGGGTCTATCGCGCGTTCGACCGGATGCGCGAGCAGATCGACAACATGGCCAGCCAGGCCGAGTTTGGCGGGGGTGGCGAGCACGAGGAAGTGCTCCAGACCTACAAGATGTTCGCCTATGACGAAGGCTGGAGCCGGCGCATCAACGAAGCCATCGACAGCGGCCTCACGGCCGAAGCGGCGATCGAACGGGTCCAGCAGCGCACCCGGATGCGGATGCGCGAGATCGACGATCCGCTGCTGGCGGACCGTATGCATGATCTCGAGGATCTGTCGAACCGCTTGCTGCGCATCGTTTCGGGGCAGCTCGGCACTGCGGCGCAGCAGGGCCTGCCACGCGATTCGATCCTGATCGCGCGCAATCTCGGTCCGGCCGAACTGCTCGAATATGACCGGCGGCGGCTCAAGGGCGTGATCCTCGAGGAAGGTTCGCTCACCGCGCATGTGGTGATCGTGGCGCGGGCCATGGGAATCCCGGTGCTGGGCCGCGCACGCTCGCTGCGCGGGATCATCCGCGACGGTGACGAGATCCTGCTCGATGCGGACAAGGCGACCGCAACGATCCGGCCATCGCAGCAGATTGCCGATGCCTTCAATGCGCGCTTCGCCAAATCGCGCGAGAAGCAGGCCGCCTATGCCAAGCTGCGTGACGTCGAACCCTTCACCCGCTGCTGTACACGGGTCCAGGTGATGATCAATGCCGGGCTGCGTGACGATATCTCCGCTTTGGCAATGACCGGTGCGGACGGGGTGGGGCTGTTCCGCACCGAGTTCCAGTTCCTGGTTTCAGCCACGCTGCCGCAGCGCGAACGCCAGACGCGGCTCTATCGCGACGTGCTCGATGCCGCAGGCGAAAAGCCGGTGATCTTCCGCACGGTCGACATCGGCGGCGACAAGGCGGTGCCTTATCTGCAGTCCGAACAGGCCGAGCATGACGAGAACCCCGCGATGGGATGGCGCGCCTTGCGGCTCGCATTGGAGCGCGAAGGCCTGCTCAAGGTGCAGGCACGTGCGCTGCTCGAAGCGGCGGCAGGGCGCGATCTTTACGTGATGTTCCCGATGGTGTCCGAACCCTGGGAATTCGACGCGGCCAAGCAGGTATTCGACGACCAGCTGGCCTATCTGCGCAGGCAAAAGCGGCTGCTGCCGGATTCGATCCGGTTCGGCGCGATGCTGGAAGTGCCCGCACTCGCGGAAGTGCTCGACATCCTGCTGCCAAAGATCAATTTCCTCTCGGTTGGCACCAATGATCTGACGCAGTTCCTGTTCGCTGCCGATCGCGCCAATCCCAAGCTGGCAGAACGCTACGACTGGCTCAGCCCTTCGATCCTGCGTTTCCTCCGGCGGGTGTCGCAGGGGCTGGTCGGGCAACAGGTCGAGCTGGGCGTATGCGGCGAAATGGGTGGCCGACGGCTTGAGGCGCTGGCGTTGCTGGGGATCGGCTTCCGGCGGCTGTCGATCACGCCGGCTGCGGTGGGCCCGATCAAGGAATTGGTGCGCAAGGTAGATTTGGGCGAGATCACGGCAGCCATGAACGGCTGGCTCAATGATCCCAATGCCAATCTGCGCCAGGAATTGCAGGCCTTCGCCGAGGCGCGCGGCATCGAGACTGACTGATCGCGCCGGGCGTCGCAGCATTGGGCGCGCGTCAGCGACGGCTCGTCCCGAACCGCGTCGCGATACTGCAACGACGGCTTGACAGAACAGGGCCGGGGGGAGTTTCTGCCGCGCAACAGAAGGTCGCAAACCATGGTTGAGGAAAAGGACGCGGTGTCTCTCGATGAACTGCCGCTCGAAGGAGTGGGCCAGAAGCTGCGCCGTGCGCGCGAGGCGCGGGGCCAGACGCTGGAAGACATGGCCAAGCAGACGCGGATCGCGCTGCGTCACCTCGAGATCATCGAGCGCGGCGATTTTGGCCAGTTGCCGGCGCGGACCTATGCGATCGGTTTCACCCGCAGCTATGCCCGCGACCTGGGGCTCGACGAGAACCAGATCCTGTCCGAATTGCGCGCGGAGCTGGCTGATAGCGGCTCACACCGCACCGCCTATGCGCCCGGATTCGAGCCCGGCGATCCCGCCAAGGTGCCACCTGCGGCGCTGATCTGGGCCTCTGTCGGGGCAGCGCTTGTCCTCGCGATCGGGGTCTATGCATTCTATGCGCGCTTCATGGCTGCCGGGGCCGATCCCGCACCGCTGGTGGCGGAAGCGGTGCCGACACCGGCCGCGCCGCCACCTGCAGCGCAGCCGGCTGCCACGGCGGCATCTGCTGACGAGGTCGTTTTCACCGCGCTGGAAGACGATGTGTGGGTCAGCTTCTACGAGGCTGACGGCCAGCGGCTCGAACAGAAGATCATGGCCAAGGGCGAGCGGTTCGTGGTGCCGCCTGGCGCGCGCGATCCGCGCATCTGGACCGGCCGGCCTGACGCCTTCGCGATCACCATCGGCGGGCAGCCCGCGCCCAAGCTGGCCGATAGCGAAACCGTGGTGCGTGACGTGGCGATAACGGCGCAGGCCCTGCGGGCGCGGCAGGCTCCTGCTGCGACGCCATCACCTGCCAGCGATGCGGCCGGGCCCGCATCGGCCGTCACCGTCTCGGGCTAGCGGCTTTCCCACCATTTTGGCGAACCTGCGGCTCGACTTGCGCGTCGCGTTTGAGGCAGGATTCGCCTGAGGTTCATCCGCTGTGTGGCAATTGCCTGTTGGCTGCGCCGCGCAGTGGCAATCTGATCAAGGAGTTGGGCACTTGAAACTGTTTCCCCTTTCGACCCTGGCTGCGGCGGGGCTGGCCGTGGCCGTGACGGCAACGGTGCCGGTTCACGCGCAGGCGCAAGAGCAGACGGCAGAAAGCCGGTTGCGCAAGATCGAAGCGGAAATCCGTGCGCTCCAGCGCCAGGTCTTCCCCGGCGGCGATACCCGCTTTTTCGAGCCGGAGATCAGCACCGCCCAACCGCAGCAGAACCGCCCCGCCACAAGCGCGCCATCGACCACGGCGGTCACAGATATTCTCGCACGGCTCGATGCCCTCGAAGCACAGCTGCAGCAGCTGACGGCTTCAGCCGAGGAAAGCCGTAACGCGGTGGCGTTGCTCGAAGAACGGATGGTTGCGCTGGAAGGCGGAGCTGCTGCGCCGGCCTCTGCCACCGCGGCGCCGGGCGAGGCTGCCAAGCCTGCCGCCACTGAAACCAATCTTGCGTCAATGACCGGCGCGCCCGCGCGGCCTGCTGCGGAGCTGCCTGCAGTGCGCCCGGCAGCCGAATTGCCTGCTGCCACCACCCGGCCCGCCACCACAGCAGCGAATGCCACACCAACCCCCGCTCCCGCTGCTGCCGCGCCCGCCGGGCCGAGCGCCGAACGGCTGGCCGGGGTACAGGCGATCCTGAAGCCGCAGACCGGCGATGCCGGGGAAGACGAATACAGCTATGGCTTCCGCCTGTGGGAAGCGCGCTTCTATCCCGAAGCGCAGCAGCAGCTTTCGCTGTTCCTCGAGAAATACCCCAGCCATCCGCGCACTACGTTCGCGCGCAACCTGCTGGGCCGCGCCTATCTTGACGATGGCAAGCCGCGCGAAGCGGCACCCTGGTTCCTGCGCAATTACCAGGCCGACAAGCAGGCAGCGCGCGCCGGTGACAGCCTGCTGTTCCTGGCCGAAGCGATGATCGCGCTTAATGACACCAACCGCGCCTGCATCGCGCTGGCCGAGTTCGCGGAAACCTATCCGGCGCTGGCGAGCGGGCGGCTGCTCAGCCAGTACGACGCGAACCGGCAGAAAGTGAAATGCAATTGATAGCCCGCTCGCTCCCGAACTGATCGCACGTTTCGCCGCCGATCTCGCCCGGATCGGGGCGGGGCCGGAGCGGCTCGGCGTGGCGGTTTCGGGCGGGCCGGACAGCCTGGCCCTGCTGCTGCTTGCGGTTGGCGCGCGCCCGGGCAGCATCGAGGCGGCGAGCGTCGACCACGGCCTCAGACCCGGAAGCGCGGCGGAAGCGGCCATGGTGGCCAAGACTTGCGCCGCGCTTGGCGTGCCGCATGCCACGCTGAAGGTGAGGGTTGCGCCCGGCAATCTCCAGCAGGAAGCGCGCATGGCGCGCTATCGCGCGCTCGCCGAATGGCAGAAAGAGCGTGGGCTGGCTGCGCTGCTGACCGCGCACCATGCCGACGACCAGGCCGAAACACTCCTGATGCGGCTCAACCGCAGTAGCGGCCTTGGTGGCCTGGCGGGAATTCGCCCGAGCGGGCGCAACCCCGCGAGCGGCGACAAGGTGCTGCGCCCGCTGCTCGGCTGGCGCAAAGCGGAGCTCGAACGGATCGTGCGCGACTGCGGGCTCGATCCGGTGGCGGATCCGTCAAATCTTGCCGACCGGTTTGATCGCGTGCGCATCCGCAAGGCGCTCGCCGGGGCGGACTGGATCGACCCTGCCGGGTTGGCGCAAAGCGCTGCATGGCTGGCCGAGGCCGAGGCTGCGCTGGTGCATTATGCGGCGGCTGAATGGGACAAACGGGTTGCTGTTGCGGCGGGCACGATCCGCTACCGCCCTACCCCGGAAGCGCCGCGGGAAACGCGCCTTCGCATTCTGGTTCGCACCATCGAACAGCTTGGCGGGCAGATGCCGCGCCTGTCGCAGGTCGCCGATCTTCTCGATGCGCTCGAACGTGGCGGGGCCGGCAATATTGCTGGTGTGCTGGCGCGATCGGAACGCGGCGAATGGGTGTTGCAGCCAGAACCGCCGCGCCGCTGACCATTTAGATTTGTTGTCGCATCAGTTTCGCGAAAAACCGGTACCCACTTTTTCGCACGATGCTTTTACCCGTGCGCGCCGAACTCGTTGGCGATCGCGGTCGAAAGCCGAAGGCACAGCGCATAGGCGCGCTCGATCGGATCGATGTAGTCGCGCGCGATCGTGGCATAGCCTTCGCTGCGGCTGTCGGGATAGTCGCTCGGCGCCTCCACCGCGAAATCGGTGATCTGTGGGAAATGGGTGGGATACGCGCGGCGCAGCTGCGCCAGCGCATCTTCGACCCGCAGCGTGAACACCATTTCCAGCACATCGTCGCGGCTGATGTCGTTGGCGCGGCTGAAGGCGGGGATCGACACCGCCCGCAGGAACATATGCTGCAACAAGGCGAGTCGGATCGCCTGGGCCGCGCCGATCGTGCGGCGGGTACTCTCGCGGTCTTCGAGCGGGCGCTCGTCGGGGATCAGCGCCAGCAGGCGGTGCAGCTTGAGCGCATCGACCCTGAGCCGCGACGCGAGCCGCCGGAACACGCCGGTGCGATCGTCCTTGGTAAGATATTCCGCCAGCGCCTCGCAGGCATCGGACAGATGGCTCTCGGTGCCGCGATAGGGGCGGCTGGCCCAATAGGCGCTGTTGAACAGCTCGCCATAGGCCGCCACCGTCTTGATGCTGGCGAGCGCATTGGAACTGCGTACCAGCCGCACCAGCTGGCGCCCGCGCTCGCTTTCGAGCACCAGCTGGGCCAGTTCCTCATAGGCGCCATCGGCGGCGCTCCCGACACCTGCGATCACGTTAACCGGATAGCCCAGCTGCTGCAGGATCGCATTGTGCGGGATCGCGCGGATCTGGCGCAAACTCATCTCGCGGTCCGCGCTGATGTCGCTCTGGCGGCGCGAGACGCGGCTGCCGGTGGGGTTGAGCAGGCCCAGGCCGAAAGCGGTGAGCGCGCGCGAATAGGTCTGGCTTTCGAGGTGGTCGCGCTGGTGGCGGCGGATCGCACGGTAGAAATCAAGGCTGAGATCGGTGCGGCGATAGAACGGATCGACCGGCGCATCGAGATCGGTCTCGGCGGGGCGCAGCTGCGCGATCCGGGTGAGCGTAGCGAGCGCCAGTTCGGGCGTGGCGAAGAAGAGGTAGCCGTCGCCGCCCTGGAAACTGACTTCGGGCTCGAGCCGGATTCCCGCGCGCAGGAAGCGCCGCTTGGCCCAGGGGCTGAGCGGCCATGCCAGCCGGTCAGCAAAGCTGTCAGGATGCGCGCCGCGCCCCATGCTCTCGCCATGGGTATTGAAGATCAGCGCCGCGACATCGGTCAGGCCGTTGGCCACCATCGCTTCGCTCAGGCGGCCCTGCAGGCGCTCGATCGCCAGACTGGCGGGGATCTGCCCGACAAAGCGTCCGGCATCGGAGAACCCGGTCTGGATCGCCAGCCGCCCGCGCCCGCGGACATAGGACTGGTAGCTTTCCTCCGCGCACAGCGCGTCGAGGAAGCGACCGCCATGTTCGAGCGCGCTCTCGGTTTCGAACAGCGGCGATACATCGACCTTGTCCTCGATCCCGAACAGCCGCGCGAAATAGAGTGCGGCGAGGATAGTCGAGGGCTGTTCGCATTCGGCGATCAGCATCCGGATCGGGGCATCGGCATCGACATGCGCCAGGATCTGCGCCATCGCCAGGAACTGACGGATCGCGGTCGAGCTTTCGATCGCGAGCGCGGCAAAGTTGCTGCGCAGCGGCTGCACCTCGTTCAGCAGTTCGCGCAGCGCCGCCATCGCGCCGCGGCTGGCCAGATCGAGCGTATTGTCAGGGTCGATCCGGCGGCGGATCGCGTTGTGCAGCTGGCTCGCATTCACGCGGAAGTGGATCCAGCCCATCCCCAGGCCATCGGCGCGCATCGCGGCGGCCACCGTCTTGAGCACGATTGCCTGCCGCCCATCGGCCTTACCCGCCTCCGCTTCCAGCTGCGCTATCACTGGCGCAAGGCTCAGCAGCTTGTCTGGGTGGGCAGCGGAAAGCCGGTTTGCAGCGGTGGAAAGCGCTTCGGGCTGCGACAGGTCGGCGGCGAAATCGCCCGAGCGCTCTGCGGCATAGGCGCTGGCGCGCGCCAGTTCCGTAGCCAGTGGATGACCAGGCACTGCGCCTTCGAGCGAGGCGACGTAGCGCGTCAGCCGTTGTGCCTTTTCGCTCAGGCGGAAGCTGATCGACGTGTACCAGGCGATATCGGTTCGCCCGTCCATGTCATAGCCGACCCAGCTGGCGAAGCGGAATGGCAGCGGGGCCAGCTCGCGCCACTGCTGCGGCCACTGCCGGGCGGCATGGCCAAGCACTTCACCCACGATCGTGTCTCGCGCATCCTGTGCATGGGCCAGCGCCTGCATCGCCTGTTCGTGTTCATGCGCCAGTGTCACCGCCGGGCGCGGTCGGTGCAGCAGGCAGACCTCGGTGCCGATTTCGCTGCTGCGGCTTGCCGCCTCGGCCACGGCAGCAGACTGGTCAGGCGTCAGCAGGAAGGTGGGGTGCGCGGTGAATACCGCATGGAGCTGTGGCCGTTCCCAGCGAGCGCGGAAGGCGGCGAAATCGCCTTCGGTAAGGGTCGCAGCCAGCGCCGCCTGGTTCGCGTCGGGTGCGACCGGGGCAACCAGCCGCCTGAGCCGCGCGGCGCGGCTCTGCATGCTGTCGCATTCGAGTTCGGTCACCAGCGCCTCGATCGCATCAAGATCGATCTCGCCTGCTTCGAGCTGGCGCGACAGGTCCAGCCCCAGCTGGAACACCGGGTTGAACAAGGGGGTTTCCTGCGTCCGTGCGTGGAGCTGGCCAAGCCGCTCGATCAGGGCGCCGATGCTGTTCATGGCCGCAGCTGGCAGGCCTCGCGCGCGAGGGCTTCGATCGACGGCCTTTCAGGCACGCCGCGCGGGGCGACCCAGCTGCCGCCGACGCAAAGCACCGGCTTGAACGCCAGCCATTCGGCGGCATTGTCAGGCCCGATACCGCCGGTCGGGCAGAACAGGCACTGGCCGAAGGGTGCCGCCAGCGCCTTGAGTGCGGGCAGTCCGCCCGAAGTTGCCGCCGGGAAGAACTTGAAGTGGGTCAGGCCAAGGTCGAGCCCGCGCATGATGTCGCTGGCATTGGCGGTGCCTGGCAGGAACGGCACACCCGCGCCGATCGCGGCTTTCGCCAGCGGCTCGGTCAGTCCGGGCGAGACGACGAATTCCGCCCCGGCCGCCAGTGCGGCATCGAGCTCGCGCGGGTTGGTGACCGTACCGGCCCCGACCACTGCGCCCGGCACCTGCTTCATCGCCGCGATTGCGTCGAGCGCCGCGGGGGTGCGCAGCGTCACTTCAAGCGCGCGCAATCCACCTGCAACCAGCGCTTCGGCCAGCGGGACGGCGTGGGCGAGTTCGTCGACCACGATGACCGGCACCACCGGCGCCAGCCGCATGACCTGTTCGATATCCATCATCAGAAATGTTCTCTTGCGAAGGCGGCCGCTGCCCCGAACAGTCCAGGCTGCGGATGGGTGATGAGCTTGACCGGGATGGTGGCCATCAGCCCTTCGAAGCGCCCCTTGGCGCGAAACCGCTCGGCAAAACCCGAGCCGGGCAGATGGTCGCGCAGACGATAGCCCAGCCCGCCAGCGATCACGACGCCGCCAAATCCGCCCTGCGCCAGCGCGATGTCGCCGGCCACGCTGCCCAGCGAGAGGCAGAAGCGATCGACCGCAGCGGCAGCGAGCGAATCCTCGCCGCTCATCCCGCGGGTCCACAGCGCCACTGCTTCTTCCTCGCGGGTCTTGCGGTTTTCCATCGCCGCCAGCGTCTCATAGATATCGACGATTGCCGGGCCGGCCACCACGCGCTCGACCGAGACGCGATTGTGCCGCTTGCGCAGCCGCGCGAGGATCGCGTCCTCGATCGCATCGAGCGGGGCGAAATCGACATGGCCGCCTTCGGTGGCGGTGACGCGGTAGTCGCGGCCCGAGCGCCACAGATGCGCCACACCAAGTCCGGTACCCGGACCGAGCACGCTGATCGTGCCGGTTTCGGCCAGCGGCTCGTCAGGTCCGGTCAGGTGGACGAACTGGTCTTCCGGTGCGCGCGCCACGGCATGGGCCACTGCCTCGAAATCGTTGACGATGGTGAACTGTTCAACGCCCAGTTTCTCCCGCACCAGCGCGGGCCGGATAATCCATGGGTTGTTGGTGAAGCGGATCACTTCCTGGTTGACCGGTCCTGCAATTGCCATGCTGATGCGCGGCGGAACCTGGCCGCCCATCCGCTCGCGGAAATGCTCCCACGCGGTCTGGAAACTGGCGTGATCGACCGTATGGAGCGTTTCGGGTTCGCCCAGGGTGATTGCGCCCCGGTCTGACACCGTGGCGATGGCAAATCGCGCGTGCGTGCCGCCGATATCGACGCTGACCAGCTGTGTCATAGACCTGCACTCGCCAGCATGGCGCTGCCCCCCTGTTCGGCCCCGTCGGCCAGGTTGCGGAACATCGCGAAGATCTCGCGCCCCACGCCCAGCTCCGGGCGGGGATCGGGCGCGGGATCGCGCGCTGCCAGGTCGGCTGTGGTCGAAAGCTCGCCGGTAACGGCGCAGACCCGCACCAGGTCGCCGTCGCGCAGGCGGCTGAGCGGGCCGCCGCCGAGCGCTTCGGGCGTGACATGGATCGCCGCGGGCACCTTGCCCGAAGCGCCCGACATGCGCCCATCGGTGACCAACGCCACGCGATAGCCACGATCCTGCAGCACGCCCAGCGGCGGGGTGAGCTTGTGCAGTTCGGGCATCCCGTTCGAGCGCGGGCCCTGGAAACGCACCACCACCACCACGTCGCGGTCAAGCTCGCCCGCCTTGAACGCCTTGGCTACATCGGCCTGGTCCTCGAATACACGGCAGGGCGCCTCGATCATCCAGCGCTCGCGTTCGACCGCCGAGCTCTTGAAGCAGCCACGGCCGAGATTGCCTTGCACCAGGCGCATCCCGCCATCGGGCTGGAACGGGCTGGAGACCGGGCGCAGCATGCTGTCGTCGCCCGAAGCGCCAACCTCGCGCCAGGTGAGCTCCTCGCCCTCGAGGCCGGGCTCGCGGGCATAGGCCGAAAGGTCGCTGTCCCACACGGTCAAGATGTCGCGGTGCGCAAGGCCGGCTGCCAGCAGTTCGCCGATCACATAGCCCATGCCGCCGGCATCGTGGAAATGGTTCACGTCGCCCGCGCCATTGGGATAGACCCGCGCGATCAGCGGCACCGCGCTCGAAAGCTCGCTGAGATCGTCCCAGTCGAATTGCACGCCCGCCGCGCGCGCCATGGCCGGGATGTGAATCGCATGATTGGTAGATCCGCCGGTCGCCAGCAGGCCGATTGCTGCGTTGACGATCGCCTTCTCGTCGATGCATTTCGCCATGGTCCGTTCGCGCGTGCCGGCCAGCGCGGCCAGGCGATGCACCGCCGCCCGATCGAGCGCCTGGCGCAGCTTTGTGCCCGGCTGGACAAAGGCGGCGCCCGGAATGTGGAGCCCCATCATCTCCATCATCATCTGGTTCGAATTGGCGGTGCCATAAAAGGTGCAGGTGCCGGGCGAGTGATAGCTGCCCATCTCGCTCGCCAGCAGTTCGTCGCGCCCCACCTTGCCTTCGGCATAGAGCTGGCGAACGCGCTGCTTCTCCTTGTTGGCCACGCCGCTCGGCATCGGTCCCGAGGGCACGAAGATCGCGGGGAGATGGCCAAAGCGCAGCGCGCCGATCATCAGGCCGGGCACGATCTTGTCGCAGATGCCCAGAAGCGCCATGCCGTCATACATCGCGTGGCTCAGCGCGACCGCGGCCGACAGCGCGATGACGTCACGGCTGAACAGCGAGAGTTCCATCCCGTCTTCGCCCTGGGTCACCCCGTCGCACATCGCAGGGGTGGCGCCCGCGACCTGCGCGGTGGCGCCGGCTTCACGCGCATAGACCTTCATCCGTTCCGGATAGCGGCCATAGGGCTGATGGGCCGACAGCATATCGTTGTAAGCAGTGACGATGCCGATATTGGGCGCGCCGCCGGCCTTCATTGTCGCCTGGTCCTCCAGCGCGCCGGCAAAGGCGTGCGCAAGGTTCGAGCAAGAGACCTGGCTGCGGTCAGGCGCGCGATCGGCCTCGCGCTCCATTAGGTCGAGATAGGCCTGGCGGCTGCCGCGCGATTTCTCGACCACCCGCGCGGTAACTTTGGCGATGACCGGGTTAAGATCACTCATGCCAGCTCACTCCGTCGCGCTCGGCCAGCGCGATTGCTGCACTTGGCCCCCAACTGCCTGCAGTATAGGTCTTGGGGGTCAGCCCTTCGGCCTCCCACCCGGTCCGGATCGCATCGA
The DNA here is from genome assembly GCA_049421965.1 of Erythrobacter sp. GTDB lineage: Bacteria > Pseudomonadota > Alphaproteobacteria > Sphingomonadales > Sphingomonadaceae > Erythrobacter. The sequence continues at coordinate 14,354 of JBMSNZ010000042.1, forward strand.
TCCACTGCCACTGGGCTTCCACCTCGTCGCGCCGTACGAACAGCGTCTGTTCGCCTTCGATGAGGTCGAGCAACAGCCGTTCATAGGCGATCCGCCGCACCTTGCCTGAAAAGGCATCGGCCATGGCGATGTTGAGCGGGACCTGCCGTAGCCTGATCCCTTCGCGGTCAAGCCCCGGCACCTTGGCCATCAGCGACAGCGTGATGTTTTCTTCCGGCTGAATCCCGATCACCAGCCGGTTGGGCTGCATCGTTGCGCCTTTACCGGCGAAGATCGAATGCGGCACGCAGCGGAACTGCACCATGATCTCGGTCACCCGGTTGGGCAGCCGCTTGCCGGTGCGCAGGTAGAAGGGCACGCCCTTCCAGCGCCAGTTGTCGACATGCGCCTTGATCGCCACGAAGGTTTCGGTGTCCGAAGGCTTGCCCAGCTCCTCGTCATAGCCTGGCACCGCCTGGCCTCCGATTGCCCCCGCGCGATACTGGCCGGTCACGGTCTCGCCGGCTTCGACCTGCC
>JBMSNZ010000043.1:0-14662 GCA_049421965.1 Erythrobacter sp.
CGCGTCTGACTCCAGAACACCGAATTGCTTACGATCCCGTCATAGAGCAAAGTGACCTTGCGCGCCTGAACCCAACCGCTGTCGAGGCGGACGAAGTCGCCGTAGAGACGTTCGTGGAAGCCACGCGGCGTGTCAAAAGCCATGTAGGTGATGAAACCGCTCGCGCTGTCGAAGCCGAACAAAGTCTGTTGCCCCTCAGGGTCTACGATGCGGACGATTTCGGTCGGGCGCCCCCCAATCTCGCGGTGCGGTGCGTGGTGCAGCGTGAACCCCTTCTCAAGTGCAGACCGGATAATGCCGAACCCGAAATTGCTTGCCCAGTATGCATCGGCCTCGGCACGCGGCATGACGCCACGCTCGGTCCAGGTGGTCTCGCCATCATAGCCAACTTCGAAGAGCACCTTGTCGCCGTTCCGCGCTACAATCCGAACCTTGCCCGAAGCCTCGTGCGAAGCGGTGCGTCCTTCCTCAAACGTCCGCCACATGCGGTAATCGTCTGCCGTGCTGCGCACCGCGCCGGTCGCGGGGTCATAGAATGTCGCGGTACCGGCAAGCTCAAGCGTGCCGGCGTCCAGCCACAGCGCGCCCCCATGGGCTTCGACCGCCCGTTCCACGACAGCGCGCGGCCCCGCGTCGGGCGGAGCAGCCTGTGCAACACCTGTTGTCAGCCATCCAAAGGCAATTGCTGCGGCCAGGATCGACTTGTTCATCCAGAGACCTCTGCCTGAAATTTGTCCGGACATCTTTTCAACCATGTCATGCTGGTATAGGCAAGCAGGATGAGGCTGATCCCCGCTTTTTCATGCCCCGCCCTCCTTATCGCTGTGGCACCGGCGCACGCCGACGATCACTTGCCACCAGGCATCTGGACCAACACTGAAGACGCCTATTTCGCAGAGGAAGAAGGCCGCAATCGGCCAGAACCGGTGATGATCGAGGTCGGAATCGACGGAAGATGGCGTTCGATCGATGCATTCGGCTCTGCCGAAGGGCCATGGCTCGCAATGCCCGTACCCGGTCTGGCGCGCCGTGATGGCGGTTCAGGATGGCAGATTTCAAAGAGCGAGATCCGCCGCGCGCGCGCGTTCTCTTGCTGGACCTCTGTCCGCAGGTTCGCTGCCAAGCCCGACGGTTCGCCGGACTGGGCATTCACCCGTGGCCTGGAAACGTTCGACCAGGGAGGGCGCATCCGCGTCGGGGGTGGTGATGCACCGGAAGCCGTCATTCGCCTTCGCAACGTGAGCTGGGCCAGAGGCAGCACCAACAAGCCCTCGCTGGTACTCTACATTCACACCGATGATCCCCAATCCGCAGTCTCTTACAGCTGGGCCGCCTCGGACAGCCGCAGCGTCGGCATCAACCTTCGCTGGATCCAGGCGAGTTGCAGCCTTGCCGAAGGTCAGGCGGAACAGCCCCCTCTCGCCGGAACAGAAGATCGAGCGAACGGAATTCACCCAACTTCGACCAGCTCCACCAGCTCTCCACCCGCCCCGACCGTCGTTACCGCGCGTCGCCCCTCGTAAAGCGCCCCTTGTCGTGGAACCGGGCGGCCGATGGGCTGCACGGAGCACGCATCGATATCCCGAACCGCCAACGTGACCAATGCGTTGCCCGGTGGCAGCATGCCGTCATTGCGAGGCCGGGAAACGGTTTCCGACGGATAGTCGTCAACTTCAACAATCGGCATCCGCCCCTTGCGGACCATCGTGATCGTGCTCTGCGTTTCCGGCGGCAGACCGAAAGCATCGTTGATCATCGAATAGGGCAAGGTGTAATCCGACCCCCGTTCAAGCCCCAGCCGGTCACAGTACCATGCCACACTTGCTTCCCGGTCAGGCGTGGCGAGGACAACGATGAATATCCGGTCGACCGGGGCGCGGGCGCGCGGCAGGTCGGTATCGGGCAGATCACCCAGCACCTGATTGAGATAGACCATCTCGCGGCCGGTCCCCAGGGCCTGCATCGGAATGAAGGCCGGCTCGATATTCTCGAGCAGCTTGGGCGGGCCGACCACGGTGAACAGATCCGCGGGCAAGGCATCGGGCCAGCGCCAGACATCCTCCACGGTGGTTTCGAACGCGGCCCAGCCATAGGACCGGTTGGGCTGGAAGCCGGGATGATCGGGCTGCTCGACCAGCCGAAACCAGCACGGCTCGCCACTGGCCGGGCGCAGCACGGCATAGGGTGAACCTGCATTGCCCGGCGCACCCCAGCTGGCGGCAAGGTCACCTGCCAACTCACCCTGTTCGACCAGTTCGAGTTGCAGCACATCGCGATAGCCGACGATGGCTCGCGCCAGGTCGGGAACGGTCGACAGGCCGCCTAGGATCGTTCCATGCGCGATGGTCATCTTCCGAACTCCGGCTTGCGCTTCTCGACAAAGGCGGTGGTCCCTTCATGGAAATCCGGGCCCGTAAAGGCATCAGCGAACTGCGCCAGCGTGTCGGCATCGTCATCTGCCTGGCCATCGAGAATGCGGCGGACAAACCGTTTCATGCCGGTGGTCGAATGGAGTGAGTTGACCCCGATCAGGTCCTCGAGATGGCCCGGGCTCTCTGCCAGCTCGTCGATCAGCCCGATCCGCAGCGCCTCTTGCGCGGTGACCAGCATCCCGGTGAACAGCAGCCGCTTGGCCTGACCGGGGCCGACCAGGTCAACCAGCAGCTTGGTATCGTGGAGCGGATACACCAGCCCGAGTTTGGCAGGGGTAATCCCCAATCGCGCGCGCGGGGTCGCCACGCGGATATCCGCCGCCAGCGCCAGCCCGCAGCCACCACCGACGCAGTCGCCGTCGATGAACGCGATTACCGGCTTCTCCGCGCGGGCGAGCACGTGCTGCGCGCGGTTGATCGCCGCCTGGTTGGCCGCGCGCCATTGTGCATCGTCCTTGTTGGCGAGGCGCTCGGCGATATCCGCTCCGGCGCAAAAAACGCCGGGGTGCGCGGATTCGAGCACCATGACCCGCACGCCGGGCTCGGCCATCGCTGCTTCCACCAGCGCGGGCAAGGCGTCCCACATCGCCTGGTTCATTGCGTTGCGCTTGTCCGGGCGGTCAATGCACAGGCGTGCGACCGGCCCATTCACGGCGAGACGCAGGGTCATGCGGGCACCGTCTGGGCAAAGTGGTCGGCAATCGCCTTGCGCGTGGTCACCCACACGCCATCGTGCTGGCGGACGTGCTTGAAGAATTCCTCCAGCGCCCAGATCCGCCCCGGCCGACCGATGATCCGCAAATGCAGCCCCAGGCTCATCATCTTGGGATTGCCCTCTTCCCCTTCCCGGTACACCTGATCGAAGTTGCGGATGGCATAGGCAAGCCACTGCTCCGGGGTCATTGCCGGGTCGGTCCACATCTTCATGTCGTTGTTGTCGAGCTGGTAGGGCACGATCACCATCGGCTTGCCCAGCACCGTCGCGCGATCCCAGAACGGCACGTCGCCCGAATAATCATCCATGTGATAGGAGAAACCCTCCTCGATCAGGAGGCGGCGGGTGTTGTCGGTCAGCATGTAGCGCGACAGCCAGCCGTAGGGACGCACGCCGCAAGTCTGCTCGATGCTGGTGACCGCCTTGCGGATGAACGCGCGCTCCTGCTCTTCGTCCATGCGGAACTGGTGGACCCAGCGCCAGCCATGGCTGACCGGCTCGTGACCCAGCTCGACGATGGCTTCGGCAATCTCGGGATGGTTTTCGAGGCTGAGCGCCGCCACGGTCCAGCTCGCCATGATGTCGAAAGCTTTCAGCAGCTTGACCACGCGCGGGGCACCGGCCTTGATCCCGTAGAGATAATTGCTCTCGTTGGAGTAATTCCGGATCGGGGCCTTGATGAAGATGCCCAGCTCGTCGACCGGCTCCATCCCCTTGTCACCGCGGGCAATGGTCTGCTCGCTGCCTTCCTCGACATTGACCACGACCGACAGCGCCATCTTTGCGCCGTTGGGCCAGTCGATCCGTTCTTCTTTCATGTCTACCCCCTCTCCCCATCTGGGGAGAGGGTCGGGGAAAGGGGGATTCACCCGACCCGTTGCGTTGTTCATTGGCATGGGAGTTCCCCTCTCCCAACCCTCTCCCCTGAAGGGGAGAGGGCTTTTCAGTGCATTTCCTCCCCGCCGCTGACGTTGATCGCCTCACCGGTGACATAGAATGCGGCATCGCTCGCCAGCCACAGGCAGGCCGCCGCCGTGTCGCTCGGCAGGCCCGGACGGCCCATCGGGTTCTTCGCCGCCATGTTGGCGAGATAGGCCTCGACCGTATCGAACCCCAGCAGTTTGCTGAAATACTCGTTCTGCTGCGCGCCGAGCCCGGTGGTGACGTGGTTGGGGCAGACTGCGTTGACGGTAATCCCGTGCTGGCCCAGTTCAACTGCGCTCGCCCGGGTCAGGCCGACCATGCCGTGCTTGGAGCTGACATAGGCCGGCAGGTGCGGGAAGCCGGTCTTGGCGGCCTGACTGGCGATGTTGATGATCCGCCCGCCCTTGCCACGTGCCACCATCGCCCGCGCCGCCGCCTGCGTGCAGTAGAACGCGCCGGACAGGTTCACCGCCAGCACCTGGTCCCATTCGTCGGCGGTATCGACCTCCAGCAGCGGCTTCATCTTGAACCCGATCCCGGCATTGTTGACGAAGACGTCGACCCCGCCGAACCGCTCCACAGCTTGCGCCACCAGCGCCCGGCACTGCGCCGCGTCAGCGACATTGCAGGCAACCGTCGCGACTTCAGCCCCGCGCGCGCACAATTCACCGGCAACGTCCTCGGCTTCGGCATCGATGGTCAGGTCGGAAACGACGCAGTTCGCACCCTGGTCGGCGAAGGCTTGCAGGATCCCCTGCCCCAGCCCCTTGTGCTTGCCCGATCCGGTGACGACGACCGTCTTGCCCGCAAACGCTGCCACGGTCACAGGTCCTCGGTCAGGATGAACTGCGGCGCATCGGCAAAACCCTGGAACGGGGCGGCGGCCTGCTGGAATGCCTCGGTCGAGATATCGCCGACGAAGGCGTCCATACCGGTAATGTCGATCACCTCGATATACTGGTAGGCAGGCGTCGCGCTGTCATCGCCGAACACGCCGGCCGCCTTGTGGACGGTGAAACCGGTGACCGAGCCGAGCGCGTTGACGGTCGGGATATCGCGGGTCCTGGCCCATTCTTCGTACTCGCTCACGCTGACGCCGGGCTTGAGGTTGAACAGGCAGATGATGCGCATGATTCAGGCTCCTTCATAAGGCGCGCGATAGGCGCCGAGTTTGGCATCGAGATGGCGGGCGAGCGCGAACAGGCCGGCCTCCGCCCCCGCTTCGCCTACGAGTTGCAAGCCGATCGGCAGGCCATCTTCGGTCCATCCCGCAGGGATGGAGATGGCAGGCAGGCCGGCAATATTGGCGAGACAGGTAAAGTCGGCCTGCCCAGCCGGTTCGCGCTCAGCGTGAGGGAATGGCGGGTTCGGGCAGGTGGGCAGGGTCAGGAAACCGTGCCTGCCGACAATGTGCCGCACTTCCAGTCTCGCCTGGTTCAGCACATCCATATCCAGCGCCAGCTTCTTCTCGGGTCGCTCCGGGCCATAGATCAGCAGCTTGGCCAGACGGTCCGATACTTCCACGCCCGCCAGATCCTGCGCCAGCCACCTCGACACATTGATGAATCCCGCGAACCGGATGCGGGAATTCTCTTCTGACAGGCGCTCTTCGGCGGGCCGGTGGGGCAACGCCGCCAACGCGCGCGCAAAGATTGCGGTCACTTCGGGGTGAACCTCCACCCCATGCTCGACCAGTGTCGCGCCTGTCCCCCTAATCTCGCGCTCACCAAAGTCGCTCATGATCCGCGCGACATTTTCCAGCATGTCGAGATCACGGGCGAGCGGTCCGATGGCGTCGAGGGTCGGGTCGGCGGGTAGCAAACCATCCTGGCTCACCCGGTCGGTTGCCGGCTTGAACCCGTAGACGCCGCAATGCGCCGCCGGGATGCGGACCGAACCCATCGTGTCGGTGCCCAGCGCTACGTCGCACTCGCCCGCCGCCACCGCCGCGCCGCTGCCGCCCGACGAGCCGCCGGGCGAATAGCCGTGCCGGTGCGGGTTGTGCGTCGGCCCGAAGTGCGGGTTGTCGGTCTTGGAGCCGAGCGCGGCTTCCTCCATGTTGAGCACGCCGGTGATGGCCGCGCCTGCCGCGCGCAGCTGCACCACCACTTCAGCGTCCCGCTCTGCGATCCGATTGGCCCAGGCCCCGATCCCGGCGTGGAATGGCATCCCGGCGACCATGATGTTGGCCTTTACCCCCACCGTCACACCCGCCAGCGGCCCGGGGCCACCCTGCGCGGTCGGATCGCGGTGGAGAAAGGCGTTGAGATCGCTCACAGGCCGCGCTCGTCGATCAGGCGGAGCGGCTTCTGGCGGGTGTCGATCTCGGTCGCCGCTGCCGTGCCGCCGGGGGCGCACAAGGCGACCTCCACCTCAACCCCCAGCCCGCGACGGAGCATGTCGGCCAGTTGCGCCGCGTCCGTCCCCCCACGGCTTTCCAGCGTCACCACCATGCTGTCGCGTTGCTGCGCGTCGCGGCGCAGGCGGCAGACGTACTCGCCGGTCAGGTCGGGCCGGTTCTCGATGATCGCCCCGATGGCGTGAGGGAACACGTTGATCCCGCGCAGCTTGACCATGTTGTCGCTGCGCCCCTTGAACCCGGCGATGCGCTTGAACGCGACCTCGCCCCGGCCGTCCAGCTCATGCGTGATGTCGTGGGTGTTGAAGCGGATGCAGGGGGCAATGTCGTCCTTGTAGAGGCAGGTGACGACCATGTCGCCGGTCTCGCCGTGCCCGACCGGTGTGCCGCTGTCGATATCGAGCAGTTCGAGATATTGCGCGTCTTCCCACACGTACATCCCGTCCCGCTCTGGCCCCTCGCCCGCGATCGTGCCGGTGTCGCCGACGCCGTACCAGTCATAGGCTTTCGCACCGTGCCAGGCGGCCTCGGTGCTGGCGCGGTCCTCGGTGCCGAGATGGCCGATGATCATGCGGATATTGATCTGGTCGAACAGGCCCTCGGCCTCGGCGGTCTCGGCGAGCTTGCGGATATAGTCGACGAACCCGACCAGCGCGGTCACCCCGAAATCGGCCATCAGCCGCACCTGGTTCACGCTGCGGGTCTCGATCCCGGTGCCAGCGCTGAGGAACACGCTGTTGGTGAAGTGGGTCACCGCCTCGCGGATATAGTGCCCGCCGTTGATCATGCCGTGGCCATAGACCGAGTGGACCACGTCTTCGCTGGAGAGGCCCATCCAGCGGTACATTCGCCCGACCAGCAGGTTGCCGACCTCGCGCCCCTTGGGGCCGAACATCAGCACCTGCGGCTTGCCGGTGGTGCCGCTGGTGGTGTGGAACACCGTCGGCGGGCGGGTGGCGAGTGCGCCCATGCCGTGAAAGTCGCCATAGGGCGGATGGTCCGCGATCGAGGCCATCAGGTCGCTCTTGTCATAGACCGGCAGCTTGCCGATGTCGGCCAGCCCCCGGATGTCGCCCGGCTCGATCCCCTGCGCGCCCCACAGCCGCTGGTAGAACGGCACCTGCCAGCCGCGCTGCATCAGGCGGCGGAACTGGGCGTCCTGCAAGGCGAACAGCTCGTCCCGGCTCATGGCGCGATAGCGCGCGGTGAACGCTTCGCCGATCGGGTAATCGGCCAGCAGCTGGCGGTGGTCGAGCGCTTCGAAATAGGTCGGGTAGGTCATCGTCCGTCCGTGAAATAGGCAAGGGGGGCGTCGAACAGGCGCGGGTCGGCATCGGCAGGCGCAAGGTCGCGGGCGAGCGCGCGCTTGGCCTGCGCCTGCGCGGGCGAAAGCGGGCTTTCCGGGCTGCCGAGCGTGTGGGGGATCTCGAGATCCAGATGCCCTGCGGCGTGATGCACCAGCATCCGCTGCGGGCTGAGAGCGTTGGGATCGGTGTTGTCGTCGATCCGGATCGCGATGCGCCCGGCGAGCGCCGCCAGTGCCGGGTCGGCAAAGGTTGCCGGCGTGAACGCGCGCGGGTCGATCACCCCGTCGCGCAGGGCCAGTGCGGCCAGCAACGGGCCGCACAGCCGCGCATAGGCCGGGGTCATGTCAGGCTGGAACGGCCGCCCGATCAGCCGGTGCACCAGCGGCGGCACGAACATCTCCAGCGCCTCGATCTCGTCCGCCCTAATGCCGGGGTTGAGGATCGCGCCAATCATCGCATGGCTCGCCCGCCCCGATGGATAGGGCTTCACGCTCACTTCGCTGATCCGCCAGACCTGGCCCAGTTCGCGGGTGTAGCGTGACAGGTCGCCCTGATCGAACAGGCGGAAATAGCCGAACGCGCCCTCCAGCGGGTCTTTCGGACCGGGAAATCCGGCGCGGGCGAGGTCGCTTGCGGTCACCGCCGCGCGGGCGGCATTGGCGATCTGGAACGGCAACGTTGCCAGCCCCTCGACATGGGCCTGCATCGTTCCCGCCGCGCTCGCACAGGCGAGCCCGAGCGTGTCGTCCAGCGGCGCACTGTCGATCCGTGCCACCGCCAGCGCCGCACCGATCACCCCGGCGGTGGCGGGGCGAAAGAAGGTCAGCGCACTGTCGGCCGCCAGCCCCAGCCCCGCCGCGCCATCGACCCCGCCCGCTAATGCGGCCAGCGCTTCGTCCGGATCGCACCCGCCGCGCCGGTCGATTGCCGCGCCCAACGCCGCGACCACTGTGCTCAGCGCATGGACCACCGCAGGCTCGTGCACCGCATCCCATTCGAGGCAATGGATGCGGTACCCGTTGACGAAGGCCGCCGAGGGTCCGGCCAACCGTTCGGCGGTGCCCAGCAGGCGCGCCTCGTCCCCGCTGCCCATGCTGCGCGCCGCGGACAGGATCGCATCCGCACCCGGTGCCTTTGCCCCTGCTGCGCCCACCGCCAGTGTATCGGCCAGCAACCGCTCGGCGTCCGCACGGACGGCCTCGGGCAGATGGTGCGAGGCACCGGCGAAGGCGAGGAGGTCAGCGGTCGCGCTCATCCGAGCCACTCTTCGAGCAGGTCGACAATTGCGGCTGCATCGCCGCCTTCAAGTGCGAGAGAGCAGGCCCGGTCGGCTTGTTCCGGCGGCAACCCGCCCCAGGCCGCTAATGTATGCATCTTGGCGCGGATTGCTGCCTCGTCGACCGGGCGTTCCGGATCGCCGCGCGTATCAACCAGCTCGAACCCGTTCACCCGCGCGCCGAAGTGCGCCGGATAGCGTGCTGTAATCGCGGCATCTTCCATCACCGAGACTTGCGCCCGCAACGGCGCGAGTTCGGCAATTGCGGCTGGGGTGAAATCGTCTGGCGTGGCCTCGCGCCCGCTGGCGATCACCGCGACGGCGTGCTGCAAGCTGAACTTGGCCTCGGTTTCCGTCACCGGATCGGGACGGTCACAGAACGTCAGCGCATCAGCGTAAGTCTCGACCCGGAACGGCGCCTTGAGTCCGCCCGCCGCGCGCAGTTCCAGCGCGCAGTCGATCACCGGATGGGCATGGCGGCAGGCCGCCCAGGGCTTGAAGCTGACCTCGTGAATGCGCCACGCTTTGGGAAAGGTCATCACACCCGGCACGGCGCACAGCCCGGCGTAGAGGCCCTGCGGCCCCTCCAGCAGCGCCGCCGGGCCGGTCAACCCGTCCGCTGCCATATAGGCCGCGTCGTGCCCCGTGCGGACCGCGTGGAGCACGTGCCACTGCTTGGTCAGCACGTGGTCGTGCCGCATGTGCCACAGACCGCCCGCCACCGATCCGGCATTGGCCAATGCGGAGACGGTCTGATCCGGGTCAAGATGGAACAGCGCCGCCGCCGTCGCCGCCGCGCCGAACAGCCCGGCGGTGGCTGTCGGGTGCCAGCGGGCATAGTGGTGGTCGTCGAGCGTCTCGCCCACTGCCACCATCGCCTCGTACCCGTGCAGCGCGGCATCGAGTACCCGGTCGAGCCCGTCGGCCCCGCAGCCCAGCGCGGTCGGCCAGATCACCGGCCCCGGGTGCAGCCGCCCCGCGCGGTGGACATCGTCCATCTCCAGTACATTGCCCGCCAGCGCTGCACGACCCACTGCCCCGGGCACCATCAGCGAACGCAGGTCCTGGGGCAAGCTGCCCCGCGCCCCGGCGACACAGGCCAGCCAGTCGAGCAGGTGCAGCCGTGCACGCGCCCTATCGCTTTCCGCAATGGGGCGGGCTAGAGTCCGGACAAGTTGCGCAAGCAGCGGTTCGCTCATAAGGCCGCGCCTCTGCCGCAACCGGGACTGGAGAGAGCATCTTGCCTGCTGAAGCCGAGGCCAAACCGCGCGAGAAAGGGGCAACGCCGCGCTACCTTCAGCTCGCCGGCGAACTGCGCGAAGCGGTGCTGAGCGGGCGCTTTTCGCAAGGCAGCCCGTTTCCGACCGAAAGCGAACTGTGCCGCACCTACGACGTCAGCCGCTTCACTGTGCGCGAGGCGCTGCGGCGGCTGGAAGCCGAAGGGCTGATCGCCCGCAAGCGCGGCTCGGGCACTACCGTGCAACCGGCGGCGGCGCGCGGCGGGGCGCTGCACCAGCCGATTTCCAACATCGGCGAACTGCTGCAATATGCCCGGGGCAGCGCGGTCGTTTATCGCCCCGGCGGGCATGGCCCCCTGCCCACCGCGATTGCCGAGCAGATCGCGCACGATACCGATGGCAACTGGACCATGTTCAGCGGTCTGCGCCAGCAGGGGTTCGGCGAGAAGCCGATTGCGGCGACCTCCGCATACTTCCACGAACGGCTGGGCGATGCCATCGACGCGCTGGACCTCAATGCCAGTTCGCGCACGCTGTTCAGCCAGATCGAACAGTTGGCCGGGGTCAGCGCCAGCACGGTGACACAGGATATCCAGGCGATTGCGGCGGATGATACCATCGCGCGCTTGCTGGAGGTCGATCGCGGCAGCCCGGTGCTGCAAATCCTGCGCTGCTACATCGACGGCAAGGGGCGCGTGTTCGAAATCTCTGTCAGCCATCACCCGGGCGACCGGTTCGCCTATGCCATGCATATCGACGTGGAGAGCTGAGCGGGTCATCACCGCCCCAGTTCCGGAACCGCGCCGGGAGTCCACACCGGTTCGCCTGCAAAGCGGATTGGCGGCGCCAGATGATGCGCGCCGCCCGCTGCCTCGACCAGCAGCCCGCGTTCCGCGACATGCGGTTCATCAAGCGCTTCGCGGAAATCGAGCACTGGTGCGAACGCTACATCCTTGTCGGCAAACCATGCGACCCATTCGTCCCGCGTCCTTTCGGCGAACGTCTGGCGCAGAAACGCAATCAGAGGCCCCTGCTCGCCCGCCGGGGCTTCAGCATAGGGGAGTAGATCGTCTCGACCCAACGCGGCCAGCAGGGTGCGAGCGAACTTGATCTCACGCCCGCCAAGCACGACGTGGCGTCCGTCGGCGGTGCGATAGACCTGGTAGAACGCCGCCCCGCCAAGCGAGCGCTGGCTGGCGCTGTGCGGGCTCTCGCCCCCGGCAATCGCACTGCCGGCGGTGTGCGCGCACCAGGGCAGCAGGCTGTCGAACATTGCGCAGTCGATGTAGTCGCCCTCGCCGGTCCGCTCGCGCCCGACCAGCGCCATCAGCACGGCGGACAGCGCGGTCAGCCCGGCGGCCATGTCGGCACTGGGCGCGCCGGGGACCACCGGGGTACCGTCCGGCCCGTCATTGACCGAGAGGAACCCGGCCAGCGCCTGCACCGCCATGTCGTGCGCGGGGTGATGCGCCAGCGCGCCGTGCTGGCCGAAGGCGGAAATCGAGCAATAGACGATGCGCGGGTTCAAGGCGCGGACGGCTTCGTAACCAAACCCCAGCCGGTCCATCACGCCGGGTCGGAACCCTTCGACGAACACGTCCGCCTCGCAGGCCAGCTGGTTCAGCCGGGCCTTTCCGGCCTCGCTCTTCAAGTCGAGCGTGACACTGGCCTTGCCTCGGTTGAGGTTGGCGAACCAGACGGAGTGCCCGTCCTCGAACGGAGCCTGCTCGCGCGCCGGGTCGCCGGCGGGTGGTTCGACCTTGATCACCTCCGCGCCCTGGTCGGCCATCATCACCGTCATCATCGGGCCGGGCAGGAATTGGGTCAGGTCGACCACCTTGATACCGGAAAGCTTGCCCATGGCGATCAGACGATGCCCCCGGCCCGCAGCGCGCCGACTTCGTCCGCATCGTAGCCAAGCTCGGCGAGGATGGCGTCGCTGTCCTCGCCCAGCAGCGGAGCAGCGCGGTTGGGCAGGCGCGCACCATCGACCTTGATCGGGCTGGCGAGGATCTGCATGCCCGCGCGGTCGGGATGGTCGACCGTGTCGCGCATGCCGATGGTCTCCAGCCACGGGTTGTCGAGCGCGGCACCGAGTTCATAGACCGGAGCAACCGGAACATGCCCGGCGAGCAGGTCCTGCCAGTGGGCCATCGGCGCCTGTTCGAAATGGGCATCGAGCAGCGCGGTCAGTTCGGCGCGGTGCGCCAGCCGGTCAGAATTGGTGGCAAAGCGCGGGTCATCGCGCAGGTCCGCCCGGCCGAGCCGCTCGACCAGAATGTCCCAGAACTTGGGCAACTGGCACATCACGAACATCCACCCGTCCGCCGCGCGGAACATCTGGCTCGGTGTTGCGGTCGGATGCGCGCTGCGCGGGGTGCGCTGGGTCTCGTCGCCGTGGTTCATGTACCACAGCGCGGGATAGCTGGTCTGGTGGACCGCGGCGGACAGCAGGTCGGTGTCGACATCGCGCCCCAGCCCGGTACGCTGCGCATCGACCAGCGCGGCAAGCAGCCCGATGGTGAAGATCGTCCCGGTCATGAAGTCGACCATCGACAGCCCCATGCGTTGCGGCTCCCCGCCCGGCTCACCGGTGAGCGAGCAATACCCGGCCTCAGCCTGCATCAGGTAATCGTAGCCCGGCCACTTGGCCCGCGCATTGTCGCGCCCGTAGGCCGACAGGTGCGCGCAGACGATGGCCGGATTGAGGTGCTTCAAGGCATCATAGGTCAGCCCCAGCCGCGCGGGCAGGTCACCGCGCAGGTTGTTGGCGACCGCATGGCTCTGCGCCACCAGCCGGTGCAGCACTTCCTGCCCCTCTGGCGCATTGAGATCGAGCGTGAGCGAGCGCTTGTTGAGGTTGAAGCTCTGGAAATAGATGCTTTCGCCCGCGCGCAGGAAGTGGGGCCCTACTGCGCGAGCAGTGTCACCACCACCATTTCCGCCCGTCCTCGGCGGCTCGATCTTGATCACCTCCGCGCCCAGCTGGGCGAGGTGCATGGTGCCATAGGGTCCGGCGCCGTATTGCTCGGCGCTGACGATCCGGAACCCGGCGAGAGGCAGTCCGCGCGACACGGGCACGCTTAGATCGGGTTCTCTTTGAAGTGCTGGCGGGCGATGATGATCCGTTGCATTTCGTTGGTTCCCTCCCCGATGCACATCAGCATGCTGTCACGGTAAAACCGCTCGATGTCGTATTCCTTGGAATAGGAATAGCCGCCGAACACGCGCATCGCTTCCTGGCTGTTTTCGACCGCAGCTTCGGATGCGAAATACTTGGCCATGCCCGCCTCCTTGTCGCACCGGTCGCCCCGGTCGTAGGCCTCGGCGGCATCGAGCGTGAGCAGCCGCGCGGCGCGGGCGCGGGTCGCCATCTCGCCGATCTTGAGCTGGATCGCCTGATGCTGGGCAATCGGCTTACCCATGGTCTCGCGCTGCTGGGCATATTCGGTTGCAAGGCGCAGCGATCCTTCGGCCAAGCCTACCCCGCGCGCAGCAACATTGATCCGCCCCAGCTCCAGCCCGCCGGTCGCCTGGAAGAACCCCTCGCCCTCCTTCTCGCCGATCAGCTGATCGACAGGAATGCGGTAGTTGTCGAACACGAGTTCGGCACTGTCGATCGACTTGTAGCCCAGCTTGTCGAACTTCTTGCCCGTGGTGAAGCCTTCCCGCTTGTCGGCGATGAACAGGCTCATGCCCTTGTAACGCGGGTTGGCCTCCGGGTCGGTCTTGACCAGCAGCGCGAAACAGGAACCGTTGAGCGCATTGGAAATCCATGTCTTGGTGCCGTTGATCACATAATCGCTGCCGTCTCGCACCGCGACTGTGCGGATTGCCTGAAGGTCGGTGCCGGCGTTGGGTTCAGTCAAAGCAAGTCCCCCGCGCACTTCACCGCTGGCGAACCTGGGCAGCCACTTGGCCTTCTGGGCCGGGGTTCCGAACCGCTCCACCGCTGCCGCCATGATCAGGTGGGAATTGAAGATCCCGGTGATCGCCATCCAGTGGCTGGAAATCTTCATCACGATCTTGGCATAAGTCGTCGCGGGCAGGCCCAGCCCACCGTATTCCTGCCCGATGGTCGCGCCGAACAGGCCCATTTCCGCCATCTCGTTGACCAGTTGCTCGGGCCACAGGTCGTTATGGTCATGGTGTCTGATCACCGGAATGACCGAGCGTTCCAGCCAGCGATCGATCGCATCCATGAACGCGCGCTCTTCGGCCGGGTCGATGGTGCGGATCTGGTCCTCGTACTTGGGGGCGGTGGCCATCTGCTCAGTCCTCAATCATCAATCGGCCCGAAGCCGCGTTTCCACACCAGTACAGTGCGCTTGTAGTGGCTGACGACAGTGCCGTCCTGATTCTTGCCCACGGTCCTGAAGGTGACGATCCCCTGCTCCGGCCGGCTCTTGCT
>JBMSNZ010000044.1:0-14595 GCA_049421965.1 Erythrobacter sp.
GGGGCGCGTGACGATCAGGCAGCGCGCGCAAGCGGTGAATGCTCGACCTCGGCGAAATAGCGCGACATGGCCGCAAGCGCCGCATCGCTCAATGAGATGAAGGCGCGGCGCTTGTCGACCCGGTCTTCAGTGCGCACAAACAAGCCGGCGTCGATCATATGCCGTACCCAGCGCAGGGCGGTAGTGGCGGGAACGCCCGAGGCGATGCAAAGCGAGGTCACCGAAACCTTCACCTTCTCGCCGGCAGCGGCCGTGAGATCGAGCAACATGTCCCACGCCGGATCGGCGAACAGCGCGCCTTCGAAGTATCTCGCCCTTGCCTGGCGTCGGCGGATCAGGTCACGCACGAGGCGGGGATCGGGCAAAGCGGAAAGCGCCAGCGGCTCGCCAGCCAAAGCGGTGTCGAACCCGCGGAACACCGACTTCGAGCTCGCCAGCTCGTTTCCACCATCCTCACCACGCGCCACGGGCGTTGGCCACTCCTCACGCCTGCGCTCCAGCGCCTCCACCTGTGCCGACAGCTGCAACAGCGCCGCCCGGTCGTCCTGCGACAATTCGCGCACGCCGCTTGTGCCCAGTCGACCCAGCGCATTGCCCAGAGCCACGACAAGTTCAGCCGGGGCGGGATCAACCAGTATCTGCGGAGCCGACTGGTCAAAGCAGACGAACGCATCGTCCAGCGCCGCAAGCGAGGTCGTCACCACCAGTTGGGCGCCCGAACGGGCGATCCGCATATCGAGCCGCGCCAGTGCCGCCATGCCCCGGGCATCGATCACCGGGCAATCGAGCAGCACGGCATCGCCCAGCAAGGCCAGCGTGCCATCGACCAGGCCAGCTACCTCGCCGCAATGGAGCACACGGAAGCCTGTCTCGGCCAACTGGTCCGTCAGTCGGTCGCGGAACACGGAGCGGTCAGAAAATACCGAAACATTGACCGGCACTCCCGCCGCATCAGCGGCAACAGGATAGGCGAAATCGGCAGACAAAGTCATCGTATTTGTTCCTATTCCCGCGATTCGATAGGAACATGATAAGAACAAATACTGATCAGGTCAAGAATTCATGCCCGAATTGATCACGCTACGGGGCATCAATCCAGGAACGGATCACGCACCAGGATGGTGTCCTCGCGTTCGGGACTGGTCGAAACCAGCGCCACCGGCGTTTCGATCAATTCCTGCACGCGCTGGATATACTTGATCGCCTGTGCAGGCAGATCGGCCCAGCTCCGCGCGCCCGCAGTGGTTTCCTGCCAGCCGTCCATTTCCTCGTAGATCGGTTCCACCCGCGCCTGATCGCCGGCATGGGAGGGGAAATAGTCGAGGATGCGGCCATCGAGGCGATAGCCGGTGCAGATCTTCACCTTATCGAACCCGTCGAGCACGTCGAGCTTGGTCAGCGCGATGCCGGTGACGCCGCTGATCGCGCAGCTTTGGCGCACCAGCACGGCATCGAACCAGCCGCAACGGCGCTTGCGCCCGGTCACAGTGCCGAATTCATGCCCGCGTTCGCCCAGCCGCTGGCCCACTTCGTCGTCAAGCTCGGTCGGGAACGGGCCGCTGCCCACGCGCGTGGTATAGGCCTTGACGATCCCCAGCACGAAGCCGGTGGCATTGGGGCCAAGCCCGCTGCCCGACGCGGCGGTGCCGCTGACCGTGTTCGAGCTGGTGACGAAGGGGTAGGTACCATGATCGATATCGAGCAGTACCCCCTGTGCGCCTTCGAAAAGGATCCGCGCGCCGGCCTTGCGCACCTTCTTGAGCCGCTTCCACACCGGCTGGGCATATTGCAGCACGAAGGGTGCGATCTCGCGCAGATCATTCAGCAGCCGAGCGCGATCGACCGGGGGCTGGCCAAATCCGGCGCGCAGCGCATCGTGGTGCGAGCACAGCCGGTCAAGCTGCGGATCGAGATCGTCGAGATGGGCCAGATCGCACACGCGGATCGCGCGGCGCCCGACCTTGTCTTCATAGGCCGGGCCGATCCCGCGGCCGGTCGTGCCGATCTTGCCGCTGCCCGCAGCAGTTTCGCGCAAGGCGTCGAGATCGCGGTGGATCGGAAGGATCAGCGGGCAATTGTCCGCAATCGCGAAATTGTCGTCCGTAACGGTAACGCCCTGCCCCTGTAGCTTCTCGATCTCTGACTTGAGATGCCACGGATCGAGCACCACACCATTGCCGATGATCGAGAGCGTGCCGGTCACGATCCCGCTGGGCAACAGGCTGAGCTTGTAGGTCGTCTCGCCCACCACCAAGGTGTGGCCCGCGTTGTGGCCGCCCTGGAATCGCACGACGGCATCGGCCCGGCTGGCCAGCCAGTCGACGATCTTCCCCTTGCCCTCGTCGCCCCACTGGGCGCCGATCACGGTGACATTAGCCATGGTTACACCTTTCCCCCTGCCAGGAGCTCCACACGGCCCTTCGACAGGACTCGACCACGGGACGGGAATGAAGGGGCCACAGCGGCCCCGGATGCGCGGGGCGCGTTAGAGCGTGCGGCGTTGCTGAGTCAAGCGGCGGCGTTTGCCGCACCGGCAAGGCTGAGACACTTCGCGACAAACCGCGACTGGAGTTCTGCCACCGGCAACGTAACATCGGGGCGATTACAAGGAGATAGTTAATGCGCAAAGCCAACTGGATCATTGCCGGGATCGCAGTGTCGGGCGCGGTGGCAGCCCTGGCCCAGGATCGCAGCCGGCTGCCCGCCGAATGCCGGCAGGAAATCGTCAAGCTGTGCGGATCGGACCGGTCGCAGATGCGCAGCTGCCTTGCCGAGAAGCGCGGCGAGCTTTCGGAATCTTGCCGGCAAAGCCTGCGCGAGCGTGTCCAGCAACGCGGCAACGGTGCAGCAGGCGGCGGCGAAGCAGCCCGGCGCAGCGGGGCACAGGAAATCGCCTATGGCAGCGATCCGCTGCAAAAGCTCGACTTCCATGCCGCGCAGACCACGCGCCCTGCCCCACTGGTGATATTCGTGCATGGTGGTGGCTGGAAGCGCGGAGACAAGAACAACGCCACCGGTCAGTTCAAGGCGCCGCATTACAACGGGCAGGGCTATCACTTTGCCTCGATCAATTATCGGCTCGTGCCCGCAGCGACAGTGGAACAGCAGGCAGCCGATGTGGCCAGCGCGCTGGCCAAGCTGCTGGCCGAGGCCGACCGGCGCGGGATCGACCGGAGCAAGGTCGTGCTCATGGGGCATAGCGCCGGAGCGCACCTGGTGGCCTTGGTCGGCACCGATCCGCAGTATCTGCGCGGGGCAGGATTGTCCTATCGCGACGTCAAGGGCATCATTCCGCTCGATGGCGCGGCCTACAACGTGGCCGAACAGATGGGCGAGAATTCCCGGCTGATGGGCGACACCTACCAGCAGGCGTTCGGGACCGATCCCGAGCGACAGAAGGCGCTCTCGCCAACGCTCCACGCGGCAGCTCCCAACGCGCCGGCCTTCCTGATCCTGCACGTGCAGCGCCGCGATGGCACCGAGCAGAGCCGCGCGCTGGGCGCCGCATTGCGCAAGTCCGGCACCGACGCAAAAGTGCAGGGCTTCGACGGGCGCGGCTTGCAGGGCCATGCCGAGATCAACCGAAGGTTGGGCGACCCCGAATATGCGGCGACCCCGGTGGTGGATGAGTTCCTGAAGCGGGTGTTCGGCTAGACCGTCGCGATCACGTCGATCTCGATCTGCAATTGCGGCAGCGCGAGCGAACGAACCTCGACGATCGTGTCAGCCGGATAGGGCGGTGTGAAATAGCGTCGCCGTGCTTCCACGATCTTCGGGAAATTGGCCATGTCAGTGAGGCAGATCGTCACCTTGACGATCTTCGACAGGTCGCTGCCCGCCGCGGCCAGCACCGTTCCGATATTGGCAAAGGTCTGCGCAAGCTGCGCGTCGAAGTCGCCCTCGCCCACGATCGCGCCCTCGGGCGAGATCGCGGCCTGGCCTGAAAGGAACACCAGGCCGCCTACCTTCCAGCCCGGGCAGATCGCGTAGGGCGCCAGCGGATCGGGATCGATGGTGATCGGGCGCGCCGTGTCCGCCATGTGTTGCTCCTTCGCTAAAGCCTGACCGGAGTCGACCCATCGAGCCGGTGGGTGCAGCCGAGTGCTACGGGTTCCTCGTTCTCGCCAATCTGAGCGATCGTGCGCCAGCCTTCAGCCCGCAACCGTGCCGCCGCCGCCGCATCGTGGCCGAGCGGCAGATACAGCATGTCCGGGCGAAGCGGGTCACCCAGCACCTGCGCAAGCTGGTCGATGAACAGCGAGAAGCCGGTCGCAGCCTCTTCGCTGCCCTTGATCAGATAGGTGCCGCCGCGCCCGATCGTGCCGCGCACACCTTCCGCATAGAGCGTGAACCCGAACCAGCTCTGGTATTCGAAACCGTGGCGCTCGGTCGGATCAAGCGTGATCCGCACGTCGATGCCTTCCAGCTTGCCGATCCGCTTCGCGATCTGCTTCAGGCCGGCAATGCGGCTCGCGAGCGCCCCTCCGGCATCGATTGCTTCGAGCTTGGCCACCGCTTCCTCGAACGCACCGGTGGCATAGAGCAGCGGCAGATAGGCTTCGCCACCCGCTTCCTTCAGGCCGCCTGCGTCCTTCATGTCGAGCTCGCGCCGGACACTGTCGCGCTGCGCCGGATCGAGCGGCAAGGCGCGTTCGGCCAGGGTGTCGACGAGGTCGGGCAGCGTGAAATCGACCGAGATGCCGCTGAGGCCGGCTGCAGCCAGCGCCTCTACCGCAATCGCCACGATCTCGCTCGCCGCCGACACCGTGTCCGACCCGATCAGTTCGGCGCCCAGCTGCAACCGCTCGCGTGCCGGATCGAGCTGGTCCGCCTTGATCAGCGTCGTCTCGCCAGCATAAGCGAGCCGCAAGGGGCGCGGTGCCGCGGCCAGGCTGGTGGCCGCAATGCGCCCGACCTGCGGGGTAATGTCGCTGCGCAGCGCCAGCGTGCGCAGGCTCGCCGGATCAACGAAGCGAAACATCCGCCGCGGCTGAACCCCGTCCATCCGGCCAGCGAGCGATTTCTCGAATTCCACCAGCGGCGGGCGGACACGGGCATAGCCATGGCTCGCCAGCACATCGAGGCAGGCGCGCATGGCGCGGGTGATCCGTTCCGCCTGTTGCGGCAGGCGGTCTTCGAGCCCTTCGGGCAGCAGGTCGTCGGCTTCGCTCATGTCATCCGGGCGCTTGCCCGATTGGCGCTCAAAATTCCAGCGCCTTGACCATCTTGACGCCTTTGATCTTGGCGGCTTCGGTGATGATCTCCTGGCCGATCGGCTGGTCCACGCTCAACAGCAGCACCGCTTCGCCGCCCGCTTCACGCCGGCCGAGATGGAAGGTGCCGATGTTGATACCGGATTCGCCCAGCAGGGTGCCGATCCGGCCGATGAAGCCGGGCGCATCCTCGTTGACGATATAGAGCATGTGGCCGGCAAGATCGGCCTCAATGCCGATGCCGAAGATCTCCACGAGGCGCGGCGCGGCGTCGCCGAAGAGCGTGCCTGCCACCGAGCGCGGCCCCTGGCTCGTCTCGACTGTGACCCGGACCAGCGTGTGATAGACGCCTTCGCGCTCGTGCCGCACTTCGCGCACATCGAGCCCACGCTCCTTGGCGAGATAGGGCGCATTGACCATGTTCACTGCATCCGAATAGCGGCGCATGAAGCCGGCCAGCACGGCACCGGTGATCGGCTTGCCATTGAGCTCGGCCGCGGCGCCTTCGCGCTCGATGCTGATCTTGTCGAGATTGCCGTGAGCGAGCTGGCCCACCAGGCTGCCGAGCTTTTCGGCAAGGGCCATGTAGGGCTTTAGCTTGGGGGCTTCCTCGGCACTCAGCGAAGGCATGTTGAGCGCGTTGGTCACTCCGCCACTGACCAGGAAGTCACTGATCTGCTCGGCTACCTGCAACGCCACATTGACCTGCGCTTCGGTGGTCGAGGCGCCAAGATGCGGGGTGCAGATGAAACCCGGAGTGCCGAACAGCGGATGATCGGCAGCCGGCGGTTCCTTCTCGAACACGTCGAGCGCGGCGCCCGCGACATGGCCGCTCAACAGGAGGTCCTTCAGTGCCACTTCGTCGATCAGCCCGCCGCGCGCGCAATTGACGATGCGGATCCCCGGCTTGGCATTCTCCAACCGCTCGCGGCTGAGGATGTTGCGGGTCTGATCGGTCAGCGGGGTGTGCAGGCTGACGAAATCCGCGCGGCTCAGCAGCGTGTCGAGATCGACTTTCTCCACACCCAGTTCAATTGCGCGGTCATCGGTCAGGAAGGGATCATAGGCGATCACCTTCATCTTCAGGCCTTGCGCGCGGCTGGCGACAATGGAGCCGATATTGCCGGCCCCGATCAGCCCCAGCGTCTTGCCGGTCACTTCAATGCCCATGAAATCGTTCTTCGGCCATTCGCCCGCCTGTGTGCGCCGGTCCGCTTCGGGAATCTGGCGGGCGAGCGCCATGATCAGCGCGATGGCGTGTTCGGCAGTCGTGATCGAATTGCCGAACGGGGTGTTCATCACCACCACGCCCTTCGAACTGGCATAGGGAATGTCGACATTGTCGACCCCGATGCCGGCGCGGCCGATGACCTTGAGATTGGTCGCCGCGTCGAGGATTTCCTTCGTCACCTTGGTGGCCGAACGGATCGCAAGGCCGTGGTACTGGCCGATCATCGCCTTGAGTTCGTCCGGCGTCTTGCCGGTGATGACATCGACATCGCAGCCGCGCTCGGCAAAGATCTTCGCGGCATTGGGGTCCATCTTGTCGGAGATGAGGACTTTGGGTTTGGTCATTGCTTGAACCTTCTGGTCAAAGAACCGTTCGGGCTGGGCTTGTCGAAGCCCCGCACTTTACATGATTGCAACGGTCCGGAAGAAACACTGCCCTTCGACAAGCTCAGGGCGAACGGGAGGTGTCAGGCTTTCAGGCTGGCCCAGGCCCAGTCGAGCCAGGGGCCAAGTGCCTCGATGTCGGCGGTGTCGACCGTGGCACCGCACCAGATCCTGAGGCCCGGCGGAGCATCGCGATAACCGGCGATATCATAGGCTGCGTCATGCTGTTCAAGCAGGCCGGCAAACTTCTTGATGAAGTCGGCATCGGCGCCTTCAACCGACAGGCAAACGCTGGTGTTCGAACGGCTGGCCGGATCGGCTGCGAGGTGGCTCAACCAGTCACGCGCCGCCACGATCCGGTCAAGCGCGGCGGCATTGGCATTGGCACGCGCCTGCATCGCGGTAAGGCCGCCGATCGACTTCGCCCACTCGAGCGCGAAGATCGCATCTTCGACCGCAAGCATGCTGGGCGTGTTGATCGTCTCGCCCTTGAACACGCCTTCGGCGAGCGCGCCCTTGCTCATCAGGCGGAACACCTTGGGCAAGGGCCAGGCGGGGGTGTGGCTTTCAAGCCGCTCGACCGCGCGCGGCCCGAGGATCAGCACGCCGTGCGCGCCTTCGCCGCCCAGCACCTTCTGCCAGCTGAAGGTGAGCACATCGACCTTGGCCCAGTCGATATCCTGCGCGAACACAGCGCTCGTTGCATCGGCAATGCACAGGCCTTCGCGGTCAGCCGCAATCCAGTCCGCATTGGGTACGCGCACGCCCGAAGTGGTGCCGTTCCAAGTGAAAATCACATCGTTCGACCAGTCGACCTGCGACAGGTCGGGCAGCTGGCCATAATCGGCACGGATCACGGTGGGTTCGATCTTGAGCTGCTTGACCGCATCGGTCACCCAGCCTTCGCCAAAGCTTTCCCACGCCAGCGTGGTGACCGGGCGCACACCCAGCATGGTCCACATCGCCATCTCGACCGCGCCGGTATCGGAACCCGGGACGATGCCGATGCGGTGCGTGTCTGGCACCTGCAGCACTTCGCGCATCAGATCGATGCACAGGCCAAGCCGCGCCTTGCCGATCTTCGCGCGGTGCGAACGGCCAAGCGATTCGGTTGCCAGCTTGTCAGGGGACCAGCCCGGCGGCTTCGCGCAGGGACCGGAAGAAAAGAACGGGCGCGCAGGCTTTTGCGCGGGTACGCTGAGTTCAGTCATATAGACTCTCCTTGCAGAGAGCTCGCGCGGCGTTGGGACCGCGTGGCCCGTCGGCCGCATTAGTGGCGCGCCCGCTCAAGTCAATCGGCAATCGCGTTTCATCAATGATCGGGTCATCCGGGCCGAGCAAAGCGGGTCGCGCAGGCCTCTCGCCAAGCGTGCAAGCCTTCTTTATGGCGCTTTGCACGATGGAAACGCGCGACCTTCGCATTGCCCTGTTCAGCGGCAACTACAATTATACGCGCGATGGCGCGAACCAGGCGCTCAACCGCCTGGTCGAATACCTGCTGCGCCAGGGCGCGGCCGTGCGCGTCTATGCACCCAAGGTGGCCACACCCGATTTCGAGCCGACCGGCGACCTGGTGGGCGTACCCAATGTGCGCATGCCGGTGAAGGGACGGGGCGAATATCGCCTGCCAACCGGCCTCGGCGCCGAGGTGAAGCGCGATCTCGCGCGCTTTGCCCCCAATATCGTCCATCTTTCGTCGCCTGATCCGGCAGGTCATGCCGCGTTGCGTTGGGCGCAGGGGCAGAACATTCCGGTGCTGGCTTCGGTGCACACGCGGTTCGAGACCTATCCGCGCTATTATGGTCTCGCATTCCTCGAGCCGGTGATCGAAGGGATCCTGCGCCGCTTCTACAAACGCTGCGATGCGCTGGTCGCTCCCTCGCAAAGTATGGTCGAGACACTGCTCGAGCAGGGCATGCACCGCGATATCGCGATCTGGTCACGCGGGGTTGATCGCAGCATCTTCGATCCGGGCAAGCGCGATGCGGCATGGCGCCGGGCGCATGGGCTGGCCGACGATGACGTGGCGGTGGTGTTCCTTGGCCGCCTGGTGATGGAAAAGGGGCTCGACGTCTTTGCCGAATCGATCCTGCAGCTGCGCCAGCGGCAGATCCCGCACAAGGTGCTGGTGATCGGCGACGGGCCGGCACGCGGCTGGTTTGAGCAAGCGCTGCCGGGGGCAATCTTTGCCGGGTTCAAGACCGGCGCCGATCTGGGCCAGGCGCTCGCCAGCGGCGACATATTCTTCAACCCTTCGATCACCGAGACGTTTGGCAATGTCACGCTGGAAGCCATGGCGAGCGGCCTGCCGGTAGTCGCAGCAGGCGCGACCGGCGCATCGTCATTGGTCGATCCGGGCGTGACCGGCCAACTGGTTCCGCCCGGAGATGCCGTCGCCTTCGCCGATGCGATCGCACCCTATTGCACGGACCGCGATCTGCGGCTGGCGCATGGCGCGGCGGGCGAGCGCAAGTCGCGCGAATACAGCTGGGATGCGATCAACCAGACCGTAGCCGACGGCTACCTCAGATTGGTGGCCAAGCGCGGCGGATCACTGGTGCGGGCCGACACGCATTGTGCCGCCGGAAGCGCGTCAGCTTAGCACGCCCTGCCCGCGCATCCGGTGCGCGTACCATAGCATGAACAGCGTGATTACCCAGATCGCGATATCGATCGCCGGGTTCGACATGCCTTCAGGAACCTCGGTCACGAAGCGCTGGAACACGGTTGTCCCGACCAGTCCCACCACTGACACCATCAAGGAAGGCACAGCCCAGCGCGAGCGCGCCAGCAGCAGGACCGAACCAAGGAACGCGCCCCAAACGCCAAGCGCCCAAAGCGCGTTGGCCAAGGCCGGAAAGGTGTCGAAATAGGCAATCTGGTCGGGCGTCATGCCCAATTGGTCGAGCATATCGAGCCGCGTCATCATGTAGCTCATGATGCCGATCGCGTTCCATAGTAGAGTGACAAGGCCGATCGCCCAGAGGTGCCACGGCGCCTTGACTGGCTGGTTCATTATAGTCCTCCCCCCACTGGTCCCGGGTCTATGCCGGGTCCATGGGGGTGAGGATACCCTACAATCGGCCCCGGGCGCAAATGCGCCGGAAGCTCACAACCGTTCGATCCGCTTGGCAACCTCGTCGATGATATCGACGATCTCATCCATTGCGGCCTTGTCGAGCTTGCCAGCACGGGCACGGTTCTTGAGAACCGAGGCAAGATTGCCCATCGCGCGGAACAGATCGGGCGAACGCACCCGCGAGTGCCGCTCACCCATCCGGCTCAGTCGCCGCATCAGCTGCTCGACCTCGTCGGCGCGGGCGTCGAGCTCGGCAATGCCGTCGACGGTTGCTTCGAAGGGCTTCTTCGCGCCTTCAGCCTTGGCCTCGTCGATCATGGCTTCGTCTTGCAGCATTTGCAGAGTGGGATAGACGGCGCCCGGACTCGGCGCATATTCTCCGCCGGTCAGTTCCTCGATCGCCTTGATCAGTTCATAACCGTGGCGCGGCTCGTCGCGGATCAGCGCCAGCAGCACCAGTCGCAGTTCGCCCTGTCCAAACACTCTGCGGCGGCGGCCATTCCGACCTTCGGCGTAATAGCCTTCGTCGTCGCGATCCTGCCTTGAAGCGCCCCAGTCATTGCCGCTCGCGCCCGCCATCATGGCGATGAAGGGCCACGCGTCCGAACCTCTGAAGCCGCGATTCCTGTTCCAGGTCATGGGTATTCTCCCGATCTATCTCGATAGCTCTAAGATATATCTTTGATACAGCGTTGCAAGAAGGCTGGCCAATTATCCTGCGAACGGCCTATGCAGTCCGACAAATGCCAGATCTGTTCGCCGACGATCCCGCCCCGCCCCCGCCGCCAGAGCGGCCGCGTGCCGATGCGCCGCTCGCCGATCGGTTGCGCCCGCAGCGCCTCAGTGATGTCATCGGGCAGGAACATCTGACCGGGCCGGAAGGCGCGATCGGGCGCATGGTGGCGGCAGGCCGCCTGTCGAGCCTGATCCTGTGGGGCCCACCCGGCACCGGCAAGACCAGCATTGCCCGGCTGCTGGCTGATGCCGTGGGCATGCGTTTCGTTTCTGTCAGCGCGGTGTTCTCGGGCGTTGCGGACCTCAAGAAGGCCTTTGCCGAAGCGGAAACCGCCGCGCGCATGGGCCAGCGCACACTGCTGTTCGTAGACGAGATCCACCGCTTCAACCGCGCCCAGCAGGATGGCTTCCTGCCCTTTGTCGAACGCGGCACAGTCACACTGGTCGGCGCGACTACCGAGAATCCCAGCTTCGAACTCAATGCGGCCTTGCTCAGCCGGGCGCAGGTGCTGGTGCTCGAACGGCTAGGCGCAGCGGCGCTGGAAAAGCTGCTCGAACGCGCGGAGGAACTGGAGGGGCCGCTGCCGCTGACCGCGGCGGCACGCGAGGCGCTGGTTACCAGCGCCGACGGCGACGGGCGGTTCCTGCTCAATCAGGCCGAGACGCTTTACCATGCGCAACTAGCCTCCCCGCTCGATCCGGCTGGCCTGGCAAAGTTCCTGCAACGCCGCATGGCGGTTTATGACAAGGACCGCGAAGGCCATTACAACCTCATCAGCGCACTCCACAAAAGCTTGCGCGGCAGCGACCCGCAGGCCGCGCTCTATTACCTCGCGCGGATGCTCGTTGCGGGCGAACAGCCGCTCTATGTGTTGCGCAGGCTGGTCCGGTTCGCCTCCGAGGATATCGGCCTCGCCGATCCGCAGGCGCTGGTGCAATGCCTGGCAGCCAAGGATGCCTATGATTTCCTCGGCAGCCCCGAAGGCGAACTCGCGATCGTACAGGCCTGTCTCTATTGCGCCACCGCACCCAAATCGAATGCCGCCTATGTTGCGCAAAAGGCGGCCTGGGCCAGCGCGCGCGAAACCGGCAGCCTGATGCCTCCCCGCAGCATTCTTAATGCGCCGACAAGCCTGATGAAAGACATCGGCTATGGCTCCGGCTACGCGTATGACCACAATTCCGAAGAAGGCTTCTCGGGCGCGAACTATTGGCCGGAAGCGATGGAACCGCAGAGCTTCTATGCCCCGGTTGACCGGGGCTTCGAACGGCAGGTCCGCGAACGGCTTGCGCATTGGGAGCATTTGAGAAGCCAGCGCCGCGATGCGTGACTTCACCCATTTCCTGGCAATCGACTGGTCCGGCGCGAAAGGCGAGCGCCACAAGGGTATCGCCGTGGCAATTGCCGATGCCCGGGGCGGCGCACCGGTGCTGGTGGCGCCGCCTGCGCGTGGCTGGTCGCGCGAGGACATACTGGTGCTGCTGCGCGAGGATGTTCCCGAAGGCGCGCTGGTGGGGATGGACCTTGGCATCTCGCTGCCCTTTGCCGATGCCGGCGCTTTCTTCCCCGGCTGGCAAGAGAGCCCGCAGGGCGCGCGGGCGCTATGGGCGCTGATCGACGATATCTGCGCTTCCGACCCGCATCTCGAATGCGGCAGTTTCGTCACGCATGGCGAGGCTTCACGCTATTTCCGCCATTCGAAGGAACAGATCGGCGACCGTTTCCACCTTCCCGGTGCGGCCACGCGAGAAGGCCGCTTCCGCCGTGCCGAACTGGCCCAGCGCGCGCAGGGTGTGCGACCGGTGAGCAATTTCAACCTCGTTGGCGCGGCGCAGGTCGGCAAGTCGAGCCTCACCGGAATGCGCCTGCTCCACCGGCTCGAAGGGCGCGCGTCAATCTGGCCGATCGACCCACTTCCCGCCAGCGGCCCGGTGCTGGTCGAGATGTACACCAGCATCGCTGCACGTGGCGGCGGGGTTGGCGCAGGCCGGACCAAGCTGCGCAGTTACGAGCAGCTCAATGCCGCACTGGCAGAACTCAGTTCGCCGCAGATCAAAGGGACTGGCCCGATTGACGATCATTCGTCCGATGCGCTGGTCACTGCGGCCTGGCTCCGCATGATCGCGCCGCAGCCAGCCTGCTGGAACCCCTCCGGCCTTGATCCGCAGATCGCCCGCACGGAAGGCTGGACTTTCGGCGCGGTTTGAGGTTAGCGACGGGCGACCCTACTGGCTTGGAAGAACAGGACGCCAATTCGTCCTCAAGCAGCGAAGCGGTAGGGCAAAAAAGAATGCCGGCTTAGCTCAGTTGGTAGAGCACCTGATTTGTAATCAGGGGGCCGCGGGTTCGAATCCTGCAGCCGGCACCATTTTCACCTCTCACCCGCGCCCGCGATAGCTCGCCACGCCCTGGTCGGGCACCCATAGCCCTTCGGGTGCGGGGCCGTTCTGCCAGAAAACATCGATCGGGATGCCGCCGCGCGGATACCAATAACCGCCAATGCGCAGCCATTGCGGCTTCATCTCGGCTGCCAGGCGCTGTCCGATACCCACCGTCACATCCTCGTGGAAGCCGCTGTGGTTGCGGAAACTGCCAAGGAAAAGCTTGAGGCTCTTGGATTCGACGATGGTCTTACCCGGCGCGTAATCGATCACAAGGTGCGCGAAATCGGGTTGTCCTGTCACCGGGCATAGCGAAGTGAATTCGGGCGCGGCAAATCGGACGAGGTAAAGCGCGCCCGGCCGAGGGTTGGGCACATAGTCAAGCTGCGCCTGCTCGGGCGAGGCCGGCAATGCGCTCTGCTTGCCCAGGAACTGCGGTTTCGGTGTGTCGCTCATGCCGCGCTGTTGCCGCGAAGTGACGTCCGGCGCAAGAGTGTGACTGGCAGCGCACGGGTTAAGTGCCTATTCAGTGGCACTCCCGCTTCACCGCAACGCATTGCCATGACCCGCCGAAGTCGCTCCCTCCTTGCCCTCGCGCTTCCCGCCGCCGCGCTGATGCCCGGCCCGCTCGCCGCGCAGGAGAGGCCGCAGGACTTCAGCCTTCCGCCGGGCTCGTCACCCACGCCGAGTGTGCAGGGCCCAGCTGATGTCCGCTCCGGCGTGCCGATCGGACCGCGCGTGGTCGAGCGGCCAACCCCCACCCCGACGCCGACACCGGCTGCCACCCAGGCTCCGACCGCGTCGTCAGGCCCACTGCCGGCGCCTGCGCCAACCATGCGGCCCGCTTCAGCGCAGCCGCGCCCCGTGACCTCTTCGCCTGCAAGGCCCACAGATTCCACACCCGTTGAACGTCCGGCCAGCACAGCGACATCTGCGGCTGCAACGCCCCAAGACCCAACGGCATCGCTGCCGGGCTTCACGCCCGAACCCATCGCCGCGCCGCCACCC
Organism: Erythrobacter sp.; assembly: GCA_049421965.1. Lineage (GTDB taxonomy): Bacteria > Pseudomonadota > Alphaproteobacteria > Sphingomonadales > Sphingomonadaceae > Erythrobacter. The sequence continues at coordinate 14,032 of JBMSNZ010000044.1, forward strand.
GCTGTTGTGGCATCGGACGATAATGGGCCCCAGCCCCTGCTACCGGCTTGGTGGCCCTGGGCGGCGGGCCTGCTCGCAGCGCTGATGACCGGTGCGCTGGGAGGCTGGCTGGTGGCGCGGCGACGCGCAGACAGGCCGCATCCGGGCGCCGCTCGCTCGATCAAGGCACCGGCCGTGCGTGCGCCAGTGCCGGCCCGCGAGAGCTCGCCTCCGGCAATTTCGCTCGAAATCGAACAACTGATGCGCAGCGTGATGATGCTGACGCTGACCTATCGCCTGACAATCTCCAATCGCTCGGATCAGCCGCTGCGCGGCGTGGCCGTGGCAGCCGACCTGATCAGTTCCAGCCATGCGCTGCCTGCCGAACAGCAACTCGCCACTGATACCACCCAGCTGGCACCGGCAGGCGAGATCGAATGGATCGGTGCGCATCAGAGCCGCGGTGTCAGCGGTACCCTGCAATTGCCGCTCAGCTCGGTAGAGGTGTTTCGCCAGGGGCAGCTGCCACTGTGTGCCCCCTTGCTGCGCCTGCGGATCGACATCGAGGGACTTGCTCCGGACCTG
>JBMSNZ010000045.1:0-14445 GCA_049421965.1 Erythrobacter sp.
CACCGCGCCCGCCTGTTCCGGCTGGGCCTCAGCGTCGATCACGAACGCAACATCGGCTGCCGCTGGATCGTCGACGGGGCGATAACCGGCTGCCTTGATCAGCGGAGCAAGGATTGCCCGCGCCCAGTCACTCGATGGTATGTGGCAGGTCAGCCCGACCAGTCGCTGCGGCACGGCACCGTGGCGCGCGAACAGCGCATGGCCGTCGAGCAGCGAAACCGGTTCTTCATCGACCAGCGTCACAGCCTCGACCAGAGGGTCGTCAGCCACGGGGACAAGATCGCCATCGAGCACGACCGCGTCTTCCACGGCAGCTACGGCGTAGAGCAGTTCGCAGCTGCCATCCGACAGGCGCAGCATCCTGATCCGGCCGCTGCTTTCCGCCTGATCCGAAAGCGCCACCAGCGGCAGGATCTCGCCGTCCACCACCGCGCGCCGCCGCGCGCCGCTGCGGTCGACCGCGCTGGCGGGCACCGTTTCGATGCGCTGGACCAGGCCCAGCCGCACGGCGCAGCGCTGGCCATCGAAGCTGCGGAACAGCATGGCCTGATCGCCCTTGCCCTGGGAAACTTGCTCGGCCTGATCGGGCTCGAAACTGCGATAGCTGTCGGACTGGTCCGAGCCGAGCCCGTTAAGTTCGGCAATGTTCGGCACATCCAGCATCAGGATCGGGCGCCCGTCGTCCAGCAGGGTCGAACCGGCAAACACGCGGCTCTGCATTACGGCGGGCGCAACCGGCTTGACTACCAGATCGCCATGGTTGTGGATCGCATCCACTGCGAGCGCGAACAGATTTCCGCGCGCCAGCTTCAGGAGAACAAGCACCTTCGCCGGGGCGGCAACATTGTTCCCGAGCCCAAGCACATCGGCCAGAGCCAGGCAGGGCAGGCGTTGCCCGCGGAAGCTGACCAATGCGGTATCGCCCAGCCGCGTCACGCCGTTCTGTGTGGTATCGAGATGCACGATCTCTTCGACGAAGCCCTGCGGGATCGCAAAGCGCTGGCCCGCCGCTTCCACTGTCACACCGGCGATTATGCTGAGCGTGAGCGGGATCTGCAGCGTGAAAACCGTGCCCTGGCCCGGCGTGCTGGCAACTCCGATCGACCCACCGACTTTTTCGAGATTGGCGCGGACAACATCGAGGCCGACACACGCCCTGAGACCGAACTGACCTGCTCTGCCGTGGAAAGCCCCGGAGCAAACACCAGCTGCAGGATTTCGCTGCGCGACATCTGCTGCAATTCACTGGCGCTGATCAGCCCGTTGGCGACCGCCCTGGCACCGATCCGCGACTGATCGAGGCCCTTGCCATCATCGCTGACCACAATCGCGATGGTATTGCCCGACTGGCGAGCGGCGATCGACAGCAGGCCGATCTCGCGCTTGCCGGCCTTGAGACGCTGTGCTGGTGTTTCGAAGCCATGGTCGATCGCGTTGCGGATGATATGCGTCATCGGATCGCGGATCATTTCGATCATCTCGCGGTCGAGTTCGACATCGCCGCCGTCGAGATCGATCATCACCTGCTTGCCCAGTTCGTTGGCAAGATCGCGCACCAATCGCGGGAAAGCGCCGAACAGCGTGTCGATGCGCTGCATCCGCATGCGCGTCACGGCTTCGCGGACATCGGCGAGGATCGCGGTCAGGCGTTCGAACGGGCCATCGATGGTCGGCTGGGCACCGGCTTCGCGCAGGCGATGGGCGAGGTCGTTGCGCGCCAGCACCATGTCGGACACGCCGATCATAACCCGGTCGAGCAGTTCCACCGGCAACCGGATCGATCGCGGCGCTGCGCTTGGCGTGGAACCGGCGGAAAGCAGCACCGGGTCGGCCTGCGATTGTTCGGGATCGGTCTGCGCAGCCTCCGAGGCATCCTCGTCCAGTGCCGCGATCAGCGCCTCGTCGTCACCGGACGGGCATTCTTCGCCAGCCTCCAGCGCGTCGACCATTTGCGCGATCCGGTCAATGATGGCGAGCACCGCGCTGACCAGCGCGGCGTCGGGTTCGCGGCGGCCATTGCGCACATCGGCCAGCGCGTCTTCTGCGGCGTGGCTCAGCCGTTCGAGCCGGGGCAGGTCGAAGAAACCGCAATTGCCCTTCACCGTGTGGACGAAACGGAAAATGGTATCGAGCCGCGCGCGGTCGCGCGGATCGGCTTCCCAGGCGACCAGTTCGCCTGCGCTCGCTTCCAGCAATTCGCGGGTTTCCTCGATGAAATCCGCCAGCAGGTCGTCCATTCGCAAAGCCCTCGGAGCGGGATGAAGGCCTGACTCTATGAGCGAAGATGGTTAACGAACCGTCACTGCCACGCCCGCTCGCCTGGGTTGTGCGCCACGGCGCTGCATGCGATAGGCGCCCGAGGAAACCACCCTCTCGAGGAGAAAGCGCGCCGATGCCGCGCATGACCGTTAACGAGCGCCCGGTCGAATTCGACATGGACCCGCAGACGCCGCTGCTGTGGGCGCTGCGCGATGCGGCCAATCTGACGGGCGCGAAATACGGTTGCGGCAATGGCGATTGCGGGGCCTGCATGGTGCTGGTGGATGGTGCCGCGCTGCGTTCGTGCATGGTCACGATTGCGGAGGCGGAAGGCCGCTTCGTAACGACGATCGAGGGCCTGTCGCGCGATCGCTCGCATCCGATGCAGCAGGCAATGGTGGCCGAGCAGGCGATCCAGTGCGGCTTCTGCACGCCCGGTATCGTGATCGCGGCGGCGGCGCTGCTGCGCAGCAATGCCAATCCGACCGAGGCCGAGATCAAGGCGGCAATCCCCAATCTGTGCCGCTGCGGGGTCTATCCGCGGCTGGTGCGGGCGGTGCAGCGTGCCGGGCGCGTGGCGCGCCGGGTCGAGAAACTCAGCGCGGCGCCGCCGCCGGGCATCAGCACACGCGATGCAGCGCGCGAGGTACCGGCACTGCGGCCGGCACCCAAAACTGACGAATAGCGCCTAAAGCTTCACCCGCACCCCGAGCCGTGCGCTGAGCGGGCGGCCGGGCTGGATGTTGTTGTCGCCATGTGCGCTGGGGAAATAGCTCGCGTCGAACAGGTTCTCGACATTGAGCTGCAGCGCCAGGCGGTCATTCACCGTGACATAGGCAGCGGCATCCACCCGCAGGTAATCGGGCAGGGTAACCGCACTGGTAAAGCTGGCGAACTGGTCGTCCTGGTAGACCACGCCAAGGCCGAGGCCGAACTGCTTTGAAAAATCATAGCGGGTCCAGGCGCTGATCTGGTGTTCGGGCAGCTGCTGCAGGCGGCGCCCGGCAGAGCCATCCACGCTGGTGCTGGTGATCTCGCCATCGAGATAGGTATAGCCCAGGTTCGCCTGCCAGCCGGGCGTGATTTCGCCGACGAGGTTCAGCTCGATGCCGCGCGTGCGGCTTTCGCCGACTAGCGCGACGAGCGAGGGATCCAGCGGATCCGGCCCCTTGGTGTTGGTCCGCTCAAGCTGGAACAGCGCCGCTGTGACAAACAGCTTTTCGCTTGGCGCCCATTTCGCACCCACTTCGTAGTTGGTGAATTTCTCTGGCTCGAATGCGGCATCTCCTGGCGAAAGCAGGAAGAACTGGTCGCCCGCCTGCGGCAGGAAGCTGGTGGCATAGCTGGCATAGAGCGATAGCTGCGCGTTCGGCTTGTAGATCAGGCCCAGGCGCGGGCTGACCTTCTCGTCGACCCGAGCGCCGCGCACGCCGGTAAGCTGTTCGATTGTCTTGAGGTCGAAGCGATCCCACCGCAGGCCGGCGATGAGCTGAAACTTCTCGCCGATGTCGATCTGGTCCTGGATATAGGCCGAAAAGACTTCGAGCGCGCTGTCGCGGTCGCGCACCGGGGCGCTCAGCGTGATCGCGGGGAAGGCAAAGATATCGGCCAACGCAGTGGTGAAGCGGTTGCTCGTGCCGCCGCTGGTCGTGGCGAACAGCGCATTGCTGCGACCGTTGGTCGAATCCTGCCAGCTTGCCTCGATGCCGGCGAGGACCATGTGATCGAGCGCGCCGGTCGATACTTCCCACACCAGATTGGCCTGCGCGATCCAGTTCTGCCTGGTCTGCGTGTCACGATAGCCGGAGAATTGCACATCGGCGCCGCCATTGCGCAGCCCGTCGGGCAGGATGTTGCTATAGGCCTTGTCGTAATCGGCAAACTGCAGTGTGGCATTGGCCGAAAGATTGCCCGAGAATTCGTGCTCGAGCCGCGCGCGGGCGATGTGCACCTGCGAGGACGCGGCGTTGAAATCGGGGTCGCCGAACAGCGTGTCGCGGTAGCCGCGCAATGGCCCGCTGCCATCGGCGGGGATCCCGCGATCGACCAGTCGCTCGTCCTCTTCGTAGGAATAGCTCGCGACCAGGCGGGTCGCGTCGCCCAGTTCGACAGTCATGGTCGGCGCAAGGCCGATGAAGTGGCCTTCGTAGAAATCGCGATTGCTGTCGAATTCCTCATAGGCAGCGTTCACGCGCAGGGCGGCGGCATCAGACAAGGTCGAGTTGACATCGCCCGCCAGCGCGAGGGCGCCGAAGGTATCGGCCGAGGCGTCGAACTGGGCTTCAAAGCCATTGATCTTCGCGGTCTTGCTGACCCGGTTGATCACGCCGCCGCCGCCGCCGCGCCCGAAGATCAGCGCGTTGGCGCCCTTCAGCACCTCGACCCGTTCGACATTGTAGAGCGAGCGGTAATACTGCGCATCGTCGCGCAGCCCGTCGAGATAGAAATCGGCGGTGGTTTCCTGCCCGCGGATGAAGATCTCGTCGCGATGGCCTTCGCCGGTCTCGAGGCTGATGCCGGGTACGTAACGCAGCGCCTCGCCCAGCTGGCGGATCGACTGGTCTTCAAGCTGGTCCTCGGTGACGAAAGTGATCGTCTGCGGCACATCGATCACCGGGGTCGGTGTCTTGGTGCCCGACGATCCGTCTTCCTCGGCATAGCCTTCGCGCTGGCCGGTGACGATGATGCCTTCAGGCAGGTATTGCCGGTCCTGCTCGGCAGCCAATGCATCTGCCTCGCCTTCGGCCAGGGCGGGGGTGGCCGCCGCAATCAGCGCGACGCCGGCCAGCCAGGTGGATCTGCTCAACTTCTTCATTTCCCCGTCCAATCATCCGAGTCGCCTGCGTCACAAATCCGCTATTGAGAATTATTCGCAAATGCAACACGGAAAAGTCGATCGGGGTCGATTTTCGGGTTTCCGCAACCCGCACCGATTGGACCGAGGCTGGTGTACGGGCGGGTCAGCGCCGGTCGATGATCAGGTCGTCATCGCGCGTGAGCTTGCGCCAGCCGAGAACGTAGACCGCCGCGCACAGGCTGCAGATCGCGGCGAAGCCTATCACCGGGTGATGGCCGTAGAGCCATACGCCGATAGCCGGCGCGACGACATAGGCCGCGCCATTTACCGAAGCGACCATGCCGCCGACCTGGCCCTGCTCGCGCCGGCTGACCGCGAGTGAAGCGCCGGCCGTGAAGCCGGGTCGATAGAGCCCGAAACCGAGCGACGCGATGGCAAAGCCCAGCGCAATGGCATGAAGATCGTGTGCCAGGGCGAACGCCACCGTGCCCACTGCGGCGAGCGCCACGCCCCACATGGTCGAGGCGCGCGGCCCCAGCTTGAGCATCGGTATCAGGCCCCACTGCGCCAGCAGGGTGGCGATCGCGCCGGCCATCAGCACCAGCCCTGTTGGGCCCGCGCCGCTGGCGGGATCGTCACGCAAGCCCAGCCGGTCGAGGATGAAGAAGCCGATAATGCCCAGCGTGGCCGCCTGCGCATGCCCGCCAAGCAAGCCCGCCCACATCCAGGGGCGAAGCCGCGGATCGCTCCAGCGCAGGCGCGGGATCTCTTCCGCTGCATCCGCCTGACCTTGCCCGGGGGCTGCGACAAGATCGTCATTATCGGCGTCATCGGTCATGGCCGGGTTGGAATTGGCGCTGAACGGGGCCGCCACCACGCGCCCGCGTGCGGCATAGCTGGGGGCATCGTTGGGCAGGCGCAGCCGCAGCGTGATCAGCACGGCCACCGCGAACAGGGCAAAGGCGAAGAACGGCCCCACCAGGCCGCGCCCCGGCAGGATCAGCAGCGGAGCGAGCGCGGGGCCGATCACGGTGCCCAGGCCAAAGCTCGAGGAAATCAGCGCCAGCGCCTGCGTTCGCTGCGCGCGCGGTGTGCGGCTGGCGACATAGGCCTGCACCGCGGGCGGTGCCGCCGAGCCAAACCCACCGTAAAGGCTGCGCGCGGCCGCAAAGAAGATAAGGGTCGCGCCGGCAGAGATAAGGCCGGACAGGCCGAACCACAGGACCCAGCCGCACAATGCCATCGAAGCGATGAAGCCCAGCAGGCCCACCGCCATCATCGACTTGCGCCCGCGCCGGTCCGATCGCCGCGCCCACATCGGCGCGCAGATCACCCACAGCAGCGCTGACCAGGTATAGGCTAGGCTGATCCATACATCGGCCACGCCCAGCGCGGTGCCGATCGAAGGCATTACCGATTGCATCGCGGTATTGCCTGCCGCCGTCACCAGCATCACCGCAAACAGCAGCACCATGCGCTCGCGCGAGATCGGGGTCGCCGCAGTCGCGGGCGAAACGATCGAAGTTGGGGCGGGATCGAACTCGGCCATCGGGTAGCCAGCGCTAGGCCAGCCGCGCCAAGCTTGCAATGCGCGGCTGCATCTGCGACTGCGCGGGCATGTCGGTTCGAAGCGAGCAAGCGAAAGCCCCATGAATTCGAGAGGAATCGCGATCGGCCTGCGGCGGCGGCTGCGCGATCGGTTGGCGGCCTATGCCGGCCAGTGCGCCGTGTTCTTCCGCGGCTTTGTCGAACACCCAAGGATGGTCGGTTCGATCATCCCGTCTTCGGGTTTTACCGTGCGGCGGATGCTTGAGCCGGTCGACTGGCGCAACTGCCGGCTGTTCGTCGAATACGGGCCGGGCATCGGCACCTTCTGCCGCCCGGTGCTGGAGCGGCTGAGCGGCGATGCCGCGCTGATCGTGATCGACACCAACCCGCTCTTCATCGACTATCTGCAGCGCACCATCCGCGACAAGCGCTTCCATGCGGTGCTGGGTTCAGCTGCCGATGTCGAGGCGATCATCCGCGATCACGGCTTCGAGCAGGCGGACTACATCCTTTCTGGCCTGCCGTTCTCGACGCTGCCGGCCGGGGTCGCCCCGGCGATCGCTGCTGCCACGCACCGTGCGTTGCGGCCCGGTGGCGGCTTCCTGGTCTACCAGTTCACCGCGGCCTGCCTTGACTATATGCGCCCGCATTTCGCGCGGATCGACAGCGGTTTCGAATGGCTCAACATCCTGCCCTGCAAGCTGTTCTGGGGCTGGAAGGACGCAGCGCCCGAGGCTGGCAGCGCGGTCTGAGCGCCGCCTATTCGAACAGTTCGGTCAGCGCTTCGGGCGCTTCGCCGGCCAGCTGGCGGTGGACCCCGGCCAGCACGCCGAAGAATACCACGACGAAGGCGGCGTTGATCAGGCTGCTGAAAATGGCGTTGCCGAGCTTTTCGATCTCGCCGCCCATTGCCGCGAAGATCACACCCACCACCATCGACACCAGCGCCAGGATCACCGTGGTCGCGACCAGCAGCAGGAAATAGAACAGCAGCAGGCGGAAGCTGTTGCCCCTGGTCAGCTGCCACGAGCGCCGCAGCGCGGCGAGCGGATTGAGTATCCCGTCGATGGCGATGGCGGGCATGATCAGCGAGAACTTGACCATCAGATAGACCATCACCGGCAAAAGGAGGATCGCCGCGATCGCGGCAGTAGCGGCCGAGCCGGACATCCCGACCAGCGCCAGCGGCAGCATCACCACGCCCGCGACCGCGATGGCGGCAAGGATATTGGTCACGAAATAGGACGGGAACGAGATCGCACCGCGCTTGATCGCCTCGCCTACGGTGGGTCGGGCGCGGTCGGTCAGCAGGGTCAGCAGCGCCAGCGTGCCCACGCCCTGGAATATGAAGGTAAGCAGCAGCGCCCACCAGTAATCGGCATAGAAGCCCATCATCGCGTTCATCAGCGCCTGCGGGTCGTCCGATGCGGCAGAAGAAGCCAGCGCATCAGCCTGGGGCAGTGCAAGGCCTACCGCGAGCGAAGGCAGGAAGAAGAACACCCCGGCGATCACCAGCACGACGTCGCGGTTGCGCCCGATCAGGCTGGTAGCTGTGTTCCAGGCCGCGCCCATGTCCAGTTTCATCGCTGCTTCTCCCCGATCGCTACGCGAAATCCGCGCAAGGCTCTTGATAAGCGCAGCGATTGCCCCCACGCAATCGCCGATGGAACCGCAAGCCACAGACGCGATCGAATGGCGGCGCGAAAGCGTGGAGGTGCCCTATCGCACGGCGCTGGCTGAGATGGAGCGCCGCAACGCCGCGATCGCGGCGGGCGAAGCGCGCGAACTGGTGTGGCTGCTCGAGCATCCCCCGGTCTATACCGCCGGGACCAGCGCTGCGGCGGCCGAACTGCTCGACCCGCGTTTCGAAGTGGTCGAGGCGGGGCGCGGCGGGCGCTACACCTATCACGGGCCGGGCCAGCGGATCGGCTATGTGCTGCTCGACCTGACACAGCGCGGCAGGGATGTGCGCTGCTTCGTGCACGCGCTGGAGCAGTGGGTGATCGCGACGCTCGCAGGATTCGGGGTCGAGAGCTGGGCAGCCGAAGGGCGCGTGGGGATCTGGACCCGCGACATGGACGGGCGCGAGGCCAAGATCGGCGCGATCGGCGTGCGCGTGCGGCGCTGGATCACCATGCACGGCTTTTCGGTCAATCTCGATCCGGACCTGTCGCATTTCGGCGGCATCGTGCCGTGCGGGATCGAGGAATTCGGTGTGACCAGCCTCAAGCGGCTGGGGCTCGACATTTCGCCGCGGCAGTGGGACGAGGCGCTGATCGCCGCAGCGCCCGGCTTCCTTGCGCGGCTGGCGGCAGCAGAAGGGAGAGAATCATGCAAGGTCTGAGGATTGCGGCAGTGGCGGCATTGGCCTTGCTTGCAGCCTGCGATGCACAGCTTCCTGGGCGCGGCGAGGACGAGCGCGAAGCCGAAGGCGAAGTGCTCGGCGGGTCGATCAGCGACGATATGCTGCCGCTCGATCAGGTCAAATCGCAATCGCCGGTGCTGCGCGAAACCCGCTCTGCCGATGCCGGCGAAGGCGAGGAAGCGGCCGAGGGTGCCGAAGGGGAAGCGCTCGCCACCGAAGAAGGCGCCGCCCCGGCCGTACCCGCCGCTCCTGGCGCCGAAGCGCCTCAGGCGGAATAGGCCCGGCCGGGCGCGCCCGGTTCAGGCAGCCGCCTGTTCTTCCGCCAGCGTGGGATAGTCAATGTAACCGGCTTCGCCCGGGAAGTACCAGCTCTTGGGCACGTCCTTGTTGGGGTTCCAGTGCGCGCCGACGCGGATCCGCTCTGCGAGGTCAGGGTTCGAGATATAGGGCCGGCCAAAGCTCACCGCGTCGCAGCGGCCCGCGCTGACATCGGCGTCTGCCTCGGCGGCGGTATAGTCGCTGTTCAGCACCAGCGCGCCCGAATAGATCTCGCGGATCATCGGGCTTTGCTTGGGCACGTCGGTCTGGCCGAAGGTGCCGTCTGGTCCGGGCTCGCGCAGTTCCACAAACGCCAGGCCCAGCTCCTCGCACACCTTGGCTGCCGCGCCGAAGGTGGCCGGCGGATTGCTGTCATCGCAGCCCTGCGATTCGCCATTGGGTGACAGGCGGATGCCCACCCGATCCGCGCCCCAGACATCGACCAGTGCTTCCAGCACTTCGCGCATGAAGCGGGTGCGGTTCTCGGGGCTGCCGCCATAAGCATCGTCGCGCAGATTGGTGCCATCGCGCAGGAACTGGTCGACCAGATAGCCATTCGCGCCGTGCAGCTGCACCCCGTCAAAGCCTGCAGCTTTGGCGTTTTCGGCAGCGCGGCGGTAGTCGCCGATTGTGCGCCTGATGTCTTCCAGCGTCATCGCGCGGGCCGTCTGGTAGTCCTGCCGCCCCACCGGCGTATGGGCATGGCCCGGTGCGCAGGTTGCGCTGGCCGAGAACGGCGGCTCGCCATCGAGGAAATAGGGGTGGACGATCCGGCCCATGTGCCACAGCTGGAGCACGATCAAACCACCTTCCTCGTGCACCGCCGCGGTCGAGGCCTTCCATGCCTCGGCCTGTTCGTCGCTCCAGATGCCCGGCGCCGATGGCCAGCCCAGCCCTTCGCGGCTGATCCCGGTCGCTTCGCTGAGGATGAGGCCCGCGCCGGCACGCTGTCGGTAATAGGTCGCCATAAGTTCGTTGGGCACGAACATCGGCTCGGCAGCGCGGCCGCGGGTGAGCGGGGCCATGAAGATGCGGTTCTTGGCTTCAAATGCGCCGAACTTGAGCGGCTGGAACAGCGAATCGTGCAAGGCAGTTTCCTTTCCGGGCTGATCGAATTGGCTTCGCCCTTGGGGCTTTGCGGGCTAGGGCGCAACCCGTGGAAAACGAGAGGGCCATGGAAAACGAAAGCGCCATCGACCGCGCGCGCATCTCTGCGCCGGGGTGGGTGCTGGCGCTGGCGCTGCTGGCAGGCAATGTCGGCCTGGCGCTCGGCCCCTGGGCGGTGCGCGCATCGGACAGCGGCCCGGTGAGCGCAGGCTTCTGGCGGCTGTTCCTGGCCTTGCCGGTGCTGATCCTGCTGGCGCGCAGCATGGGGCAGCCGCTCGGCGGCTTGCCGCGCCGCACGCTTGTGCTGGTGGCGATCGGCGCCACCGCGTTCGGGCTTGATCTTGCCGCCTGGCATATCGGCATCGGGATGACGCGGCTCGGCAATGCCTCGATCTTCGGCAACATGGGTTCGCTGGTGTTCATGGTGTGGGGGTTCTTCGTTGCCCGCAGCCTGCCACGCGGCATGGAATGGCTGGCCATCCTCTTTGCGCTGGGCGGAGCAGGCCTGCTGCTGGGGCGCAGCCTCGAGATTTCCACCGCGACGCTGATCGGCGACCTGCTGTGCATCACCGCCGGGCTGCTTTACGCGGTCTATCTCATCATCCTGCAGGACGCGCGCCAGTCGATCGGCGGGTGGAGCCTGCTGGTGTGGGTCAGCATCTTTGCCTGCCCGGTGCTGCTGGCGCTGGCGATTGCGCTGGGCGAACCGGTGCTGCCCGCCACACGCGAGGGCTGGATCCCGCTGTTCGCGCTGTCGCTTACCAGCCAGCTGGTGGGCCAGGGGCTGCTGGTGTTCTCGATGCGGCATTTCCCGCCGCTGGTGATCGCGCTGGCGCTGCTCACTCAGCCGGCGGTGGCGGCACTGTCAGGCTATCTGGTCTATGGCGAGTTGCTGCTCGCGCCCGATATCGTGGGGATGGTGCTGCTGGGCAGCGCGCTGGTTGTGGCCCGGGCGCGGCGGGGCTGAGCGTCAGTCCCTGGCGCCCAGATCGCCCTTGCCCACGGTACCTGCCGCCATTTCCAGCATCCGGTCGAGGCTCTTCTTCGCTGCCAGCCGCAGGTTCTCCTCAATCTCGATGCGCGGCTCAAGGTCACGCAGCGCGACATAGAGCTTTTCCATCGTGTTGAGCGCCATGTAAGGGCAGATGTTGCAGCTGCAGTTGCCGTCTGCACCCGGCGCACCGATGAAGGTCTTTTCGGGCAGCGCCTTTTCCATCTGGTGCATGATGTGCGGTTCCGTGGCGACGATCAGCGTGTCGCCTTCGAAGTTCTTCGCAAAGTTCAGAATGCCGCTGGTCGAGCCGACATAATCGGCATGGTCGATGATCGAGGGCGGGCATTCGGGGTGCGCGGCCACCGGTGCGCCGGGATACTGCTGCTTGAGCTTGAGCAGCTCGGTTTCGCTGAACGCCTCGTGCACGATGCATACGCCCGGCCACAGCAGCATCTCGCGCCCGAACTTGCGCGAGAGGTAGCCGCCGAGGTGCCGGTCGGGGCCGAAGATGATCTTCTGATCCGCCGGGATCTGCTGCAGGATCGTTTCTGCGCTCGACGAGGTGACGATGATGTCGCTCAGCGCCTTCACCTCGGTCGAGCAGTTGATGTAGGTCAGCGCGATGTGATCGGGGTGCGCTTCGCGGAAGGCCTTGAACTTCTCGGGCGGGCAGCTGTCTTCCAGGCTGCAACCGGCATCCATGTCGGGCAGGATCACGATCTTCTGGGGGCTCAGGATCTTGGCGGTTTCCGCCATGAACTTGACCCCGCAAAAGGCGATCACATCGGCATCGGTTTCAGCCGCCCGGCGCGACAGTTCGAGCGAATCTCCCACGAAGTCGGCAATGTCCTGGATGTCCGCCGTCTGGTAGTAATGCGCCAGGATCACCGCGTTGCGTTCCTTGCGCAGGCGATCGATCTCGGCCAGCAGATCCTTGCCGGTGGGGACTTTGGTGAGGACGCTCATCTTGGCTTTCCAGTCAGTTGCCGCTGGCATCCATATAGGGTGCCAGCCGCGATTTGCGAGCGCGTTTCACCTGCGGCTGTTACATGGCAAAGCCGGGCGGCAGGAAGGCCGCCATCGGCCGCTGCGCCCCGGGCGAGCCGGCCAGCATCTGTTCGGTAAGGGTTACGCCCAGCGGGCTGTAAGCGATGAGATCGGCCACGATCTGTGCGCCCACCACCATCCCCACGCCCCAGAACCATGCGCGATGGATCTTGCCGTGGCGGCGCCAGTCGGCCAGCATCCCGATCAGGGGGAAGATCAGCGTCATCGCGACAGTAAGCTTCCAGGCATGGGGGATCAGCAGCGGCATCGGCAGCAGCCGGCCAAGGCCCGGCCCGGTCAGGATCGCCATCGAACAGAACATCAGCCGGCGATGCAATCCGTTATAGCGGCGCGCCTTCAGCCCGACGAAGGCAAGACCGCCGAACACCAGCAGCTGCAGCGAATTGCTGATGAAGAACTCGTTCTGGTCGAAGAAGAACGGCCCGCCGGTGCGCCGCATCGAGGTGATCATGATGGTGAAGCCCATGCCCACCATCAGCGGAACCCACAGATAGGCGAGCTGCCCCAGCCGCCGGTGGAGCGCGATATTGCCGCCCGCGATCAGCGTGTTCTGAGCCAAATAGAGCGCCACCCAGGTGAAGAAGACCACGCCATGGACATGGTATTGCCACGGGACCGCAAAGCTGGATCGGCCCATCGCGAGGTTGAGCGAGAATCCGGCCACGATGATGAGCGACATCACCCAGGCCATGATCAGGAAAAAGCGCCGTTCCGGATCGGCGCGATCTGCCGCAACTGTAGCCATGGTCTGCAATCCTCCCTTTGCCCCGCTTTAGTCTAGTGCGGCTTGCGGGCAGACGAAAGACTGCTTTGCAGTTTTGGTGAGCGTATCGGGCGGGCTTTCAGCCAGCGCGCCAGACCTCGCCCTGATGCGCCGCCATGCCGCGCCTCTCCAGATCAAGCAGATGGGCCAGCACGCTCATCTGCGCGGCCTTGTCCAGCCGCGGATCGAGCCCCTTGTACATCTCGGGGATGAATTCGGGCAGGGCGAGGGAGCGTTCGCTCAATAGTCGCAGGATCTGGTTTTCGCGCTGGCGGCGGTGCCCGATCATGCCGCGTACCAGCTGCTGCGGCTTGGTGATCGGCTCGCCATGCGCCGAATAATAGACGCGATCGTTGCGCCCCTGCAGCCGTTCGAGGCTCTTGAGGTAATGACCCATGTCGCCATCGGGCGGGATCACCACGCTGGTCGACCAGCCCATCACATGATCGCCGGTGAACAGTGCGCCACTTTCTTCTAGCGCGAAGCACAAATGGTTCGAGGTATGGCCGGGCGTATGGACCGCGCGCAGCGTCCAGCCTGTTCCGGTCATCGCTTCGCCGTCTTCGAGCACGCGGTCGGGTGCATAGGTGCTGTCAAAGCTTTCGTCGCTGCGCGGCCCCCATTGCGCCAGTATCTCGCTGTCAAGCACCAGCGGCGCGCAGCCCACTACCGGGGCCCCGGTGCGCGCGCTGAGCGGAGCCGCCGCCGGCGAATGGTCGCGGTGGGTGTGGGTGCACATGATCGCCACAACCTTCGCCCCGCCGATCGCACGCTCCACAGCATCGAGATGCGCCGGATCGGCCGGCCCCGGATCGATCACCGCGACATCGCCGGCATTGCCGACAAGATAGGTCTGCGTGCCAGTGTAGGTATAGGGCGAGGGATTGGGGGCCAGCACGCGCCGAACCAGCGGCTCGCATTGCTCGGCCACGCCGGTCGGCCAGGGCTCGGGAGGTAACGCCATGGCTTGCATATGGGGAAGACCCTGCCACATGTCACGCCTGAGAGAATTGGGAGGGGCGGAGTGAGCGAATACATCCTGGTACTGGACGAGGGAACGACCTCTACCCGCGCGATGCTGTTCGATTCCGCTGGTGCGCTGCATAGCGTCGCGCAGCAGGAACTGACGCAGTATTACCCGACGCCCGGCTGGGTCGAACACGACGCCGGGGAGATCTGGGACAAGACGCTGGCCTGCCCCCCCGGGGGGGGGGGGGGCGGGGGCG